>CAJXNI010000004.1 GCA_913057235.1 uncultured Bacteroidota bacterium
GGATCTTCCCAATGGTTTGGAGTAGCTATCTCCCGCGTTTCATCGGTCATGCCAGAAGGGTACCAAGAAAGATAGGTAGGTATGCGCCCTCCCTAATTAACCACATCTCCGTAGCTGCCCAATACCATGGTATGGCTGTGCATATTTTGCAAATGCGGTGGTAAGCCCACAAGTATTCTGTGCTTAAAGCGATAAAGCCAGGTATGACTTGGGATATAGCCCAATTGCTGGTCTAGCATCATGCGGCCTTCCCACAAGCAGTTCATCACTAGTGAAGAATCCACTTTATGCGCTTGTCCACCCTTACTGTAGGCCACAGAAAAGCCACCCGCTGTTTCCTGTATCTCGGTAATCTGGGCATTGAGGTTTAGCGAAATACCAGACCTCTGCCCTACCTGTTTCAATAGCCATTGGTTAAAAGCAACAAGATTTAAACTTAATTCAGCGGTTTCCCAGGCGGCTATTATCTGTTTGGAATTTAAATAGTCGGGTCCTTTAGTGAGCGGGCGCACCAAAAAATAGGGCTGCGACACCTAAGTAGCTTTGCCCCCACTTTTTAAGCCGTCTAAAAATAGCTCATTCACAATTTGATAGCGCTCATTGAGTTGATTGGGGGTCAGCATACTATCGGCCATAGCCAAGTACACAAAAGGCTTAGAGTACCACTGCTGCCAGGGTGCACTTGTACCGGTTATTTCTTCTATTCCATCTGAAAAGGTAAGCGCCCCGGCTAAAATTTTACGGGCCGAATTGAAGCTCTTGTCTTTTACGTAGATAATTTCGGTGTGAATTTTACCCTCATTGCACAGGCTAACGCGTGATAGGAGGGGCGCTGGCCTTATCTAACACCTCAACTTGATACCCCTGCTTATGCATGGAGTGAAACCAGCATGCCCTGTAGGCCGGCTCCCAAAACCAAAACTTTTTCTTTCATGCTATACGCAAATTTACTGGTGCCATAGAGCTACCATTCACTAAACCAATTTTAGAGCATCATCAATAAAATGCATAAAAGGCATACCCTTTTGGTAAGCACCCTTAATGGTTTTCACCAGATTTTTAGAACAAAGTGTCTCATCTGATAAGGCATACATAATGGTAAAGTCTTTTTTGCGCAGCAGGTGAATAAAGGGGTGGTCTTTGGGATAATCTCTCGGGGCGGTTTTTAATTCAGCGCCATGAATTTCGCCAAAATACTTTTTGAAATCGGCCTGATCCACAATTTTTTGCAACTCCGCCCCGCGGGTGTCTACCAAATGTCTGATGGCCGCCAGTTGTTCTTTCTCAGGATGGTACACCCCGGCTCCGGCAAAACTGGCACCTGGCTCAATATTAATGAAGTACCCACAGTTACCCTCTCCCCGGTTAATCATAATGCCAAAGTTGTTCTTGTACAAGGGCTTATCGGGTTGAAACCTGCGGTTGTTGTTGATGCGTACCAGCGATTTCTTGGGATCTACCAGGGGCATGGTTTCCAACGTGGCAAAAGCATCGTGGAGGTTTTTGGCCAAATCAATCACCCGCTCCCTTTCCTCCTGGTACCATTTGCGGTTTTCATCCATCCACTCTTTGCTGTTGTGGGCGGCTAATTCTTTTAAAAACTCCAGGGTTGAGGGTTGTAAAAGGGCCATAAAAATCTTTTTTAGCTAATGGTAGAACCAACTTCTGCTTCCTTAGCCACCGTTGCAAAGTGCAGGTTACCACTGCGATCATCGGCCATTAAAATCATGCCTTCACTGGCAATGCCTTTAATCTTTCGGGGCTTAAGGTTGGCTAAAACTACCACCTTTTGGCCAATAATTTCATCGGGGTTAAAAAACTGGCTAATGCCTGAAACTATGGTGCGCTTTTCAAAACCTAAATTTACCTCTAGCTTAAGTAACTTGCTGGTTTTGGGTACTTTCTGGGCTTGGGTGATTTCACCCACCCGCAAATCCATTTTGGTGAAATCATCAAAACTGGCCGGTTCTTTTGAGGGCGCGTATTGGGCGGCTGCGTTGGCCTTTCGGCTGGCCTCTAACTTTTCGCGTTGGGCTTCTATAGCCGCATCTTCAATTTTTTGAAATAGCAAAGCTCCTTTCTCTACGGTATGACCCGGTATCAATAGCTCTTGCTGCTCCAGTTGGCCCCAATTTAGTAAGGGCAGGTTGAGGTAGGTTCTAAGCTTAGCCGCACTGTGCGGTAAAAAGGGCTCCATAAGTTGAGACAACTGCGCGGCTACCTGAGCCGCTACGTACATCACGGTTTGGGTGCGCTCTGGGTTGGTTTTCACCGATTTCCAGGGCTCTTCTTCGGCCAAGTATTTGTTTCCTGCGCGGGCCAATTGCATTAAGGCAGTTTGGGCTTCGCGAAAGCGGAATTTACCAAGAGCTTCTCCGATAAGATTAGGCGCCTGCGTAAGGTTTTGCAGCACTTCTTGGTCTTGTGCTTGCAAGGTATCTGGGGCCGGAATTTTACCCTGATAGTACTTTTGCATCAACACCAACACCCGGTTTACAAAGTTGCCTAGAATGGCCACTAGCTCATTATTATTGCGACTTTGAAAGTCTTTCCAGGTGAAGTCATTGTCTTTGGTTTCGGGTGCGTTGGCGCACAAGGCGTAGCGCAGAGCGTCTTGCTGGTTGGGGAAATCTTCTAAATACTCATGCAGCCACACGGCCCAGTTGCGGCTGGTGGAAATCTTTTGTCCTTCCAGATTTAAGAACTCATTGGCGGGTACGGCATCCGGCAAATGGTAGCCACCGTGCTCCATTAAAAGGGCGGGAAAAATTATGCAGTGAAAAACTATATTGTCTTTGCCAATAAAGTGCACCAGTTGGGTGTCATCACTTTGCCAGTATTTGGTCCAATCATCCCCTACCAACTCTTTGGTAGCCGAAATGTAGCCAATAGGCGCATCAAACCAAACGTAGAGCACTTTGCCCTCGGCATCTTTCAAGGGTACTTGTATGCCCCAATCTAAGTCACGGGTCATACTGCGCGCCTGCAGACCGTCACCAGAGTCTAACCAACTCATGCATTGCCCGTACACATTGGGTTTCCAGTTTTTATGCGCCTGAATGTAATTTCTAATTTTTCCGGAAAGGTGATTCAAGGGTAAAAACCAATGTTTGGTTTCCTTCTTCACCGGGGCACTTCCGCTTAAGCGCGATTTTGGATTAATTAACTCATTGGCGCTGAGCGTAGAGCCACAGTTCTCACATTGATCTCCGTAGGCTTCCTCAAAACCGCAGTTGGGGCATTGCCCTACAATAAATCGGTCGGCTAAAAACTGCTGGGCTTCCGGGTCAAAATATTGCTCGGTGGTTTGCTCTTCAAAAGCGCCCTGCTCATGCAGCTTCAGAAAAAAATCCTGGGCGGTTTTATGATGCACCTCTTTGCTGGTGCGCGAAAAAATATCAAAGTCAATCCCAAAGTCTTTAAAGGCCTGGTCAATAATACCGTGGTAGCGGTCTACCACCTCCTGTGGAGAAATACCTTCTTTTTGCGCCTTAATATTAATGGCTGCCCCGTGTTCATCGGTACCGCAAATGAATTTTACGTCTTTTTGATTTTGCCTCAAAAACCGCACGTAAATATCTGCCGGAAGGTAACAACCGGCCAGATGGCCAATGTGCACCGGGCCATTGGCATACGGGAGGGCTGCGGTAACGGTATAGCGCTTGGGGTCTTGCATTAAGCTCATTTTTTGAAGCGCCAAAGGTATTTAAAATGTAGGGAGTCCTAAGCGGTGCCTTAGGGGCAAAACTAGTTTCATACCTCTAAAACGTGTAGCTGAATCCAATGGTTGTATCAAAAGCTTACAAATCCATGGGTTTCATCAAATATTTGTCAATCATAATTCTCCTCAAATTTCAGCGGCTGAATTAGGCCTTTAGATACTTTTACCAAGCTTCTGCTGTTGCAGAAGCTTGGTTTTAAACCTAAAAAACTTTCAAATGCAAAAAATACTTTTACCATTAGCCTTTTGTATTACGGTTTTGGTTCACGGTCAAGAACAAATGCGCGTAATTAAAAGCCCTGGTTCACTTTTCACAGGTAGCCTCAGCTTGGTGGCAGACTCATCTCATCTTTATTTTAATGTATTTGAAGGTGATTTTGCTTTTGAAGAAGGTGTTAAAGCACAATGGCTGTACAAATTAGATCATAATCTAAATACTAAAGATAGCCTTGATTTAACCCCGTTTTTAAATTTGGTAAATCAAGAATATGCCCGTTTTCATGATTTAAAGTTACACGGCAATTACTTGTATTGTCTGATAGAAATACAAAGCTCCCAACCTAAAGGAATTTGCACTTACACCTTTAGAACCAGCCTCCTTAAACTAGATACTAACCTAAATTTTATAAGCTCAACAGAGTTTGAAAATGACTCCACCTATTTTTCGTTTTACACCATGGACTTTGATAGTTTGGGTAACATTTATTTAGGGGGCCGGGCAGGCCATTGCGATAGTGGCGTAGCCAAGGCGGTAGTAAAAGTTTACCCCAACAAAACAACTTACAAACTCTCCTATTTAAATGCGCTACCAAACAACGCCAGAGCAGGGTATTTACAAACCATACACTTTTTTAGGGACAAAATAGTAGCCGGTACGGCTCCGTTTAATTCCGCTCAGCGAAATTCTACTCTTGTAATAGACACTGCGCTTAATCTATTAAACATGGGCTCTGTCAATATTAGCGGGTTAACCTCCATAGCATTTTTTAGGCCTTATCAACAGTATCTTAATTATAAGTCTAGCGAAATTCATATTCTGGGTATAACCACTAGTTTTATTGTATCTCCTACTGGTGACCCAAACTACTTTAACCTTGGTTTTTCAGTATTAGACACCGGTTATAATGTCACCACTGTTGACACACTACCTTTAGTTGGCCATATCACAAAAACCAATACGATAAGGCCTTTCCCGTCTTTAAATCCACGGTCAGGAATCGATTATAAAACCCCAGATAGCTTAATAATTGCTATTGATCATAGCGCTACAATCTATTTAAGCTATGGCGAACAGGATACCAATACCTTTAGCCTCTACAATTACAACCTACGCACCAAAACCCTCAATTGGCGCAAGCAAATAACCACCGGGCTTACCAATGGCCACCACAGCGTTGCGGCTCTACCCGGTAACCGCTATGCCCTTACCTTTAACCAATACAATTGGCGTGATTTTACGGAGCCCAATCTCTCTTTGCACATTTGGATTTTAAATGGTGCGGGAGATATTATTAACACCAAAGAATATCAGCAAAAGCTACCGCAATGGGCGGTTTACCCCAACCCCGCTGTTAATGCCTTAAGCCTACCTAGTGCGGCTACTAAAAAGGAAGCGTTGGCCTACGTGATTTATAACAATGCCGGTGCAAAAATCAAAGAAGGTGTTTTGGAGAAAGGCCAAACTCTTATTTCCGTAGATCATTTACCCGCAGGCAGCTATGTTTTACAAAGCCCCAAGGGTACAGCCCGTTTTATAAAGCAGTAGCGCTATTTACCACCTGACCCTTTCGGGCGAAAGCCCCCTTCCAATTAGCGTGGGCTTGGTACCTTTGCTATTGCTTAAAAACACACCATGAAATTACACAGCACGGTAAAGGGCAACGGTCCCCATTTAATAATCATGCACGGGGTTTTTGGAATGAGTGATAACTGGAGCAGCTTGGGCCGTAAATGGTCTGAAGAGTTTACCGTGCATTTGCTGGATATGCGTAATCACGGGCGCAGCCCCCACAGTGATGTATTTAGCTATGAGGCTATGGCCGATGATTTGTTGGAGTACTTAGACGATCACCAGATTGAAAAACCCTATTTGCTGGGCCACAGCATGGGTGGTAAAGTGGCCATGCTTTTTGCGGTATATCATCCCGAAAGGGTTGGCAAAATGGTGGTAGCCGATATTGCCCCTAAAGCCTACAAACCCCATCACCAGGATGTACTGGAAGCATTGCATGGCCTTAGATTAGATGAGATTCAATCGCGCGGTGAGGCGGAGGAGAAATTCTCAAAGAAACTGGATGAAGGCACCCGACAGTTTTTATTAAAAAGCCTGTACTGGAAAGAAAAAGATCAAATGGCCTGGCGCTTTAATTTGAAGGCCATTTCGGCCTCCATAACCCAGGTGGGTGAGGCTTTACCCCCCAACGCCTTTTTTGATGGGCCCACCCTTTTTGTACGTGGTGGGGCCAGTAATTATATTCAGGATGAAGATTTGGGCGAAATTCACAATCACTTTCCAGAAGCTACTTTGGAGACCATTGCTGAGGCCGGCCATTGGCTGCACGCTCAAAAGCCTAAGGAGTTTTTTGCGGTAGTGAATGATTTTTTAAGCGCTTAAAATTTGCTCTCTCAGCTTAATCCGCTGGCCAAAAAACAGTTTGCTCACTTGGCTAAAGGCAGGCGTTTTTTCCGACACAAAAAATTGGTAACTAGGATCTGACGAAGCATTTAAGAGTCCTTTTTGATGTAGGATATCTTTTAAAGCGCGGGCCACCCAGGTACTGGAATTAATGATTTCTACCTGCCCCTTAAAAAAGGCGCCAATTTCTGCCTGCAAAAGCGGGTAATGGGTGCAGCCCAAAATCAGGGCATCGGGTTGGCCTATGGCCTCATCAGTGAGGTAGCGGGCAATTAAGCCCCGGCTTATTTCGGTATTGTTAAAGCCTTCCTCCACAATGGGTGCCAACAAAGGCGTGGCTTTAAGTACCACTTCTAATTCTGGGTTTAAAGCCTGCAAACGCTTAGCATACACCTTTGACTTAGTGGTGGCCCGCGTGGCAATAACGCCTACTTTTTTAAAATTGCGCTGCGCTACCTTTTCCACCACCGGGTCAATAACGTTAACCATAAAAAGATTGGGAAACTTCTTTTGTAAGGACCGGTAGGCTACTGCCGATGCCGAGTTACAGGCAATAACTACCGCTTTACAATCTTGCTCTTGCAGGAATTGGGTAATGCGGGTAGCATACTCCAGAATGGTTTTCTTAGACTTATCACCGTAAGGCGCATGGCGGGTATCACCAAAATAAATGAATGACTCTTGGGGTAATACCTCCTTAATGGCTGAAGCTACGGTAAGACCACCCACGCCCGAATCAAAAATACCAATAGGTCTTTGCATAGGCTGGTAAAATTACAGTAAACTAGCTGAGGGCCTATTGGGTTGCGGTCAAAAAAAAAAACCGTTTCACAAGGAAACGGCTTCTTACGCTTTTCAGACTTATTAATTACCCGTGTTGGTAGGAGTAGGTGTGCCGGTTAAGCCTAATTTTTTCTTCACCAATGGCATAATATCCACGCCATTTTCGGCAAAAATAACTACCCCTTTACTGGGCGAGCTATCTAAAATATAGGTGAAGCCATTTTCACGGGCTACCTCTTTTACCGCTTTAGTAGCTTTTTCAATTACCGGGGTAAGTAGCTCTACCTGCTTTTGCTGCAAATCTTGCTGTGCGCCTTGGCTGTATTCCTGTATGCGCTGCTGCAATTGCTGTAGCTCCTGAGTTTTTGACTCCTTTGCCAATTTGGTCATCATGGCTTCATTGGAGCGGAACTCTGAAATCTTGGTTTGCAGCTCGGTTTCCATATCACCCAGGTCTTTCTCCAACTGACGGCCGTAAGCCTCTAATTCTTTCTGGGCTTGCTTGGTCTCAGGCATCATTTGTAAAAGAGCATCGGCATTAATATGGCCTATCTTTTCAGTTTTACTGCCATTGGTTTCACCCGTTTGAGCCGAAACGGTAAAGGCGCCAAAGAGAGCCATACATAGGGTTAAAAGGGCTACTTGCTTCTTCATTTTTCTTGGTTTAATTAGTTGCTATTACTATTTAGTTTGTCTAATACTTCGTCACTGATATCTACGCGCTCGCTAATATACAAGGTTACCAGTCCGCTGCCTTTATCAAAAACCGCATCCAGGTTTTTTCTTCGTGCAACCTCTTGTACGGCATTGTAAATTTTGTCTTGTATAGGTTTTATAAGCTCTTGCCGCTTGGTGTATATTTTACCTTTGGCCCCAAAATAAAGCTGCTGCTTTTGCTTAGCTTCTTCTTCTTTTTCCTTTATGGCCTTTAGGCGCTCCTCTTTCATCTCTTCCGTAAGCAAAACCTTCTCAGCCTCATAATCGGCCCGCATGGCGTTAGCCTCACTCATTAAAGATTCAATTTCACTTTCCCAAGTGCGGCTCAATTGATCAAGCTGTTGTTGGGCTTGTGCGTAATCTGGTATTTGGGTTAAAACTTTCTCCGTGTCAACTATGCCAAAACGTTGGGCTTGGGCCGAAAAACCAAAAACCAGACCAAAAAAAAGTGAAAAAGCTTTTTTTAACATAAGTGTTTGTTTTCTGGGCCTTTGCGTTTTCCTTTAGCATAAATTAAAAACGCTGGCAAAATTAATTTTTTCAAAATTGCTGACCAATTATAAAGTGGGTTTGCCATCCGCTGGCGGTACCCACCGGTTGGCCCGGAATGTTGTCAAAGCCATAACCAAAGTCAACCCCTAGCAGCCCAAACATGGGCATAAAAATGCGCACCCCAAAACCGGCTGATCGCTTTAAGTTAAACGGTTCATACTCTTCAAAAGTACCGTAGTTGTTACCCGCCTCTAAAAAAGATAAAGCAAATATTTGGGCACTGGGGTTCTCTGTAATTAGGTAACGGAGTTCAAAGGTAAGCTTGTTGTACAAGGCGCCACCCAGTGCTCCAGTCTGACTAGTAGTTTGCCCCCGGGGTACCAAAGAGTTATTCGGATATCCGCGTAAGCCTATAATCTCGCGGCCGTCTAGCACAAAGTTTTGCAAACCATCTCCACCCAAGAAAAAGCGCTCAAAAGGCGGAAGACCGATATCAGGGTTATAGGCACCTAAAAACCCAAACTCTCCTGCGGTCTTAATTACCGCTTTGGGGAAAATCTCGGTAAACCAACTGGTGTTAAATTTCCATTTGTAATATTCCAAAAGCTCAAACTTTTGAGACGCGGGTAAATCTGAATAATCTCGGCCGTTTAAGAGAGACCAAGGTGGGGTTGCTTCCACCGTTAAATTAAAGAGGCTACCCTTGCGGGGATAGATGGGGAAGTCCACGCTATTACGGCCAAAGGTGGCTTTAAAGTTAAAGTTATTTACCCGGCCATCGTTAAAATTTATACCACCCAGCGGATATTGGCGCAGGCGGTAGCGTTGAAAATCAGCCGCTGTGTATAGGGTGAAATAATCATCAGGCCACTGTAACCTTTGCCCTAAACCCACGGTAACCCCGGTAATGCTTAAGCCTCGGTAATTAGGGTCATCGCTGGGCAGGCCACTTACATTTTGAATGTTGTGGTATACTGACACCGTGAGTGAAGTAGGCTTTCGGCCCCCGAGCCATGGTTCTGTGAAAGACGCGCTATATGACTGGAAGAACAGACCATTACTTTGGGCTCTTAGGTTAATGGTTTGGCCATCGCCCGCAGGCAGGGGTTTCCAGGCGCCCTTTTTAAACATGTTTTCTGCTGAGAAGTTGTTGAAGTTAAGGCCTAGAGTACCTACTATCCGGCCGGCTCCCCAACCGCCTTGCAGTTGCAGCTGTGAGGTTGACTGCTCTACTACCGAGTATTCAATGTCTACTGTGCCGGTTTCTGCATCAGGTACAGGATTTACATTTAATTGCTGAGGATCAAAATAGCCGAGTTGTTGCAGTTCACGCAAAGACCGCTGCACATCACTCCGTCTGAAGAGCTCACCAGGGCGGGTGCGCAGCTCTCTTAAAATCACGTGGTCATTGGTACGGTCATTCCCCACCACCGTTACTTGGTCAATGGTGGCCTGGCGGCCTTCTGTAATGCGCATTTCAATATCAATAGTATCATTGGTTACTTTAACCTCCACAGGGTTTAGATTAAAAAACAGGTAACCGTTGTCTAGATAAAGTGAGCTTACGTCTCCCCCTTGAGGGTCTGCAAATAGTCGTTTTTGCAGAAAAGCCGCGTCATACACATCTCCCTTTTTGATTTGCAGCACTTCGCTCAGAGTCTCATCGGTGTACTTGGTGTTTCCCAGCCAGGTAATTTCACCAAAGTAAAATTTCTCGCCTTCCTCTAAGTAAATATCAATGGCTACCCGGTCATCATCGGTTTGGTAAATGCTGTCTTTTAAAATACGGGCATTTCTAAATCCTTCTTCATTAAAGCGCTCAATAATCAATTTTTTGTCGGCCTTGTATTCTTCTTTAATGAGTTTAGAGCTTTTAAAGATATTCCAAATGCGGGCTCTTTTAGTCTCATCCATGGCTTTGCGGAGCTTGCGGTCAGGGATGGTGTTGTTGCCAATAAAGTTGATTTCACTGATTTTTACGCGCTCTCCCCTGTTCACAATTATGTCTAGAATAACGGAGTTGCTGCGTGTAGAGTCTCGTTTTTTAAGCACCTTAACCTCAGCATTCAAATAGCCATCGTCAATGAAAAAGTCTTGGGCCCTATTTTGGGTGCTTACCACTAAATTTTCAGTAACAATAGCCCCACTGCTTAAATCCAGGGCCTCACGTAAATCATCGCGTTTTGATTTTTTGAGTCCTTTAATGCCGTATTTACTGAGTTTGGGCAATTCTTTCAAACGTATTTCTAAAAATACCGTGTTGCCTTTTACTTCGGTTACGTAAATACCAATATCGTCAAAAAGCTTCTGGCGCCAGAGGTTCCGAATGGCCTCAGTGGTTTTATCGCCCGGAAGGGTAATTTTCTCACCTACCTGAAGGCCAGAAATAAGCGTAATCACCTGCTTGTCTAGGTTGTTGGAACCGGTAATTTGAATGCCCCCAATTTCATATTCCATCTCTGGGTTCACTGAAATACTACCGTTACCGGGATTTGTAGAAATTTGAGCGAATGCAGGTGCAGAGCATAAAAGAAGGGCTGCAAAAGCAGCAAGAAATAACCGCATGTATTTTTTTAGGAATTTAATTGCTCACTGATTTTTCCAAATCGTCTTTCTCTTTTTTGGTAATTTAAAATGGCCTCATATAAATCTTCATCTTTAAACTCTGGCCAAAGCTTGGGCGTAAAGTATAATTCTGAATAGGCAATTTGCCAGAGTAAATAATTACTAATGCGGTACTCATTGCTGGTTCTAATTAGTAAATCTGGGTCTGGTATACCCGAAGTATACAGATTTTGAGTAAAGGTAACTTCATCAATATCCTCAACAGCCAAGTTTCCTTCTTTCACTTGTTGGGCAATACTTTTAGTTGCCTCTAAGATTTCTTCCTTGCTGCCGTAACTTAAAGCCAGGGTAAGCATCATGTGGTCATTCTCTCGCGTTTTAAGAATCACCTCGTCCAGTTCCTGCTGGCATTTATCTGGTAAAGAAGCCAAATTACCAATAGCATTCAGCCTTATCTTGTTATCCATCAAGGTTTTTAATTCCTTTTTTAGACTGGTTACCAAGAGGGCCATTAAGGCATTAACCTCCCTTTGGGGTCTATTCCAGTTTTCACTGCTAAAAGCGTAAACCGTTAAATATTCAATATTAAGTTTAGCGCTGGCCGTGGCAATATTGCGTAGGGCATCTACTCCATTTTCATGCCCCAAAGAACGCAGGTAGCCTTTCTTCTTGGCCCAGCGGCCGTTACCATCCATGATAATGGCCACGTGCTTGGGTATTCTATCGGCTTGTATTTGTTCTTTTCTACTGGACATTGGCTAGCGGGCAAAGTTGGTACATTTCTCGTAAAACTCCTCAAACTTTACCTGAAGTGTTACTCCGGAAAAAATATACCAGTCATTATTGGTGGGGTCACCTCTAAACATTCTAGACTTATCTCCTCCGCTTAAGCTACGATCTGAAAGGGCAGCAGCCACGGCTCCGTTTTCTTCCAGTAGTATTTCAGGATCAGCGTAACGGCCGCTTACATCGTCTAAATAATCGGTGTAGGTAGCTCTAAACCCGCTTTGGATGCCAATGCTGGTGATGCGATTAATGGCCCATTTATAGCCCATGCCAAAAACAAAAAAACTATTGGCCAGAGCGTAGGGCACATCGGGATTAGCCGCTGTACCTTGGCCTTCTGTCCCTAAAGGCTGCAGGCGTACCTGGTTGCCCTGATAGTTAGTGGTGGGATCAAACCAAAAGATGCCAAAACCGCCAAAAATAAAAGGGGTGTGCTTAAATTTACTACCAGGTTCAAACTCAAAAAAATTGAAGTTCATCAGAATATACCCTTCCCACAGCTCTGACTGAAAGGAGAGGTTGCGGTCTTTGCGATGGGCAATGGCAGACCAACTATCTGCATTTTGAATAAAACCGTAATTGCCGCCCACTTCAATAGACCAATGGCGCGTGAAATTATACCTAAAAAACAATCCTCCGCTGTAGCCTTGCGGTAAGTGAATGCTGTAATTTCCTACATCACCTAAGAAATTAGCCCCACCACCTTGCAGGCCAATTTCGGCATACTGGTACTGCGATTGGCCCATTAGAGGAAAAAGAAAAAATACTATGCAAAGATGCTTTAGCATACGATTTTTTAAAAGCGGGCAAATATAGCCAAATGCCATTAAAAGCTTAATAATCAGTTACGTTTATCCAACCCCCACATCAATTTATTGCGGAGGGTCTGGGGGAAATTTTGAATTTCGGTTTGCACCAATTTTACGGTGAAATTGGCCATGCCAAGCGTTAGAACGGAGCCAGTCTCTTTTGCGTATATTCTGGAGTCTAAACTCACTAAGAATTGCTTTTCCCGGCTTTCTACCTGCAACTTAATTTTGTATTTATTGGGAATCACAAAGGGTCTCACATTCAGGTTGTGAGGGGCTATGGGAGTAATAACCAATGATTCTGCTCCCGGCATAATGATAGGCCCATTGCAACTTAAAGAATACCCGGTACTGCCGGTTGGGGTGGCAATGATTACCCCGTCAGCCCAGTAACTATTTAAAAATTGATCATTAATCCACACCTTTACCGTTACCATGGCCGTGGTATCTTTACGACTGACTGTAATCTCATTGAGCGCAAAATTCAAATCAAATTGATCATCTTCAGACTCTAGTTTTAGCACCCTGCGCTCATCAATGGAATAGGCGCCCTGAGCGATAGACTTTATGGATTTGGTTATTTCTTCTCGACTAACATTGGCTAAAAAGCCCAGGCGCCCAGTGTTGATACCCATTATAGGAATACCTGATTGCCGCACTAAGGTTGTGGCATCTAATATGGTTCCATCTCCACCAATAGTAATTAAAAAATCGGGGTTAAAGGTAACTAGCTCCTCATGGGTGCCAAAAGCCTTAAAGTTAAGTGGCAAATTGCAGTGCTGGCTTATGAACGTATTAAGTTCCTTGAATAGAATGAGCTCGGCCCTCTCTTCCAGCAACAGTTCATGCAGGTTTTCTATAAAAGGTCTCGCTTCCGCGGAAAAACGTTTGCCATATACTGCAATCCGCATAACTTAAATATTCAAATATTTGATCAGCGATTCGATCCTGTCCGAAGCATCATTGTCAAAAATACTCTTGTGAAAGACCTCCACAATGCGGTACTCATAGCGCTCCAATGATTTCAAGATTCGGCTGATATCCGCTCTATTTATTTTAAGGGCTATGCGCAGGAGTTCTATTCCGTGCGAGTGTACCAAAACTCCGGTAACCCGGGCATCATCTGATTCAACAATTTGCGTGAGTTGAGAGAGATGGTAGTCGCGCACACCAACTTCTACCACTACCACGCTGCCGGCCTCGCTAAAAGTTAACTGCCGGCCTAAATCCTGTATTAACTCCAAAGGCGATAAGTAACCTACGTACTTCTCCCCTTGATCTAGAATGGGTAAAAGACTCAGGTTGCCTTCCCCTACCCTGCTCATCGCCTTAAAAAGATGGTCTGTGGTTTTTAGGCTGTAGGGCTTTAAAACATTCACGTGCTGCTCTAGGCTATCCTGCTCATTTTGAATGTCTAGTAAATCATCTTCGCTTATTAGTCCAATGTATTGCCCATCGTGCAAAACGGGTAGGTGACAAAGTTTCAATTCTTCCATTAAGCGCAGGGTTTCTCCTGCTTTAAACTCTAAGTTTAATGGCTTAATGTCATTTAATATGTGTTCTTCAACCTTCATTATACTTAGCAAAACTAAGGTTTTATCTTTGCCCCACTATGACAAAACTTTCGGTTAACATCAATAAAATTGCCACCTTACGTAATGCTCGCGGTGGCAATACCCCTAATGTTTTAGAGGCCGCTTTAAACTGCGAGAAATTTGGCGCCCAGGGCATCACCGTACATCCGCGCCCTGACGAACGCCACATCCGCTACAGCGATGTAGAGCAACTGAGTACTGCTATTCAAACGGAATTTAACGTAGAAGGTTATCCCAACCCCCAATTTTTAGACTTAGTGCTAAAAGTAAAACCGGCTCAGGTAACGCTGGTGCCAGATCCACCCGGGGTGTTGACCTCAAACGCTGGCTGGGATACTATTAAGAACCAAGGCTTATTGACTGAAGTAATTAGTACCCTTAAAGCAGCCAATATTAGAAGCTCCATTTTTATTGATTGCAATGCCGCCTTTATAGAAAATGCGGCTAAAACCGGGGCTGACCGGGTTGAGCTCTACACTGAGAGCTATGCCACTGAGTACGGCCAAAACCCGGAAAGGGCGGTGGCGCCTTTTACTGAAGCCGCAAAGGTTGCCCAGCAAAACGGCCTGGGACTTAATGCTGGCCATGATTTGAGCTTAGAAAACCTACAGTTTTTCTGTGCTCAAGTGCCCAACCTCTTGGAGGTATCTATTGGCCATGCACTTATTTCAGATGCCCTGTACCTGGGTTTGGAAAACACCATTCAAATGTATTTGCGCAAGATTGAAAGAGCACAGGCATGAGACAGCCTCCCAGTTTACAAAAGGGCGACCGGGTAGGAATTATAAGCACCGCCCGTAAGATTAGTCGCAAAGAATTAAAGCCCGCTTTACGCTTACTGAAAGAATGGGGATTGGAAGTACAGCTTGGTAAAAACCTCTTTAAAAAACACCACCAATTTGCCGGTACCGCGCAACAGCGCTTATCTGATTTACAAGGCTTTTTAGAAGACGACCAAATAAAAGCCATCTTCTGCGCCAGAGGCGGATACGGCACCGTTCAACTGGTAGATGACGTGAACTTTTTTAAACTGATTGAATCGCCCAAGTGGGTGGTAGGCTATAGTGATGTTACCGTGCTGCACAATAAACTAAGCCTCATGGGAATAGAAAGCTTGCACGCTACCATGCCCATAAATTTCAATACCAACACTAAAGAAAGCTTGGAGAGCCTAAGGCAGGCGCTTTTTGGAGAGCCATTGGAAATATCGGCACCTAGCCACCCCTTTAACAAAACCGGAACAGTAACTGCGGAGATTACAGGTGGTAATTTAAGTATGCTGTATAGCCAGTGCGGTTCTGAAACCAGGCTACAGACCAAAGGCCGAATTTTGTTTTTTGAGGATTTAGATGAGTACCTCTACCATATAGACCGGATGCTTTTTAACCTGAATCGCAATGGCTATTTTGAAGAACTGGTTGGTATTGTGGTAGGCGGCCTCACGGATATGAATGACAATATGATTCCTTACGGATCATCGGCTGAGGAGATTGCGCGTGATCACTTTGCTTCGCTAGCTGTGCCGGTGGCTTTCGGATTTCCAGCCGGACATTTAAAAGATAACCGCACCCTCATTTTTGGCCGTCAAGCGGAACTGAGCGTAAAAAATTCAGGGGTAATTCTTAGCTTTCGGCATGGCGCAACACACTGATTTAGGGCGTTTTGGCGAAGAGGAAGCGCAAGCCTACCTGCGCAACCAAGGCTACCGGCTGCTGGAGCTAAACTGGCGCTTTGGAAAAGAAGAGGTAGACATAATAGCCCTGGAGGCTAACACTTTGGTATTTGTTGAAGTGAAAACACGCACCAACAATACTTTTGGCCTGCCTCAGGAATTTGTGAGCAAAGCCAAGCAACGGCATCTTATAAAGGCAGCCAATGCCTACGTAGAGCGCAAAGATTTGTATTATGAAATACGCTTTGATATAATAGCTGTTACTTTGCAACCGCAAAAGCATCTGGAGCACATCAAAGAGGCTTTTTACCCCTAAAAAATTACGCAAGGTTATGAACAAGCCCGGCAGAAATAAACCCCACTCCGGCTCTTCAAAAGGCCGCAAATCCAAGCCCGGTGATAAGCCTGGCTACCAAGGCAAAAAAAACAATGGCCGCAAGCCACCCTTTAAAAAAGCTACAAAGCCCGCCCCCAAGGCAGCCAATGACGGTAAGATTAGGCTTAATAAATACTTAGCCAACGCAGGCATTGCCTCACGCAGAGAAGCTGACAATCTGATTAAAACAGGCCTGGTTGAAGTGAATGGTAAAATCATCACTGAAATGGGCTATCAAGTAGAGCCTAACGATGAAGTAAAGTTTAATGGTTCACTGATTAGTCAGGAAAAAAAGGTGTACTACGCTTTAAACAAACCCAAAGGCTTTATCACCACTACTGATGACCCTAAAGCACGCAAAACGGTGATGGACCTAATGGCCAACACGGGCAAAGAACGCATTTACCCTGTAGGGCGCTTAGACCGGAAAACCACAGGAGTACTGCTTTTTACCAATGATGGCGATTTGGCCAAAAAGCTTACGCACCCCTCCCACGGAGCCCGTAAAATCTATCAAGTGGTATTGAATAAAAATCTCGAAAAACGCGATTTAATAGCTATTGAAAAAGGAGTGGAGCTAAGCGATGGCCCCATTCAGGTAGATGAAATCAGCTACATAGAACAAAAGAGCCGCAAAAACGTGGGGGTGGTTTTGCACAGCGGTCGCAATCGAATTGTGCGCAGAATCTTTGAGCATTTAGACTATGAAGTTACCCAACTAGACCGGGTGTTTTTTGCTGGAATTACCAAAAAGAACTTGAGCCGTGGTCAGTGGCGTAAACTCACCGACAAAGAGGTGAGTTTTTTAAAAATGCATTAATGAGCACTACACGGTTTTAAAGCGCTTTACGTTACACCTAAAAGCATTTCTTGAAGGCAATTCTTAAAATAGTAAAGTGGATGCTGGGCATTGGGTTGGTTTTGCTAATTGCAGCCGCCTCCCTCCTCTACTTTAACCATGATAAAATTATAAGCCTGGTGGTTAGCCAGCTAAATGAGCGCTTGTTAGCTCCGGTACAGGTAGACGAAGTAGAAATTAGTTGGCAAAAGTTTCCACGGGCAGCGGTAAAAATGAATAGTGTTTTTAGCGCAGGTTTACCGGCTACCCAAAGCGATACACTGCTTTACGCAGAAGAGGTTTTTTTAGCTTTTAATCTATGGGCGGTTTTTACGGGTGATATTTCCGTAGAGGAAGTTTCGCTGGAACACGGTACGCTTTCGCTGATCACCAACGCCCAGGGTCTAAGTAATTACGATATTCTTAATACCCAAGAAGCAGAGGCAGAAGAGTCGTCTGGTTTTAGACTGGAAGCATTTTATCTTAAAGACATCAGGGTAACCTACAAAAACCAGCAACAACAACTTGCACTGCAGGGCCACTGCCCGCAGCTAAACGCCAAAGGCCAGTTTAATAAAGAGGTGCAAATAGGAGCGCAACTAGATGCTGTACTTCATCACTACCAGCAACAAGGCCAAAGCTATGTACAACAACCTGTGCAGCTGGCCGGGCGCATGGATCTACA
The DNA here is from genome assembly GCA_913057235.1 of uncultured Bacteroidota bacterium. Classification (GTDB taxonomy): domain Bacteria; phylum Bacteroidota; class Bacteroidia; order Flavobacteriales; family Schleiferiaceae; genus CAJXNI01. Next base: position 17,675 of record CAJXNI010000004.1, read on the forward strand.
AAATAGCCAAAACAACTTACTTTTGAATGGTGAAAATGTGACCATTAACCAAAACTTGGTTTTAAACTTTAGCTATGTAAACCAAGCTCAAAAGCACCACCTATTTTTAGAAAGCCAGGAGACCTATTTAGAAGACCTATTGCCTTTGGCACAAGAACAAGCCTGGCTCAATCTCCAAACCCTAAGCGCTGCAGGACCTCTAAAAGCCCAAGCCTCCTTAGATCTTCTGCCCAATGAGCCGCTTCTAAAAGTGACCTTTTCAGGCGATGACACTCAATTGAACTGGTCTGAAAATGGCCGTTTGGAAACGCTGGACTTTTCAGGCCAATATCAATATCAAGGCGGAGCCGACCAGTTGGAAATTACGGAGCTCACTAGTCGTACTTCTGATCAGTCCATCCGCGGAAGCGCCCTTATTAAAAATTTAGAACGCCCGCAGGTGACTGCCAACTTGGAAGCCAATATGCCCCTGGAGCAGTGGACCAGGGCCCTGGGACTAGACACCTTAGAAAATGTTGCGGGGCAATTGCAGGCCCAGCTGCAGCTGGCTGGGCAGTTTGCAAAGTTTGGCGCGATAACTCAACGCGAGTTAGCCCAAAGCAGCCTAAAAGGACAGCTTAAAATTAGTGAGGGAGCCTTTAATCTTAAAGGCAGTTCACAGCAAGTAAATAACCTACAGGGCGAGCTTAGTCTAGAAGATAAAAAACTGTTGGTAAATGGCCTCTACCTTACCAGTCATGAAAGTGACTTATACTTAAAAGGAACCCTCACCAACACTTTAAACTATTTGTTTTTCAACGATGAGAAACTGGCCGTAAACGTCTTGGTGAAATCTCAGGAAGTAGTGCTGGATACCTTTCTGCAAAATCAGGAAGGTAGCAACCCCGGCACTTACAGCCTAGCCTTTACCCAAAACCTGAATGTAAGTCTGCAATTGGAAATAGATCGCTTTGCCTTTGCGGAATTTAAAGCGCAGCAAATCAAAGGGCTTTTAGAAATTCAGGAGGGTAAAATAACGGGCAACCAGCTATCCATGAAAGCGCAAGAAGGTAGCTACCAAGGGGAATTTAGCCTAAGCCCCATCGCCCAAAAGGGTTATTTTTTAGAGGCGCAACTAAAGGCCCAACGCATTAATATGCGGGCACTTTTTGCCGGGTTTCAAAATTTTAGTCAACAAACGCTTACGGCTAATAATTTGGTGGGCACGGCCTGGATCAACACGCGATTGAATGCGCGGCTAGATAGCACACTGCAAATAGACCCTTACTCTTTGGTAGCACAAAACGAATTACGAATTATTGATGGCCACTTGAAAAATTATGAGCCCATGAAAGCCTTGAGTCGCTTTGCGGAGATTGAAGAGCTGGAAGACGTGGCCTTTAGTGAACTCTCTAACGTGATTTCTATCAACAACGGGTTAATTACCATTCCTAGCATGGACATAAAAAGCAATGTGTTGGATTTACAATTGCAAGGCACCCACTCTTTTGAGAATGAAATTGACTACTTAGTAAAGCTGCGCTTAAGTGACGTATTATTTAAAGACCGTAAATCCAAAACCAACCCAGAGTTTGAAGACCACCTGAGTATTGCCCAACGCGATGATGACCACCGCATTCCGGTTTCCATAACCGGCACCACCGATGCACCTCAAATAAAAGTTACGGGCAAAGACATTGGCCAATCGCTGGGTGAAGATCTAAAAAAGCAGGGCCAGGAGCTTAAGGAGATTTTTAAAAAAGAGCCTAAGAAAAAAGAGAAAACCGGCATTATTTACGAGTGGGATGGCGGTTAGTTAATTAACATACCGGTAACATAAGCCAAGCAGGCTTTAGTAACTTTGCCGCCCCAAATTGGCGTGGTATGAAAGTAAGAATGTTGTGGTTGTTTTTCTCACTGAGCTTTTTGAACTTAAACGCACAGGTTGAGGACATTAAAATAATGACCTACAACTTAATGTTCTACAAGGCGAGCAATGCTCCTTGCACACATTCCAGAACTCCCGCCCAAAGAGATCAAGACTTAACCACTATTGTAAGTTCTGTTAATCCAGACATAATTTGCGTGAATGAATTAGGCGAAGGCGTGGTAAACCCGCTGTTGGTTAACAGCAATGTTTTAAATGTTAATGGAGTCAACCATTTTAAAAGCGCCAATAGCACCAACAACTCTTCCAGCAGCTTGGTGAACATGCTTTTTTACAATGAAAACAAGTTTACGCTAGAAAGCCAGAGCACCCTGCAACGCGACTTAAACAACTTTCCTATCATTAGAGTAATTGATTTTTACCGCCTGTATGTAAATGATGCCGGCCTGGGTAGCCCTGGAGTAGATACCGTATTTTTTACGATTGCCGTAGCCCACCTTAAAGCCGGTTCTTCCAGCGGAGACCAAAATCAGCGCGAAAATGCGGCCGAAGCCATTATGGATTACATTGAAAATAATGTAAGCGATCAAAATGTAATCTTAACCGGTGATTTTAACATTAGAAGCAGCAGTGAAAATTCATACCAGGAATTCATTAACTACAGCAATGCTTCAGTGGCCCTGAATGATCCCATAAGCACACCTGGCAGCTGGAATAACAATTCCAATTTTGCCAGTATTCATACGCAAAGTACCCACAGCAGTGGCACAGGTTGTTTTAGCGGTGGCGGTATGGATGACCGTTTTGATTTCTCACTTATCTCCAATAGCATTTCCAATGGTGCTGATAAGCTTAGGTACCAAAACTATTATGCGTATGGCCAAGATGGTTCTTCCTTCAACGGAAGTTTAAATACGTCTAACAATTTCTCCGTAAACAGCGTGGTAGCCAGCGCCCTTTATAATTTTAGTGATCACCTGCCGGTGATATTGGAATTAGAGGCAAGCGTGAGTGGCATTGGTATTTCAGAAGAAGATTATTGGCAGCGAGTGCTGCAGGTGCCAAACCCATTCAAGAACCAATTAAATGTACATTTTAAGGGCCAGCAAGCTTTTGAGGATGTTGAAATTAGAGTGATTGATTTGACCGGTTGCACCGTGGCGCATAAATCTACTAGCAACCTGGCCGCTAATGCTCAGGTGAGTTTTAATACAGAAAAGTGGCGCCCGGGAATTTACTTGCTGACTGTAAGCAAGGCTAATGGCAGCACGGTAACGCGTAAATTGGTGAAGCACTAATGAAAAGGCACGTAATCTTGGGTTTTTGGCTAACGTTGCTAGCTCCCCTCGCTATTGAGGCGCAAACCAGCTTTGATGAAAAAACAACCACCGCCAGTAACGTACGCTTAAATGTTACCAACCTGGGTACTTTTGGTAACGCTTTTCGCGGATACCGCAGTGCCAGCGGTAATCCCAGTTGTGAATATCCGGCTGGCTCAGGCATTGAGCACCTTTTTGAAGGAGGTTTATGGATTGGCGCTAAAAACAGCAGTGGCCAGGTGCTGGTATCTACCTCGGCTTATGATGCTCCCCAGGGCTATGCTCCGGGAAGAGGTGGCTTTGAATTCACCGCCAGCCCCGGCTCTACCCTAGACGAACGGAGTTCACTATTTGACAATCGCTTTTTTGACCCGGCTGCCGTGTCTCACCAAGACTACACTGCCACCTTTACGGATTCAAACATTACCATACCAGGCACACAAATTCCCATTAATGACCATGACCGCCCCATGAACGTGGTAGTGGACATGGAAACCTACAACTGGAACTTCACCTTTACGGACTTTTTGGTAATTGTGAACTTTAAAGTGCGCAACGCCAGTAATGTTACCTACGAAGATTTATACCTGGGCTTATGGAATAACACTGTGGTGCGTAACGTAAATGTTACCCCGGCCGGAGCAGGGGGAGCGGCTTTTTACAATAAAGGTGGTAATGGCTACATGGACAGTCTAAACCTGGCCTACTGTTTTGATGCCACGGGCGACCCAGGATTTACCGAGAGCTACATTGGCCAAAAATTTCTGGGCGCTAGTGATAAAAACGGTTTTAAGCACCCCGCACTGGACAGTGTTTTCAACACCCAAACCGGGCTGTGGGATACTGCAAACACCTTTAACGTAAACTATAATTCTTGGGTGTTTAATGATTTCTCAGCAGACTTTGCCTTCCCGGCAACCGAAGACCAGCGCTACCGCAAAATGGAGGAAGGCCTGGAAGACGACCCATGCTGGGATGACCCAACAGCTGGTAACTGCGGTGGCACAACCATTCAAGCACTGCTCGAGGCTTCTGGCAACCGCTCTGATTTAATTTCGGCTGGCCCCATCAATGATTTTGCTCCAGGAGATGAAATTGAGTTTTCTTTTGCCTACGTATTGGCTAAGAAAAATGAAGACGGCAATCCCAATACCGATAACAATCGTACGCAACGTACTAACCTCATTGCCAATGCCGGTTGGGCACAGCAGGCTTTTAATGGAGAAGACCAAAACTTCAACGGGGTACTGGACCCAGGCGAAGACAATGATGGCGATGGCCAACTTACCCGTTTTATTTTACCGAGCCCACCCGCCATACCACGCACCACCATTGTACCTTCTGATAATCAAATAGATATTTACTGGGCCGATAATTCGCGTAATTCCATTGACCCCATCAGCAATGAAAAAGATTTTGAAGGCTACCGGGTGTACTTATCCCGCCAGGGATTTGACGTAACCGGAGTGCAAAACCTGGCCGAAGATTTTAACCTTATTGCCCAATACGATCAAGCAGGAAACGGACTATTTAACGAAACTGGCTTTGAAGCCATCGCCCTAGATGAACCCGTGTTTTTTGAGAATGACACCACCGCCTACGTGTACAAATACACCATTGAGAATATTCCCAATGGTTGGCAGTATGCCGTGGCCGTGACCGCTTTTGATCGGGGTAACCCCGAGAGTAATCTGGAGAGTTTGGAGTCCAGCTTTTTGGCCAATAATTATCGGGCCTTTGCGGGAACCCTACCCAACCCCAACATGGAAGAAAACTTACCTTTTGCCTACCCTAACCCTTATTACTATGGAGCTGCCTGGGAAGGCCGTTCAAACTTTCAGGAAGAAAGCCGTAAAATCATTTTTGCCAATTTACCCAAACGCTGTGTGATTCGAATTTACACGGTGTCTGGCGATTTTATTGATGAGATAAGACATGATGAAAATTACAGTGGTAGTGACATCCGCTGGTTTGAAACCTTTGGAGCTGAAGATGCTTCCGAAAACCGTTTTTCAGGTGGCGAACACGCCTGGGATCTTTTATCCTTAAATAGCCAAATTATTAGCCGTGGTCTGTATCTGTTTTCAGTACAGGATTTGGACAGCGGTGAACGTACAACCGGAAAATTTATAATTATCAAATAAACCCTTACACATGAGAAATTTACTTACTCTTTTTGTAGTGGCTTGCAGTTTGGCATTCAGTCAGGCGCAAACCTATCCTTTGGTTACGGTTTCACAGATCAATACCAACATTGATCGTGCTAACTGTAACGACACTTCTGTTGCCTTAGGCGACACGGTGCGCATTCGTGTACACGTGGTAACCGATGGTGGCCTTTCAGAAGTTGCTTCTGGTTCGGTACAAGGTGGTAACCGTCCCTTTATTTACATGATTGATACTTCTGCCAATGGCGCTGCCACACCAGACCAAGGCATTGAAGTAATGGGTGTGTATGAAGATGCCAGTAGCAACTTACAACCTGTGCCTGGTTTCACCGCCCTATTCCAAGGTGATAAAGTAGAAGTAACCGGTATTGTTGAGCAATTTAGCGGTAATACTCAGTTCACTACGCTAGACGTGAATTCAGTAACCTTATTGGCTTCAGGCGATTTACCCGCCAGTGCCTTTACACCTGCGGTGGTTCCTTTAGGTGACCTTAACGATAACCAACGCGTTAATAATGTGCAACAAGGCGAGCAATGGCAAAACAGCTTTGTAGAGTTGCAAAACGTAACCGTGGTTCAGGTAACTCCTTTTAGTGGGAACCGGGTGAGTTTTGATGTGCAAGATGCCAACGGAAACCTCATCAACGTAAGTGACCGCTTTTTGGCACAACGTACTCCCTCGCACACCATTGTTAACCCTAACAGTCCTTCAACCAGCGGTACGGGAAGTTTTGTACCCCCTAGCGTAGGTACTTTCTACACTTCATTGAAAGGTATTATCCGTCATAGCGCTAACGGCTGTACAGGTGGTACCGGCCGTGGATATGAGATCAACCCGTTTGACTCTACCCACTATGAGGTAGGCGCTTCTGCCCCTAACATCAATAACGTGATTAACATTCCGTTGCAGCCTACCAGCAGTGACCCCGTAACCATTACAGCTACCATTACCGATGCTGATGGAACTATTGATACCGCAGACATTTACTACAGTACGGACCCTACCTTACCTTCAAGCCAGTTTACCAAAGCGGCTATGAGTTTTGTGGGTAATGACAACTATGAGTTTGTGGTACCTGCGCAACCCAACGGAACTTTAGTTCGCTATTACATCAAAGCAGTTGATAATGACAATAGCGCAGTGGTACTACCGGTAAGTCCGGCCAACGCAACCAATCCTTTCTTTAATCACTACACCGTGCGAGATGGCGGCCTTAAGATTTTTGACATTCAGTACAGTGGTAATGGAACCGGTGAATCTGCTTTAGAAGGTCAAACCGTAACAGTACAGGGAGTAGTAACCGCGGCACGCAGAGATTGTGATTTAGAGTATGTGTACATCCAGGATCCTACCGATAGTCTGTATTCAGGAATTGCTTTAATTCCTAACCAAGACTTAGGTGACCTTTACCGCGACCAGTGGGTAGAAGTAACCGGTACCGTGCAAGAAACTTTTGGCGTGACCTATTTGAATGTAACCAATGTAGACGGTTTGCCTCTTTCTCAAACCATCATGCCTACCGCTGTAAATCCTTCTGACGCCAACTTAGACCTTGAGCCTTACGAGGGTATGCTCATTTCTTTTGAAGATCCGGCCAACGGACAAATTGAAGTAAGCACTGCAGACTTAGGCTTTGGTGAATACGGAGTAGCCGTAGTTGGCAGCAGTGATGAGTCTAGAGTATTGGCTGGCCGCCAGGATGGTACCCGCGCTACCTCTAGCTTGTATGTTTCATTGGTGGCCGACACCTCTTACAACACGCAAAACGGTGCTATGCAAGTACCTCCTGTAGCTACGCAGCAGGGCATGACCATGGACGCCATTCAAGGGGTTCTTTGGTTTAGCTTTGGCAACTACAAGTTGTTGCCTCGTAACAATTTTGATATTGTGAATCTGAGCGTAGCGCTAGACACCAACAACTGTAACGTGCCTACCAACGTAAGCCTTGCCGAAGTAGAAGAAGCTCAGGTAGCCGTATACCCTAACCCTGCGCAAAATGTATTGAATATAAGCGTAGAAGGAACGGCCAAGGTAGAAGCACAGCTTTACAACCTTAACGGCAGCTTAGTGAAATCATTCGCTAAAGCCGGTTCAGGTCAATTAAACGTAAGCGACTTACCAGCCGGTATGTACTTGCTAAAAGTGAACGCAGCTTCATTGAATATTAACCGTACTTACAAAGTAATGGTTACCCAATAAACTGATTAAGCAACTGCCCGAAACCGGGCAGTTGCTTTTCTTTTTCATTGCAGATTATGCCTTCAAAAAAAACTACTCACTACTTCAGGTTACCATGCTTAGCGCTTGGTTTGGTTTTGGCTTTAGCCGGATGTCGTAAAGGAGAAATTGACGCTAATGGCATTCCTGAAACCAAGCTCGCTTTTGAAACCATCAATCGCAGTGGTGATCAAAGGCTCAACTCATCGGTGCGCTTATCTTGGTTTGGCGCCGATAGCGATGGGTACATTGAAGGTTATGAGATTTCTTTAGACCAAACCAACTGGTTTTACACCACCACTCAAGATTCTGTCTTTCTCTTTGACATCCCAGCTGGACAAGATTCAGCAGACATTGACTTTTACGTACGCGCCATAGATAATGACGGCAACGTAGACCCTACCCCTGCCTATTTGCAGGTACCTTTAAAAAATTCACCGCCCACCGCTTCATTAATTGATGAGCGCAGCCCGGGCGATACCGTATTTATTGCCGCCACTTATTTTTGGTCGGCCGATGACCCTGATGGCACCAATACCCTGGATCAAGTACAAATGAAAATTAATGATGGAGACTGGGTAACCATCGACCGGAGTCAAAACCTCATTACCTTTTTGCCCGATACGGGCCAAAGCACAGGCACCGTAAGTTCCCGCATTTATTACGGCAACAGTACCGCCCCCAGTGGGCAAACCATTGACGGCATCCGTTTAAACGATACCAACCGGGTGTACATTAAAGCCATTGACATTGCAGAAAGTGAAAGCCCGGTAGACACCAGTGAGGTGTTTTACTTTAGGCCCAAAACACCTGATGTTTCTACCCTATGGGTAAACGGCCACAGTGAGACCCTTGCCCCTCAGTACCGTGCACTACTCAATGCCAATAACCTAAACTATGACGTGTTAGACCTAGGCAACCAAAGCAGTAACAGCATCCCAAAATATTTTGACCCTACCGTGCAGCTTATTTTTGCGCAGTACAGTGAGGCCTTTATAAACCTTAGCACCACCAGCATTACCAGCCCTATCACAGGTGAAAGCAACACACTTTTGGGCTTTTTGGCGCCCGTAATACAGCGCTTTGTAGATCGCAGTTTTAAACCCGGCAAATATTTCATTACCACGTCATTTGATAAATCATCCGATGTAACCGATCTGGCCACCGTGTATCCTATCCAGGGTTTATCTATTTCTACCGTGCCAGGCAGCCAGGCACGTATTGTTTCAGACAGCAGCTTGGTAGCCACCCAAACGGGTAACTACCCCGCTCTGCAGTCCAATAGTGTTCAGTTTGGCATAGTGCCTATTGTACCTAGTACAGATGCCCAAACCTTTTACCGCGCACAGCTTACCAAATTCAGAGGTTGGAATGGCCCCACCGATGTGGTGGGCGTACGCAGATTTAGAAATAACCAATTGAACGAAGTCTTTTTTGCGCTGGAACTGCATAATTTTCAGAAGAACAGTGCCGCACTGGAACAACTAATAGGCGAAATTTTCAACAATGAGTTTTAAAAAGCTAGTTCTGCTCTTTTCGCTCACGCTCGTTGGCGGATGGCTACAGGCGCAAAAAGCAGCCTCCCTATCGGGTAAGGTTTTTGATGCAAACAATGGCGATCCCTTAATTGGCGCCAACATAACTATTGTGGGTACCTACAAAGGAGCTTCAGCTGATATTAACGGCAACTACGTAATCAATGGCATAAAGCCAGGTGACTACTCCATTAAGGTGCAGTTCATTGGATATGAAACCAAGCTATATACCGGTATCACTTTTTCTAATGGCGAGAAGAAAGAACTCACCATTAAACTAAAGGAACAAACCGAGCGGCTGAATGAGGTAACCGTGGTAGGGCGTAAAGGCCAAATTGACTTGGAAGCGGCCGCCAGTGAGGTGTCTATAACCCAACAGGAAATCGCACAGATGAATGTGCGTGATGTACAAGAGGTGATTCAAATGCAGGCGGGTGTGGTTAAAACCCCCGATGGCTTGCAAATTAGAGGCGCCCGCGTATATGAAACCGAATACATTGTAGACGGTATTTCGGCCCAGGATCCATTGGCCGGTACAGGCTTTGGAGTAGATGTAAACAGTTCAGCCATTTCCAGCGTAGACCTTATAACCGGGGGTGTAGGCGCTGAGTATGGGGGCGGTAGTTCTGGCGTGGTGAACACCAAAATTAGAGAAGGCGGTGAAAAGTTTGAAATCAGCGGAAGCTACCAAAGAGATAACCTGGGTGACCCCAGTGTAGCCACCTCTTTCAATACCGATCGCATGGAGCTAAACGTTTCCACGCCCCTTACCAAGAACAAAAAATTTACGCTTTTTGCCAGCGGAAGCGTATTCTTAACAGATGAGTATTTCCCCAATCAAGCCGATCAACTAAACAGTTCGCTTTTTAGTAATAACCCTGAGTTTTGGGCTCCGCGCCAAACCAACTCCTACACCAACACGGTTAAGCTGAGCTATAAAATTGCTTCGGGTACCAAAATAACCTTAACCAACCAGCACTCACTAAATATTAACCAAAACACACGTACCCTGCAAATAGTAGGTTTTGACGCTATTTTGGCGCCCGGCTACCAATACGCCCGCTCCAATAATTTAGATAATGCCACCACCTACACGCATCACAGTAACCTTACCGCTCTTAACCTTAATCACCTCATCAACAAACGCTGGGGCTTAAGTTTCTCGGCTGGCCGGCTCTTCACCAACCTTAGAGCCGATGCCAATGGCCGCCCTTTCCGCACGGAAACGGTAGACCAAATTCTAGACGAGGACAATATAATTACCTACCCGGTGGGACTTTTTAATCCGGGTGACCCCACCGGTATTTACTTTGTAAACGCAGGAGACGGTCTGGTAAATAACGGGGGTATTACGCCCGTTTGGCACGATCACTACGCCCAGGAGTACACTTTTAATGCAAAGGCTACCTACATTCCCAACCAAAACAACGAGCTCAGTTTTGGTATCCAAAACACGTTTACAGAATACCAATGGGTAGACGTCTCGCGGCCCTGGGTGGGGGCACCCATTCAAATCAATGACTCGGTTTCTACCCAAAGTGTGAGCATCGGTTCCAGCAACGACATTTGGGCGGTAAACCCCATTGAGGGCGGCATTTTTGTGCAGGATAAAATTACCTACAAAGGCATCATTGCTACCTTAGGCCTGCGTATGAATTACTGGGCACCCGGTAAGTTTGCCGATGATGCCGTAAACGATCCCACTGCCCCGGTGATTGATCAAGTGCGTAAAGACTATTTAGACAAGACTTCCGAGGTTTTTGGCCTTCGCTGGAAAGCCCGCCTGCTCCCAAAAATTAATGTGAGCTTCCCGGTAACGGAAAACAACGTGCTGTATTTCAACTACGGCCACAGTATGCGCTTGCCGCACCCACGCTTCCTTTATGCTGGTTTAGACCCCACCTACCAAGATCGCTCTTTCCTTTCTAGTTTGGGTAACCCCGATATTGACCCGGAAGTAAATGTGAGCTATGAAATTGGTCTGAAATCCAAGCTTACGCAAGATTTAGCCCTTACCCTTACTGCTTTTAACAACAACCGCTTTGATTACATTGTATCGCGCAGGGTAATTGTGGAAGACCAAACCGGCCGCCCCACCACTAAAAACTTTTACATTAACCAAGACTACGCTAAAATTTACGGTCTGGAGGTAGGGCTGAATTACCGCATTGGTCAGTACCTAAGAACTTTTAGCAACGTGGCCTACCAAGTGGCCCGCGGTAAATCAAACTCGGCCCGTGAGTCTTCTTTGCAAATAGAGCAAAATGGCGAAGTGCCCCTTACGCAAGAGCAGTTTCTAGCCTTTGACCGGCCCTGGAATATTAATGCCGGTATTGTGTTTGCCCCAGATAGTACGCTGCCTATTTTAGGAGCAGATCTCACGGGCTTCACCGCCTTTTTAAGCTACCAGTTCACTTCTGGATTCAGGTATACTCCGCACCGGCAAATTGGTACCAATGAATTAGGGCGCCCGCAGTATGAACCCATAATTGATCAGTTTTTGCAGGCTACCGCTGAGCCCTGGAATAACTTTGATTTAAAATTACGCTACAACATTCCTACTGGCCTTAAAAAAGGAAAAGGGGTTTCCGTTTCGCTGGAAATTCGCAACCTCTTAGATGCCCGTAATTCTCAAATTGTGAACCCCGTTACTGGCCGAGCCTACCGTTTTGGTGATGACGTTCCGCTTGAATGGCGAGACCCCCGTTTCAATGGGCCACAGGAAAGGGGCTTAGACCCACGCAACCCCGCACGTTACCTGGCTCCACGTCAAATTTTATACGGAATAGAATTTAGGTTTTAGGCATGAAAAATATCGCATATCTAATACTTACCGCTATCCTAGCCTTAAACCTGGCCCACGGCCAAATTCTCCCCAACTTTGGTGGTGAGCGCGCGGGTTTATCGGCCTTGAGCTTTCTAAAAAATGATATGAGCACCCGCTCTTTAGCCATGGGTGGTGCCAGTGTGGCCCTTTCGGGCGATGGCTACAGTAGCCAAAACAACCCTGCTGCCCTGGTAGATTTAGAAAACACCACCTATACCCTGAGCCACCTGTTTTTAGGCGGAGGCGTGAACCAATCTTTTGTAGCCGCCAATTACCCTTTGGATGATAAAGTAAGTACCCTCTCGTTTAGTTTAAATTCACTGAACAGTGGGGAAATGGAAGAACGTACCGAGTTTATGCCCATGGGTACGGGACGTCAGGTTTTTGTGACCAACCTGGCCGTGGGGGCCACCTACAGCCGCCAGTTATCTTCACTTTTTAGTGCGGGTGTAACGGTAAAGTATGTGTACGAAGGCATTGCCAATTACCACAACAGCACCGCCACGGTAGACGTGGCCTTTTTGTACAACACGGATTATAAAGACTTGAAATTTGCGGTAATGGTGCAGAATTTCGGGGGCAACTCTGCCTTAAATTCCAATGATGATATACCGGTAACTTTCAACCGCAATACCGGGGTTGAGCTAGACGCCAACACGGTGCCCACGGTTTTTAAATTAGGGATGAGTATTACTCCGTACAAAACCGATATGCACAGCCTTACTACCAGCTTGCAATTGAACCACCCCAATGACAATGCTGAAAACTACCGTTTGGGCGTTGAGTACAACCTTAAAGATTTATTCTTTGCCCGGGCTGGTTACCGCATTAGCGTGCGCCACCAACACATCCCCACCTTTGGCTTTGGGGTAAAAGCCCGCTTAGGGGGTTTGCCCTTTACCATAGACTATGCCGCCAACCCCACCAACTTTTTGGGTATGCAGCACGGTTTGGGTCTTCAAATTGAACTATTAAGCAATAACAGCCGGTAAATGAAAACTATCAAAAGCATATTCGGCTTCTTAGCCCTGGTGCTATTCTTTAGCAGCTGTGAAGATTACTTGGGTAAAAAAACCGATTTAGATTTTATAGACATTCCACCCGATAACACTGTGCGGGACATTGCCTACGTGCCCATTTTTCCGGTGTTAGACAATTTTAGCCGGCCGGTAGACATAACCACCGGATTTGATGAATTGCTTTACATAGCAGATGAAGCGGCAGGAGAAGTAATTGCCATGGATGAGGCCGGTAATGTTTTAGCGCGTAAAGCCATACCGGGCGCGAAAGCCGTGGTGCAAGACCGCAAGTTTGACCTGCTGGTAATTGGTACCAAAGACACTATTGTGAATGCCGGTGGTAGAGACACTTCCTTAACTCTTTCAGCTATTTACCGCCTGCGCCTGGTGGGGAATGGTTACAACCTGAACAATGCCGAAGTGGTAAACACCATAGTTCACCCATTTTACTACACCCAAAACAATCCGGTAGACAAAACTATTGAGCAGGTGAGCTTTCAAGATATTGCCATTATTGGGAATAACAGTGACCCCAACCAAAACAATCAGTTTTATGTAACCCGCCAGGGGCAAGGCTCATCCGGACCACTAGGGCCCAATGATGCGGTGCTGTATTTCAGTAATGAAGACGAGTTTATCTCACCCATCTCAGTACAAACCTCAGCTGGTTTTTTCAATGATTATTTTCAAGACCCCAGCGGTATTTTCACCCTCACACAACCTCCGCAGCTTAGCGCTCAAGGCGGAAGAGACTTTGTGTACACCTCATTGGATCCCAATAATGCCTTAAAGGTGCAGTACATTGAATTTATTGAAGGGGAGTTTGGCGCAGAATACCGCCCTAAGATTTTAGCTTCCGCTGATACCAGTCAGGCTGATGGCTTTATCAATAGCCCTAATAAATTTAGTAGGCCGGTAGATGCTACCTTAGCGGGAGACGGAAGTCAGTTTATTTTTGTGGTAGATACAGACACCGATTCCTTGTATCAGTTTTCATTTACAGGTTTTGAAGGCGTTTTGCCGCCCCCGGCCGCCAATATTGATCGGTATCAAAAAGCCAGTTTTGGAGGCACGGGTTCCAGCGCCACGCAGTTTAGGGATCCCACGTCAGTGGCGTACTTTAAAAATATAGTGTACGTAGCTGATGCCGGGAATGGACGAATTTTGCGTTTTAAACTCACGCTGGATTTTGATTAAAACGTAAACTAGCTAAAGGGCTCCTTTACTCATTTAGGCTAATACCAGAAGCAGTAGAGTAGCACAGCTGCAAAAGTTTATTTACTTTTGAGTTTGGTATGCGAAGTTATTTGACGTCAATAGCATTTATTCTATTTCTGGCTTTCAGTCTTTCAGGCTTCAGCCAGAAAGGACCCGGCAGTGGTAGTGCTCCGGCAACTTGCCCTTTATATGTTCCTAAAGCCTTTACACCAAATGGCGATGATTTGAACGAAACCTTCCTCATCCGCGTAAGCGAAAGCTGCCAAATTGAAAGCTATAGCATTACCATTTTTGACCGCTGGGGCCAAGTAGTTTATGAGAGCAACAGTCTGCTTGAATCTCAGGCCTGGAATGGGAAAATTAGGGGCAGTGACGCCCGCCCCGGGGTGTACATGTATAAGATTACGGCAAAACTCCTTCCGGTTAATAGCCCTACCGGCAAAAGCGAAGTAAAGAACCTTCAGGGTAGCCTGGTACTGCTTCGTTAGCTTTGCGGATGCTGCAATACTTCAAAACACTTGGAATCTTTTTGGCCCTTTTTGGGACACTTCAAATGATGGCCCAGGCAGAAAATCACAAGCTCAGCATTTCATTTACGGGTTTAAGTTCTGCCAAAGGCAATCTCATGCTTAAAGTAAGTGATGCAGCGGGCGAAGAGGTCCTTAAAAAAGTAGTGCCACTGGAAAGCCAAGGTCCCACGGTGCGTTTAAGCTTACCCAAAGGAAACTATGCCATTGCCGCCTTTCATGATGAAAATGGCAACAAAAAACTAGACCGAAATTTTGCCGGCCTACCCAAAGAGAAATACGGATTTAGCAATAATGTTAGGGGTACTTTTGGCCCACCTGCTTTAGTCAACCAACTCATAAAATTAGCCGGTGAATTGGAAATTGAAATCCGCCTGGAGTAGAGGCATTTTTATAATCCTACTCACAAATTGTGGCTTTAATGCCCACAGTCAGTCTCTTTTTCAAGGCCATTATCTACCCTTTGCCCTAGGCTTCAACTCAGAATTGTTTACAGATGACTTTTATGGGCCCACGCGCTACCGTACTGCATCGGCTATAGCCCAATTGGGATGGGTGGAGCAACAAGAGAACTACCAAAACAACCTCTACTTAAGCGGTGGCTATGGCTTGGGCAGCCTTGATCAGCCAACCAGCAATGACCGGCACATGCAAAATATTCCCGCTAGTCTCCATTATAGTTTGCGGTTTAAAGTGGCTGAAGCCGATGGTCAAAAGCATACTTTTTGGTTTGGTTTGCTCAATCAAAATACCTTCAACTACAGAATTAATAATCGCTTTGGCAATAGCAACACTAACGTATCGGGGCTTTTTTCTTACGGGCTTAGCGGTTCTTACCAATTAAACGCAGAAGCCCCAAACCTTTTTAAGAAAGCAATTGCCACGCGTTATGGATTACAGTTTGATGTAAATGTACCCATTGGCTCTTATGTGTTACGCCCGGGTTATGTCACTCAAATGCCTAATGGAGATTTTGGCCTAAGTGAACATCTTTTTTGGGGAGACTTTTTCCACCTTAATTTTAGATCTGCCTTGGTTATTGCTTTAAGCAACGGCAATCAGTTAAGGCTAATTTACAACTGGGACTTTGTTGAAGTAAATAAGCTACACCTGTACCAACAAGGCCGGCATCAACTCTTTTTGGCTTTATACACCAAACTATGAAGTGGTTCAACTGCATTTTTCTGACTTTTATTTTTGTAGCCCTGGGCTGTGAGAGGGGGCTGGTTAGGGAAAACCCCGCCAATACCCCTCAAAATAATTTTGATATTCTATGGAAAACGCTGGATGAACGCTATCCTTTTTTTGAGTTGAAAAACTTGAATTGGGATTCTGTGTACCAAGTGTATGCACCACAGGTGACGAATCAAATGCAAGATACGGCACTCTTTGCCCTTATGGCTGATATGCTTTTTACCTTGCGAGACGGCCATGTGAATCTCTCCTCTGAATTTGACCTTAGCAGAAATTGGCAGTGGTACTTAGATTACCCCGAGAATTTTAACTATTCCATAATTGAACGAAACTACTTAGGAGACAACTATAAAATTGCAGGTGGCATGCGCTACACCATTTTACCTGGAAATATTGGTTACATCTACTACGGAAGCTTCAGCAGCTCTTTGAATACTGACAATCTCGACTTTGTGTTCACGTTTTTGAGCCAAACACGCGGCCTCATATTTGACATCCGCAATAATGGAGGCGGCTCCTTGAACAACGCGTACCGCATTGCTGAGCGCCTAAGGCCTGGCGATGCCAAAAGTTGGCTCCGCATCTATAAAAACGGACCAGGAAAGCAGGATTTCACACCTCCCACTCAACTTGAACTGAACGGTAATAACAACCTTAAAGGCTATAATGGACGGGTAGTACTTTTAACCAATCGGAAAACCTACTCTGCGGCTAATACGCTGGCTGGCATTTTATATGATAATCCAAACTGCTTGCAACTAGGTGACCGTACAGGCGGTGGCGGTGGCATTCCTGCAGATTTTCAGCTGCCCAATGGCTGGGTTTTACGTTTTTCAGGCAGCCGTGATATTACCAATTCAGGCTTAGATTTTGAGCAAGGCATTCCGCCAACACATCCCCTTGATTTAGACACAGCAGCTTTAGCACAAGGCCGTGATAACCTGATAGAATCTGCCAAGGATCTCTTTTAAAACCTATTTCTTAAACCAGCCTGAGTACATGACATAGTTATTGGCGATGCGGTCTACCTCGCCTTTGAGCAGTTCTGGAGTAATATCTTTTACTTTTTTGGCCGGCACACCAGCATACACGCTACCTTCTTTTATATGCGTGCCCTCCAGCACTACAGCCCCAGCCGCAATTAAGCTGTTGCTTTCTACCACACAGCCATCCATTACAATGGCCCCCATACCTACCAAAACATTGTCATGCAAAGTACAGCCATGTACCAAGGCGTTATGTCCAATACTCACCTTATTGCCAATTTTAAGCGCATGTTTTTGATAGGTGCAGTGTAGGGTAGCATTGTCTTGAATATTTACTTTATGCCCTATGGTTATGGAGTTTACATCTCCTCGTATAACGGCATTGAACCACACACTGCATTGCTTACCCATAGTAACCTCCCCTACAATGGTGACATTGTCTGCCAAAAAACAATCTTCTCCTATTTGCGGCTCCTTGCCTCTTACCGCCTTAATTAATGCCATATCAATAGAAATTATAAACCTTGAAAGTAAAAAGAATAAGCCCCTGAAAGCTAAATAGAGCGTATATCTTTGCAAAAAAAAGTATCGTGCAAGATCAGAAAGTTCCCGTAAGTGTATATGCCGAGATGACTCCCAATCCTTCGGTTCTAAAGTTTGTGGCCAATAAGCGAATCATTGAACTAGACTCTATTGAGTTCAAGAATATTGAGGAAGCTAAACCTTCACCACTTGCCTCTAAATTATTTCACTTTCCTTTTGTTAAAGAGGTGTTCATTACCGGAAACTACCTGGCCATAACCAAGTATGATATAGTTGAATGGGATGAAATTACCATGGAATTAAGGGAGCTAATCCGTGATTTTTTAGCCGAGGGAAATACGGTTTTGGATGAAAGCGCCTTACGAAGTGGCGGCTCTGACGGCACCCAGGAAGGAGATGCGGACGAGGCTCCTCAGGAAGTGCTATCCGCTAATCAACCACATCCTAATGAAAAACCCAAAGACCTTTGGGAGCCCATTGACCATAAAATTGTAGAACTTTTAGATGAGTACGTGAGGCCGGCCGTAGCTTCTGATGGTGGAAACATAAAATTCCTGGATCATCAAAATGGCGTGGTGAGCGTGTTATTGCAGGGTGCCTGCAGTGGTTGCCCCAGTAGCACTATGACTTTAAAACAGGGCATTGAGCAAATGCTACAGCAAATGCTTCCTGGTCAAATCAAATCGGTGCAAGCCGTTAATGGCTAACTAGGCCAAATTAGGTGCTCTGCTGTATTCCCGTAAGCTGTTCATGTGGGCAGCAATAGCCTCCCTAAAGGTTTTATGCTCATTGTAAGGAATGCTAAACTCTTGGGCAGTTTGCTTAACAATTTTGCTTATTTGCGGATAGTGGATGTGGCAGATATTGGGAAATAAGTGGTGCTCTACTTGGTAATTAAGACCCCCCACATACCAACTTAAAAGCTTGTTTTTACGGGCAAAATTGGAAGTGCTTCTCATTTGATGTTCCATCCAGGCATCATCCATTTTACCACTCATAGGCATGTTGAAGGAATCTACGTGATCTACAACGTGTGCCAATTGAAAAATGAAACTTAAAACAAAGCCTGCGGTAAAATGCATCAGCACAAAACCCAGCACAACCCAATACCAAGCCACAGGAATCAGAATTAAAGGTAAGGTAACAAATAGTGTGAAATACAGCAGTTTTGTGGCCACTAAAATTGCCCATTCTCTGCGCTTTTCCTGCTTGGAAAAGTTGGCAATACCCATCTTCTCATAACGCAAAATTTGAGAGAAATCCTTCATAACTACCCAATTCAAGGTCAACAATCCGTAAAGGAAAGGAGCATACCAAGCTTGCTTCTTATGCATTTCTTTCCAAGGTTGTGAGGGGTGCAAGCGGATTAAACCACGTGTTTCCAAATCTTCATCTAAACCTTCAATATTTGTGTAGGTGTGGTGCAATACATTGTGCTGCAAACGCCAGGTAGTCACGTTTCCACTAATAAGGTAAATACTAGAGCCCAACAGCCGATTCACCCATTTTTTAGAATGGTAAGCACCATGCACCGCATCATGCATTACACTCATGCCTATACCGCTCATGCCCAAGCCCATTACAAAAAAGAAGACCAAAGTAAGGGCCACCCCAGGCTCTAAAGTTAAAAGTGCCAGGTAGGGACCAAAGTAAAAGGTAAACATGGCCAGCGTTTTTAAAAACATGGGAGTGCTTCCTTTTTTGGAAAGCTTGTTTTCCTTAAAATAGGCGTTAATGCGTTTGCGAAGTACTTTACTAAAAGATTGGGGATTTGGATGGGGGAATTTAACCGTTTTAGGTTCTGCCGTTGTTTCTATCATTCATTCTTAAATCTGTGGCTAAGATAAGCTAGAACTTTAACTTTGCCATTTAATATTAGTGCCACAATAGTTAAACATGTTAAAGGACATCAACCCCACTCAAACCGAGAGCTGGCAAAAGTTGAGCCAGCATTTCAATGAAATCAATGCCCTACATTTAAAAGATCTATTCTTAAACAAGCCGCAGCGTTTTGATGAACTTAGCTTAACGGTGGGGGATTTTTTAGTGGATTTTTCTAAAAATAGAATCACCGTAAAGACTTTGGACTTATTGGAGGAGCTCTTTGACGAATGCGGTGTTCAGGAGGCCGTCCGGGCACAATTTTCGGGTGAAAAAATTAACGTGACTGAAAACCGGGCAGTACTGCACACCGCTTTACGAAACAAATCAAACCAACCGGTTACGGTTGATGGAGAGAATGTGATGCCGGCCATTAACGGGGTATTGGAACAAATGCAAGATTTTTCAGACTTAATTATCAGTGGGGCCTGGAAAGGCTTTAGCGGTAAAACCATTAAGCACGTTGTAAATATTGGTATTGGCGGCTCAGACTTAGGGCCTGCCATGGTCTACGAGGCCCTTAAACCTTACCATAATCACGTGCAATGCCATTTTGTATCCAATGTAGATGGGGGGCATTTAGCCGAAACCTTAAAAGGCCTGGATCCAGAGCAAACCCTTTTTATAATTGCCAGTAAAACCTTTACCACCCAAGAAACCATGACCAATGCGCATAGCGCCAGAGCCTGGTTCTTGCGTAGTGAAGCCAGTGAGAGTGATATTGCTAAACACTTTGTAGCCGTTAGTACTAATCAGGAAAAGGTTGAGGAGTTTGGCATTGATCCTACCAATATGTTTGTTTTTTGGAACTGGGTAGGAGGCCGCTACTCTTTATGGTCCGCCATTGGGCTTTCACTTTGCTGTGGCTTAGGCTTTAAAAACTTTGATAAGCTGCTTAAAGGGGCGCATACTATGGATCAACACTTTTTGGAAGCTCCATTTAAACAGAACTTACCCCAGCTTATGGCGGCCATAGGCATTTGGTACGTAAACTTTTTTGATGCGGAAAGTGAGGCACTTATCCCTTACAACCAAAATCTGCATCGCTTTGCGGCCTATTTTCAGCAGGGCAATATGGAGAGTAATGGTAAATACGTAGACCGCAAGCGTGAAAAAATCAATTACCAAACCGGGCCTATTGTTTGGGGTGAACCTGGCACTAATGGTCAGCATGCCTTTTTCCAGCTCATCCATCAAGGTACACGCTTTATTCCGGCTGATTTTATTGCATTCGCTCAGAGTGATTACTCAGAAGGAGACCATCAGCCCAAGCTACTGGCTAACTTTTTAGCGCAAACCGAGGCCTTAATGCTAGGGAAAGACCGTGAGACCGTTGAACGTGAAATGAAGGAAAATGGCTTTAACAAAGAGCAAATAAAGAATATAACGCCCTACCGGGTGTTTGAAGGAAACCGACCCACCACTAGTTTTTTGGGCAAAAAGCTAACGCCTGAATCTTTGGGGCAGTTGATTGCCGCTTATGAGCACAAAATTTTTGTACAAGGTGTGGTTTGGAACATTTACTCTTATGATCAATGGGGGGTAGAATTGGGCAAGCAATTGGCTAACCAAATTTTACCAGCGCTAAAAGGTGATGCCTCCCTACGCGCCTACTCTGCCAGTACACAAGGCTTGGCTAATTTTATTCGTCAAAATAGTCAGGAGTAAAACACAGATAGTACTTTAGTAAAATATAAGACATACATCATGAAAAATATTTTTTTGCTTTTTGTTTTGAGCCTAAGCTTATTGGCTTGTAATCAAGATATTAAAGATGAAAACCTAAAGCTCAAAGAAGAAAATGAGCAACTTAAGGCCGAAAGAAACTATCAAGACACCACCATCAATGAATTTGTGGATGCTTTTGAACAGGTACAGCAAAACCTGGCCGAAATTCGCATGCGTGAAAAATCAATACGGGAAGCGCAAGGTTCAGGTATTGAAAATAGTGAGGAAGTTAAAGAGCAAATAATGGCTGACATAAAGGCCATTAATGAACTTTTAGAAGAGAATAAAAACACCATTACTAAGCTTACTGAGCAGACCAAAAACCAGAGTGGCCGCTTATATAATTTTAAAAAGTTGGTGGCCAACTTAAAGTCGCAATTAGCTTCTAAAGATACGCAAATAGTGCGACTTAAAGAGTATCTGGCTAATGCCAATTTTAAAATGGAGCAGCTCAACGCCAAGGTAGGGATGCTTACCGAAGAGAAAATGATGCAACGCGAAACCATTGAAAATCAGCAAGAAGAAATAAATACTGCTTATTACGCGGTGGGCACTTCCAAAGAACTGGAAGCCAACGGTGTAATTGACAAAGAAGGCGGCTTTATAGGTATTGGACGCACCAAAACGCTGGCTGACAATTTAAATAAGGAGTATTTTACAAAAATCAACCGCGCTAACACAAAACGTATACCTTTAGATATTGGTAATAAAGACATTAGAGTAGTTAGTCCCCATCCTACAGCTAGCTACTCCATTAAAAAAGACGATGATAAGGTAACTGCTATTGAAATTGCTAATCCAAATGAGTTTTGGAAAAGTACGAAGTTTCTGGTTCTTCTCATTGACTAACTTTCGGATATATAAGCTAAAACGGCCCCTTTAAATGGGGCTTTTTTTTTAGCTTTGCAGATCAATTCTTGCTCAAGGTTTCTGCGTAAATAAGGTTTCTTAAGAGATAGGGTTTGAATGATTTTTTTTCATGAAAATAAGTAACAAGTCTTTTTTTCTCTTCTTTAGAGGTCTACTTTTTGTCTTACTACTAGTTGTAGTAGGGGATTTTTTTATGGCTAAAATAAATGGCAGCATTGGTCAGTTTTTCAGAGACTACTACTTTGGATACGGAGCCTTGGGTTTAATACTAATACTAGCTCTTATTCGCATTAACTTCTTCCTCTATGAATCGGATTATGAGGTTATCAGCATCAAGTCTAAGTCCTTGGTATTTGGCGTACTAGGCGCGCAAAACCATAGGTATGAGTTTCCAAAAGGGATCTTAGTGAGCTACAAATACAAAGGTAGACTTACCAAGCAACTCACCCTAAAATTGAAATCTACCAACGGAGATATTCGGGTAAAAAAGTTTAATTTACTTTTTGTTTCCAACCAAAAAATTGAAAAACTGCTGGAATCTTTAAAGGGCATTGTAGAGCGCAATAAAAGATTGCCATAACCCCCTCTTTAATACCTTTGCCAAAAAATTTAAAAATGGCAACAGGCTTACAGCATCTTCATTCCACACTAGCTTATCTGGTTTTATTAGGCTTAATAATTAGCAGCCTCGTTTTCTTGTTAAAAAGAGGTCAGGGAAATTTCACACCAGCCCATAAAAAGTTAGCACTCATCACCTTAATTTTTACACACCTACAATTGGTTATAGGCTTGGTTCTGTATTTTGTGGGGCCATTGGGCTATGCTTCCCTTCAAGTTGAAAGTGTGATGGCGCAACCTGAGCTCAGACTTTATGCAGTAGAGCATATTAGCATAAACATTATTGGGATTGTACTTATTACCATTGGGTATTCTAAAGGAAAAAGAGCCAGCACCAGTAAAGCCAAGTTCACCAATCTTGGTGTTTTTTACCTTATAGGTTTAGTGCTCATACTTTCTCGCATACCCTGGAATGCCTGGTTCTAAAAAACTATATGATAGAGGTAAAAAGAAAAACAGACATACGTGAAACCGCTGTACTAATTGGGGTTGTTACCCTGTATCAACCAGCCGATAAGGTTGACGAATATTTAGATGAATTAGCCTTTTTGGCCGATACGGCTGGGGCCGATGCTCAAAAGCGCTTTGTGCAAAAGCTGGATAAACCGCACCCCAAAACATTTATTGGCTCTGGTAAAATCAATGAAATTGCCGAGTATGTAAAAGAGCATAAGGTTGACCTGGTCATATTTGATGATGAGCTTTCGCCCTCTCAAATCAAAAATGTTGAGAAAATATTCAACACTAAGGTGTTAGACCGTACCAATCTCATTTTAGACATTTTTGCCAGCCGCGCTCAAACTTCATACGCCCGCACACAAGTAGAGTTAGCCCAATACGAGTACCTACTGCCCCGCCTTACCAATATGTGGACCCACCTTAGTAAACAAAAAGGGGGTATTGGTATGAAAGGCCCAGGCGAACGGGAAATTGAAACTGACCGCAGAATTATTAGAGACAAGATTAGTCTGCTCAAAAACAAGCTGGCCAAAATTGACAAACAAATGGCTGTGCAAAGGGGCAATCGCGGTAGTTTAATCAGAGTAGCCCTAGTGGGGTATACCAACGTGGGTAAATCAACCCTCATGAATTTGTTGGCCAAAAGCAAGGTGTTTGCAGAGAATAAACTCTTTGCCACCTTAGACACCACCGTGCGCAAGGTAGTCATCGGCAACCTTCCATTTCTGCTGAGTGATACCGTGGGCTTTATTCGCAAGCTTCCTACTCAATTGGTAGAATCATTTAAATCTACCTTAGATGAAGTACGTGAAGCCGATGTTTTGGTACACGTGATTGATATCTCGCACCCCAATTTTGAAGAACACTTGCACACCGTTGACCAAACCATCAGTGAAATTGATAAAAATGAAAAGCCCACCCTTTTGGTTTTTAACAAAATAGATGCCTACACTTTTGAAGAAAAAGAGGAAGATGATTTAGCACCTAGCACCAAAGCCAATTATACCCTTGATGACTGGAAACGCACCTGGCTGGCTAAAAGTGATCATCCTGCCGTATTTATCTCGGCTGCTCAAAAGGAGAACATTGAAGACCTCAAGAACCGACTCTACGAGATGGTTGCTGAAATGCACGCTCAAAGGTTTCCTTACAATAACTTTCTGTATTAAAACTTTCCCATCGGCTTAAAGCCGATATTAAACATTGTACTATGGCTAAGAGCAAGAAAAAAGATGTACTGGATTACCACTATGAAGGGCGCCCGGGAAAAATTGAAGTGGTACCCACCAAACCCAGCAACAGCCAAAGAGACCTTTCTATCGCCTACTCACCCGGTGTTGCTGAGCCTTGCAAAGAAATACACGCCAACAAAGAAGACGTGTTTAAATACACCGCCAAGGGCAACTTAGTAGCGGTAATATCTAATGGAACAGCCGTATTAGGTTTAGGAGATATTGGGCCCGAGGCCAGCAAGCCCGTTATGGAAGGCAAGGGGGTGCTCTTCAAAATTTTTGCCGACATTGACGTTTTTGATTTAGAACTGGATGCCACCGACCCTGAAAAGTTTGTAGAAATTGTAAAGGCTCTGGAGCCCACCTTTGGCGGCATCAACCTAGAAGATATTAAAGCACCTGATTGCTTCTACATTGAGGAGCGGCTAAAAACCGAAATGGATATCCCGGTAATGCATGACGATCAGCACGGCACCGCCATTATTACCGCAGCCGCCCTTTTTAATGCGGCCAGTTTAGTGAACAAAAAGTTATCGGAACTTAAAGTAGTGTTCAATGGGGCAGGCGCCAGCGCCAGCAGCTGTGCCAAGCTATTTTTAGCCTCTGGGGTTAAACCCGAAAACCTATTGATGGCCGATAGTAAAGGGATCATTACTACCCGCAGAGAAGACTTAAACGAATCCAAAAAATTCTTTGCCCGAGACACCCCGCATAATACCTTGAAAGAGGCCCTTAAAGGAGCGGATGTTTTTGTGGGCCTTTCAGTGGGAGGCATTCTCAGTGAAGAAATGGTTAAGAGCATGGCGGCAGATCCTATCGTTTTTGCCTTGGCCAATCCAGACCCTGAAATCAGCTACAGCAAGGCCATGGCCAGCCGTCCAGACATCATTATGGCTACTGGCCGATCTGACAACCCCAACCAAGTGAATAACGTACTAGGTTTCCCTTACATTTTCAGAGGCGCCTTAGACGTTAGAGCCCGAAAGATTAACGAAGAAATGAAACTGGCGGCCGCTAAAGCCATTGCCGAGCTAGCCAAAGAAAACGTGCCTGAAATTGTAAATCTGGCCTACAATGACGCCAATTTGCAGTTTGGCAGAGACTACATTATTCCCAAGCCTTTTGATCCGCGTTTGATCTACAAAGTGGCCATGGCCGTGGCAAAAGCCGCCATGGAAAGTGGCGTAGCCACTAAGCCTATTGAAAATTGGGAGGATTACAAAGAGGAGCTCCTCAACCGTTTGGGTAGAGATGACAAATTCATTCGCTTGGCCCAGGAAAAAGCCAAGCGTAATCCGCAGCGGGTAGTTTTGGCTGAGGCCGATAACCTTAAAACTTTAAAAGCCGCCCAAATTGCCGTAGATGAAGGTATTGCCAAACCCATACTTTTGGGCAATCGCGAGCGCATTTTGGCGCTCATTGAGGAGAATAACCTGGAAGACATTAGCCACCTACCTATTATAGATGCTTACGCAGACACGGAAAAGGCTGAAGTCTATGCGCAACTGTTCTATAAAAAACGCCAACGTAAGGGCATTACTTTATTTGATGCTCGCAAAAAAATCAGAGATCGTAATTACTTTGGCACTGCCATGGTAGAAGCGGGCGATGCGGACGCTTTCGTATCGGGTTTAACCCGAAAATACAAAGAGGTGGTAAAACCCATTTTTGAGGTTATTGGCACCCGCAGCGATGTGCGCAAAGCAGCAGGGCTGTACATTATGCTTACCAAAAAAGGACCGGTTTTTTTCACCGATACCACTATTAATGAAAACCCTACGGCCCAAGAAATTGCAGAAATGGCCTACCAAACCGCCCAAGTCATTAAGCGTATTAACCTGAAGCCTAAGTTGGCACTGGTCAGCTACAGCAACTTTGGCAGTGCCAGCGGAGAAGAACCACGCAAAATGGCCAAAGCCCGTGAGCTGCTAAAAGAAATGGATCCATCCTTAATTGTAGATGGAGAGATGCAGGCCAACTTTGCGGCCAATAATGAGTTGCTGAGGGAAACTTTTCCATTTAGCGAGTTGGCGCACAATAGGCCTAACGGATTTATTTTCCCTAACCTATCAGCCGGAAATATAGCCTACAAATTGCTCCAGAGCTTTGGATCAGCAGAGGCCATTGGCCCATTTTTAATTGGCGTAAACAAGCCCGCCCATGTTTTACAAATTGGCAGTTCTGTGCGGGAAATTGTAAATATGATTACCTTAGCTTCGGTTGATGCTCAAACAAGTCCAAACTCTCAAAACTAACCGTAAAAATGAACGTTTTATTCCCCACTGACTTCTCCGAAAACGCAGACCTGGCCTGCAATTACGCTTTTGACTTGGCCAAAAGAAGCCAAGGTAAAGTAACTGTTTTAAACGCCTATGATTTACCGTATTCTGACCGTAGTTTAACCACATCCCTGCTGGAGGTGATGAAAGAAAATGCGGAGAAAAATATGCGGGCTTATGAAGAAAAATTAAAAGCATTTGGGGTTCCCTATGAAACCCAGGTAAGCCTGGGAAACCCTATCAGGCTCATTAAAGAATTAGCGGCCAAACACAGTATTGATATTGTGGTGATGGGTACCAAAGGGGCCAGTGGTTTAGAAGAGGTTCTAATTGGTTCTAATGCCGCCTCCGTAATTCAAAACACCACCAAGCCGGTTTTGGTAATTCCTCCGGGTACCAATATTAAAAGCTTTAACCACATGATTTTTGCCAGCGATTTTGATTTGGAGAAACAAGAAAGTGCCTTAGTTCAACTCAAAGATTTTGCCGACATCTACGGAACCAAAATAGACGTGGTACATGTGCAAAAAGACAGTGGCAGCCCCGCAGGCAGCCGAGACAAAGTGAAAAGTATTTTAGGAGATGCCCAAAAGGAATTCACCATTTTAAAGTCAGACAATGTAGAAAAAGCTATTACGGCTGAGGCCGAAAAAGAAAATGCTGAAATTGTTTCAGTAGTGTCTAAAAACTACGGCTTTTTTGAAGGACTCTTTCACCGCTCTTTATCCAGTAAACTAGCCTACCACACACACTTACCTTTACTGGTTTTGCATGAACCAAAATAAAGGCTTAAACCTTTATTGGGTATAGAAACATCCCTATGACTTTTAAGGATATTGACCAGTGGCTAGGCCATGCAAAAAAGCCCCTGCTTATTGCCGGACCCTGCAGCGTTGAGAGTGAAGAGCAGATGTTAAACACTGCTCAGCTCTTGGCTAAAAATTCTTCGGTAAATGCGCTCAGAGGCGGAGTGTGGAAACCTCGCACACAGCCTGGCTCTTTTGAAGGCATTGGCAGCCCCGCCTTAAGCTGGCTTAAGCAAGCTGGTATGCAAACTGGTTTACCGGTTATTACCGAAGTAGCCAACGCACGGCATGTAGAAGAAGCGCTTAAGGCCGACATAGACATGCTGTGGATAGGCGCGCGCACCACTGTAAATCCCTTTTATGTGCAAGAAATTGCAGATGCCTTGGATGGCACAGACATCCCTGTTTTCGTGAAAAACCCCATCCACCCTGAGGTTAAATTATGGGTAGGTGCCCTAGAAAGATTACATAACAGTGGCATTCAAAAATTAGCCGCCATTCATAGGGGCTTTTACGCTTACCAAAGTCAGCCTTTTAGAAATGAACCCAAGTGGGAAGTGTTTTTTGAGCTGCGTAGACTATTGCCTGAGGTACCCGTTATTTGCGATCCCAGCCACATTGCCGGCAAAAGCGAGCTTATAGCTGAAGTTTGCCAAAGCGCGTTGGATTTAGGCATGGACGGCTTTATGGTTGAAAGTCACATTCAACCGGCAAAAGCTTTGAGCGATGCACAACAGCAGGTAACCCCGGCCCAGTTGCAGGAAATTTTTCAAAACCTAGAGTTCAAAACAGAAGCCATAGATGATGAAAAACTGATTTGCAAGCTAGAAGATTTGCGGGCAGAGATAGATCAGGTAGATCAAAAACTCTTAAACACCCTAAAAGAGCGCATTGAATTAGTGGCCCAAATAGGCCCCGTAAAAAAGGCCAACCACACCACCATCTTTCAAATGAAACGCTGGTTTAAGGTGCTTGAAAATAGAAAGGCCTATGCCAAAGACCACGGCTTGGATGAGGAAATAATCCATGAACTCTTTCAGTTAATCCACAAATACTCCATAGATGTGCAGCTGGGCAGCCAATAGGCTGCCGTGGTTTTGATATCTTTAGCCTTCCTAAGTTAATTTAATGCGCTATCAGTGGACCTTAAAAAATGTAGCTTCCCCAAGCAAGGTACAGGCCTTGCAAAAATCCTTGAGTATTCCAGAAAGTCTCTGCCACCTTTTGGTACAGCGCGGAGTAGAAACCTTTGAACAAGCCCGTAAGTTTTTCAGACCCCAACTAAGTCATTTGCATGATCCTTTTTTGATGCATGACATGGCCAAAGCCGTGCAACGCATTGAGGAAGCCAAAGCCCAGGGAGAACGTATTATGATTTATGGCGATTATGATGTAGACGGTACTACAGCTGTGGCCTTACTGTACTCTTTTCTGCGCAAGCATTACGCAGAGCTTTGCACCTACATCCCAGATCGTTACAAAGAGGGCTACGGAGTTTCCCTTGCCGGGATAGACTTTGCCCATGACAATGAGGTGGGTTTAATCATTGCCTTAGATTGTGGTATAAAAGCCCTTGACCAAGTGAATTATGCGCGCGAGAAAGGCATTGACTTCATCATTTGTGATCACCACCGCCCAGGAAAACGGCTACCAGCGGCTAAAGCTATTCTCAATCCTAAAAAAGAAGTGTGCAACTATCCTTACAAAGAGTTGAGCGGTTGCGGGGTGGGCTTTAAGCTGGTACAAGCGCTTTGTAAAAACTGGCAATTGCCGCAAGAAGAATGGCTGCCTTTGCTGGATCTGCTGGCGGTAAGCATTGGAGCAGACATTGTGCCCATCACCGGTGAAAACCGCGTATTGGCCTTTTACGGTTTAAAGTTGATCAATGAAAATCCGCGGCTAGGCCTTAAAAGCCTCATTGAACTAGCCCGTAGAGATCAAGCCCCTCTAACCATCACAGACGTGGTTTTTCTTTTAGGCCCACGTATTAACGCGGCCGGGCGCATAGAACACGGCAGCCTGGCGGTAGAAATGCTCAGCGGTACTGATGTTCAGCAAGTGGAGCGCGTTTGTGAAAAGGTGAACAGCTTAAACCAAGAGCGTAAAGAATTAGACCGCAGCATTACCGAGGCCGCCCTTAAATCACTGGAAAACCCGGAGGAGTTGCAACGCAAAAGCACCGTTGTATTTGATGCCCACTGGCACAAGGGGGTTATTGGCATAGTGGCCTCGCGCCTTACAGAAACCCACTACCGCCCTACCGTGGTTTTCACCGAAAGCAATGGAGTTCTGGCCGGTTCAGCCCGTTCTGTAAAAGGGTTTGATGTGTACGAAGCACTGAATGACTGCAGCGATGTGCTGGAGCAGTTTGGTGGCCATAAATACGCAGCAGGAATGACTTTACAACCGCAGCGTTTTGAGGAGTTTAAAACACGCTTTGAGCAAGCCGTTACCAAGCGCATAACCCCAGACCAGCTAATTCCAAAAATCAACGCTGATTTAGAGCTCAACTTTTCGGAAATCAGCGAGAGCTTTTACCGCATTTTAAAGCAATTTGCCCCCTTTGGCCCATTGAACCTTGCCCCTACCTTTATTACTAAAAATCTTCAAGACTGCGGCTGCAAGCGAGTAGGGGCCGATTTAAGCCACCTACGCTTTCAATTGAAAGAACCCAGTAGCGGCATTACTTTAAACGGTATTGGATTTGGCATGGGCGCCAAGCTTGAAGAATTGCAACAAGCCGGGAGCATTGCCGTGGCCTTCCATTTGGAAGAGAATACTTTTAATGGCCGCACCACCTTACAGCTAAAGGTTTTAGACACTCTACCTTCTGAAAAGGTAAATGTCTAAAAAAAGAGACCGCCTTTAAAAAAACGGTCTCCCTTTAAAATTTTAAATTGGAAAAAGGCCTATCCCGCAGAAGCGTAATGCACCTCTTGCGAAGGCTTGCCCTTAACTGGAATGGCGTCTAAGCGCTCCTTCATTTCGGCCATTTTAACCATGTACTCAGCTTTGTAAATTTCTTTGATGGGTTCAGCGTCTGGCAGATCTTGTTGGTAAGGATCTACCTGTTTACCGTTTACCCAAAAGCGGTAACACACGTGCGGGCCCGTGGCTAAACCAGTGCTGCCTACGTAACCTATTACATCGCCCTGCTTTACTACTTTACCAGAGCGAATGCCTTTAGCAAATTTACTCATGTGGAGATACTGGGTGGTGTAGGTTGCGTTGTGCCGCACTTTCACATAGTTGCCATTACCGCGAGTGTAGGCAGCGGCAATTACTTCGCCATCGGCTGTGGAGCGGATGGGGGTGCCACGTGGCGCAGCGTAATCAGTGCCTAAATGCGATTTGTAACGCTTTAATACAGGATGAAATCTGCGAGGTGAATAGCGACTGCTTATACGGGAATAATTGAGTGGAGCTTTTAAAAATGCCTTGCGCAGGGTTTTTCCTTCCTCATCAAAATAATCGGAGTATTGTGCACTATCGTGCTGATACCAAAAACTGTAAAAAGAACGATCGCCATGGTTAAAATCGCAGGCCAATACTCTACCAATGCCTACACTTACCGTGTCGTCAATGAATTTCTCTTCATAAATTACTTTAAAGTAATCTCCCTTTTTAATTCTAAAGAAGTCAATGGTCCAGGCGTAAATGGTAGACAACTCCATGGTTAATGCGGGCGAACCGCCTGCATTGGAAATTGTTTCATACAAGCTGGACTCAATTTTACCACTAATTTGTTTTTCACGAATGGTTACAGGCTTTTCACCCTTGTATACGCTCACCGAATCAAACAGATCAAAAACGTAATAATTAACCGGACTGGGTTGATACACCATGTAGCGAGCCACTTTAGTGCTGTCATTGGCTTCGCAAAAAAGGGCGTAAGGCTTCCCGGTGCGCAGGCTTCGTACGTCAAAAACATCCTTATAATTTAAGGCAATACTGTTGATGGTGGCATAATTTACCCCAAAGCCTAATAAGATATTGCTAAAACTTTCGCCATACTTTACCACTCGGTCAATCACCTCAAAAGAATCTGTAGGTAAGCCAAAGCGCAAATTTTCGGGCTGCTCAAGCTCCACCAGTGCCGGAGTACTTTCTGACACTACCTCTTCATTACCAAGCTCTTTAGGTTGAAGGTAGTTGTCAAAAACACCAAGGTTATTGAGTAAAAAAACCGAAAGCACCAGCACCAAGGTGGCTCCTGCTATCTTAAATTTGGTTTGCATAAAGTGAGCGAGTTTTCCTGTAGAATGGGCAAAAGTAAGAAAATACTGCCTTCACCCCAGTATCTACCTAGTTTTTAGCGCTTTTTAGAAAGCCCCGCCTCGTCCAGCACATCCTGTACCCAAGATTTCCCCCAGTCGTCTTGTTCCTCTTGGCTCCAGAGTTCGGGATAGAAAATGCGTTTTTGAAACCGGGGTGGTAAATATTTCTGCCAGTTGGTACCGCCCGTAGAGGCAATATCACTTGGTCTTTGGGCTAAATAAACCACTGAGGTGCGATAGTGCTGCAAAGGCCAGTTTACGTTTACATTCAAATCCAGCTTGCGTAATTGCTCCTTTAGTTCTTGTAGCACGGGCTCTTCGGCCGAAAGGCTTTGGAAGATTTGCCAAAGATTACAGTCTTGATACTTTTTTGCAAAACGCATCAGCTCATCGGTATACTTTAGTTCAAACTGCTTGAGCGTTAAAGTCTTTTGGCCACTATCAGCCAGGGTAGCACCTTTCTTCCAATAAATGTATTTGTACATTTCTTCAATGGATCCTTCCTTACTACTAAAGCGATGACGCTCATTTTTATCAACTAAATTGTAAAAATCAGTGGCGGCAATTTCCACCATGCGGTACTGAACACTTTGGAAACCACTGGCCGGAATTAATGACATTCTAAAGTTTAGAAACTGCTCGCGCTCCATACCTTTTTCCATAACCGCAAATGAATGGGTAAGCGCGCCAAAATAGCGGTTAATACGTTCCACCTTAGTTTTAAAAAGCTGGGCGTTCAGGGGGCCATCGGCAAAAGCCAGTTGCTTTATTTCATGAAGCGAAAGCTTAAAATAAAGCTCAGTTATTTGGTGGTACATGATAAAGACCTCCTCATCAGGTATGCTGGTAATGGGGTTTTGTAAACTTAGTAGGGTATCTAGGTGAATGTAATCCCAGTAGGTGTTGTAATCTTGGTAGAGTAAACCATCTAAAAAGTTGAGCAGCTCCTGACCACTGGCCTGGTACTTATCTGCTAGTTTGTCTAAGCGTTCTTGTATCTCTGGGGTAACTTCTAGATGCTTGGCCATAAAGCGTGTTTTTTTGCTTTGGCCAAATTTATTGTTTTAGAAGAAACTTACCGGATTGCGTAGACCCTCATAGTCAGATAGTTCAATTTTAATGCTGCCTACCAAAAGCTCACTTTGAATAAGTATAGGAATTTTGTTGGCATCATCGGTCACATAAATAGTCATGCTTTCCTCATCTTTAAAAACACGACCTTTTTGTAAAACCGGCCGCAGCACCAAGCATTTAACTTTACCAAATTTGGTTTTGATCACTTTACGGTCAATTAATTTGAGGGCAAAAGGAAACTGTTCATGATCTAAAAACATGGTAAAGCTTAGTGACTCGCCCACCTTCATGTTTTTGGTGTCGTGGGCCCGGGCGTAATAAAATGAGCTTAGCATATCTTGTGCATAGGGGGCGTAGTTAAAGATCCCTTTATCAGGATGCTTTAAGTCCTTCACCTTTTGAGTGTACTGATTAAAAACCAAGTGACGTTTGATGATGTGGCCTCCTTCATTCACATCGCGGATGAACTCCCAGGGTACCATGGCCTTGCTATCAATAAAGGTCTCGTAGCGGTCACGCGTTTTAAAAAACCATTCTGCCATACCTACAGAGCGGCCCGTGCCCACCATGTGATAAGTAGGGCGCTGATTCTTAGAGACCAAGCCCGCTACTTTAACGGTGGCTTTCCCTGCGTTAATCACTCCATAGCGAATGGTATAGTCCAGTTTTTCACCCACTTGAAAAGCGGTTTGCTCCAACTCACGCAAGGGTTCTACTGCAGGGTCAGAGGCACTGTGCAACTCCCCCAAGTTGTTTTGAGCGGGCAAGGCCAAAAGCGCGGTGAGGCTTAATGCGGTAAGTATGGCTTTCATGTCTGTAATTTTTAACCCAATGTTTCAATAAAAATGCCAAAAGGCATTAAGACTATTTAAACCAATCTATAACGGTTCCTCGGGTAGCACCGTATAAGTCATCAACTGAGCTGTCATAATTAGGAATTACATCAAATTTGTAATGACGCTTTATCTCCAGCAAGCCCAGTAACAACACCACTAGCCAAGCCGCCAATCCCAATACTTTAAAACTGCGGTTCAAGACATCGCGCCAAGCAGAGTTTTTAGCGCTGTACTGAAGCTTTGGAGGCGGTGGTTTACGATTCATGTTTTTTGCTCAGATCACAATATTCACAATTTTACCCGGTACCACAATTACCTTTTTAGGGCTTTTACCTTCTAAATAGTGCTGGGTTTTTTCCAGGCTTAAAACAGTTTCTTCCACCTCAGCCTTAGCCAGGTCTAGCGGCAACTCATAAGTAAAACGCATTTTGCCATTAAAAGAAATAGGGTATTTGTGCTTACTTTCTACCAGGTATTTTTCTTCATGCACGGGATAAGGCTCATAGGCAATACTTTCTACGTGGCCCATTTTGCCCCAAAGCTCTTCAGCAATGTGGGGCGCAAAAGGAGAAATGAGCACGGGGAGTTTTTCAAGAACCGCCTGCTTGGTGCACTTCGCGTATAGCAAGTCATTCACAGCAATCATAAATGCGCTTACCGAAGTATTGAAGCTGTACGCCTCAATATCTTCATTCAATTTTTTAATAAGGGTATGTAAAATTTTAAGCTCTTTCTCCGTAGGCTCTTCGTCAGTAAGATTCCAATTGCCGCCCTGGTGGAATAAGCGCCACAGTTTCTTCAGGAAGTTATGCACCCCCGTAATGCCGGCCGTGTTCCAGGGTTTGCTTTGTTCCAGCGGACCTAAAAACATCTCGTACATGCGCAGGGTATCGGCTCCGTATTCGACAATGATGTCATCTGGGTTTACCACGTTGTACTTAGATTTTGACATTTTCTCCACCTCGCGGCTTACCAAAAAGCGGCCTTCGTGGTTCAGGAACTCCGCCTGAGAAAGGTCATCGCGCCAAGCTTTAAAACCTTCTACGTCTAACTCATCTGAGGCGTTAACTAAAGAAACATCGGCATGAATTTTAGTGGTTTTGTGGTCTTTTCGTAAATCGGCACTAACCATAACCCCTTTTTCATTGCGGTGTACAAAGGCACTAGTCCCCGTTATCATTCCTTGGTTAATCAACTTTTTAAAAGGCTCTTCGGCCGAGGTGTAACCGCGGTCTACAAAAAACTTATGCCAGAAACGGGTGTACAGCAAGTGGCCGGTAGCGTGCTCGCTGCCGCCAATGTAAAGGTCTACGTCTTTCCAGTATTCAGTGGCTTTAGGGCTCACAAACTGGTCTGGATTGCCCGGGTCCATGTAGCGCAAATCATACCAGCTACTGCCCGCCCAACCAGGCATGGTGGTGGTTTCTAAAGGGTAACCTTCTCCGTTGGCCACCACGCCTTTTTCAGGATGGTAGTTCCAGACAGTGGCACGTGCCAGAGGTGGCTCACCGTCTTCAGTAGGTAGGTAGGCACTCACTTCGGGAAGTTCTAATGGCAAGTGTTCTTCCTTCACTCTGCGGGGCAGGCCGTTTACGTAGTAAATGGGAATAGGCTCACCCCAGTAGCGCTGCCGGCCAAAAATAGCATCACGCAAGCGGTAATTTATCTTGCCCTGGCCCAGACCTTTTTCCTCAATTTGGGTTATAGCACGTGGAATGGCTTCCTGTACTTCCAGACCGTTCAAAAAATCGGAGTTGATGACCTTGCCTTCTTTGGCTTCATAAGCTTCTTGCTTAATATTTCCCCCTTCAATCACCTCCGGCCTTGGTAAATCAAAGTGACCGGCAAAGGCCCAGTCTCGGCTATCATGAGCCGGTACGGCCATAACGGCACCGGTGCCGTAGCTAGCCAACACGTAATCGCCAATCCAAACCGGAATTTCTTCTCCGGTAAAAGGATGCAGCGCGTAGGCACCGGTAAAGGCACCACTTACGGTTTTCACATCGGCCAGGCGATCACGCTCGGTTTTACGGGCCGCTTGTTCCTGGTAGGCCTTAACGGCTGAAGCTTGCTCAGCAGTGGTTATTTCAGCTACCAGAGGATGCTCAGGCGCCAGCACCATAAAACTCACGCCAAAAATGGTATCGGGCCGAGTGGTGAAAACCTCAATTTGGTCTGGATGATTTTGCAGTTGGAAGTGCACGCTGGCTCCGGCCGAGCGACCAATCCAGTTGCGTTGGGCCTCTTTCAAACTTTCGGGCCAATCTATTTGGTCCAGACCCTGCAACAAACGTTCTGCGTAGGCAGTGATGCGCATACTCCACTGCATCATTTTCTTTTGCACCACAGGGTGCCCACCGCGCTCACTCAGGCCGTCTTTCACCTCATCATTCGCCAACACGGTACCTAGGGCCGGACACCAATTTACGGTGCTTTCCGTGCGATAAGCAAGGCGGTAATTTTGCAGGATATTTTCGCGCGCGGCATCATCAAAACCATCCCATTCTTCCGGTGTAAATTGGAATTCGGAGCCACACGAAGCGTGCAAATCTTGAGTGCCGTAGCGTTGAAAGTGCAGGATTAGCTCTTCTATTGGCTTAGCCTGCTGAGCTGACTCATCATACCAGCTATCAAAAAGTTGCAGGAAAATCCATTGCGTCCAGCGGTAATAATTGGGGTCTGAGGTGCGCACTTCGCGGCTCCAGTCAAATGAAAAACCTATTTGGTCTAACTGCTGGCGGTAACGTTTAATATTTTTTCGAGTGGTCTCAGCCGGATGTTGTCCCGTTTGAATGGCGTACTGCTCGGCTGGCAAGCCAAAAGAGTCATAGCCCATAGGATGCAACACGTTAAAACCCTTATGCCGCTTGTAGCGCGCCACAATGTCTGAAGCAATGTAACCAAGGGGATGCCCCACGTGCAGTCCCGCCCCACTGGGATAAGGGAACATATCCAGGGCATAGAATTTGGGTTTTTCAGAATAATCGTGGGCTTTAAAGGTTTCTTTAACTCGCCAAAAGGCTTGCCATTTCTTTTCTACGTCAGACGCGCGATAGTCCATTTACCAGAGTGTTAGTAACCTGCGAAGTTAAGAAGCCGAGATTGATTAGCGAACCTTGCAGAGGCCCTAGTTGGACTGGCCTGAAATAGTTTTCAAATTAAGCTCTTGGTAAAGCATGAATTAAGGACTATCAATTTTTTTTAGTCCTGTAAGGTCTGATTCTGAAGAAGCTAAACGGATTTTAGAAAGGTGAATACCCTTTCATGATTTCAAGTCTTATTTTTGAGCTATGAAAAATTGGATTTGGCTGGGCCTGGCTTTGACCCTTTTAAGCGCCTGCGAAAAACAAGTGATTAGCACGCCAAAGCTGGAAATTGAAGCGTTGTGCTTGGGCGCTTACGGTTGCTTTACTTTTGAGGCACACCACCAGTTGGTGTTGAATGATAGCCTCAGCACACCTCTTGCAGTACAAACCAATTCCTCAGCTGCTATTTATTACGCCTATTTTCAGCAGCCTTTTCAATTAATGCCACCCACTGGCTTGCAGGCCGACAGCACTCAAGAATTACTCTTTTTTACCGCAGAGAACGCGGAATTGGGAACCAGCGCCCAAAAGCGAATTCAGTTAAATTTTGGCCCTCATAGTTTCTTAAACCAGCTAGAGCTGAAGATGGACGGTAAAAAAGCCAATCTGAGCCTAAACAGTTACAGCCGGGGCGTTTTAAGTTTCACCCTTTTTAACCACAGCGGTGAAAATTTAGGCACCCAGCATCTTTTGGTAGCGAGCGATGCCTTTTCCCAAACGGTAGATTTAGGTTTTTTGGAAACGGGCATGTACATTGTCCAATTAAACTACGGCCAAGAAAGCCAAGCCGAAAAGATCATTATTCCTTGATTTACAGCTTACCCCTGATAGCTCACCTTCCAAATGCGGCCTTCCACTGAGTCTGAGATGTAAAGGCTCCCATCGGGGCCCACAGCCAAACCGCAGGGGCGGTACTCCGCATCAGAAGGCGAGACAAAATCACCTCCTTCACCTGCAAACTGATCGGCAAAATTGTCAAAGCCGGTCATAGGTTCATTGCCTGAGAAAGGCACAAAAACCACCTTGTATCCTTGCTGAGGAAAGGGTGCGCGGTTCCAGCTGCCGTGAAATGCAATAAACGCTCCGCCTTTGTAGCGCACAGGAAATTGATCGCCATGGTAAAAGGTTACAGCATTGGGCGCCCAATGGCCGGGGAAACCCATCAAAGGCCTTTTTACCCGGGCACAGCGGCCA
This sequence comes from uncultured Bacteroidota bacterium, assembly GCA_913057235.1. Taxonomy (GTDB): domain Bacteria; phylum Bacteroidota; class Bacteroidia; order Flavobacteriales; family Schleiferiaceae; genus CAJXNI01. Next base: position 55,436 of record CAJXNI010000004.1, read on the forward strand.
ATGCTATCGCCATCTCCGCCATACTCTGGATTCAAAAGCTTGCGATTTTTCTGCCAGTCGTAGTAGCAGTAAGGCCAGCCAAAGTCATCGCCTTCTTCCACTTTAAAAAACTCTTCAGCCGGCAGCTCCGCACTTTGCTTAGCGGTAAAATGCTCAGGCCAGTGGTCGTGTAACTGATCACGCCCATGCTGCATGGCGTACAGGGCATTAGCCTGGCTGTTCCAGGTTATGCCCACTGCGTGGCGTATACCCGTGGCATAGCGTTGGCCATCTTCAAAAGTTTGGCTCAAGGCCGATCCACTAAATTGCCAAATACCCCCGGAAGTTTCCAGCAGTGGGCAGGGGTCCTGACCCGGCACCCCTTGCTGCCGATCGGGCTGCTGGCAGCTGTTGGAAGGGGCACCAATGGTTACGTACATATTTCCCGCTTGGTCAAAGGCCAATGGTTTTGCAGCATGTTGGTTTTGCTCCGGTAAGGTCAGAATGAGTTCTGCATCGCCCGAAGGCACCAATTCATTGCCCTTAAATTTTTTACGAAACACCTTGGAGTTGGTACTGAAGTACAAGTAGCCCGCCTGAATCTGGACCCCCGTGCCTGTTTCCGATCCGCCAAAATACTCCTGCACATCGGCTACGCCATCTTGGTTGGTATCGCGCAAAGCTACCAGAGACTGGCCATTTTGGGCTTTGCTTAGGCGCAGATACACGTCACCATTTTGCCGCACCGCCACGTGCCTTCCCGGACCCGGAGCATCGGCAAAAACAGTGGCGGTGAAACCTTCTGGTAAGGTTATACTGCCAAAAGTATTGGAATTTTCAGTGGTTTCTTTTTGACCCTGCTTTGAGGAACAGGCCGTGAAGGCCAAAAGTAAAAGGAGAGGAATCCAATGGCTGCGCATTATACTTTTTTATGCTTAATGATGGGTTGAAAAGAATTGTTCAAAAGGCAAAGTTATGCCTAACTTTTCAAGCGTACTGATCCATAGCCAGAACCCACAATAAGTGATGGAAATCACTGTACTACGAAAAGCTTTTCACGCCCTTTGCCCTATGCTATTAAAATGGATTAAAAAACAACTTTGGTTAATCGCTGGCGCCTTAGTTGGCTTACTAAGTGGTTATTTATATTGGCAAGAAGCAGGTTGTGTGAGCGGTAGTTGTGCCATTACTTCCAGTCCGGTAAATTCTACGCTCTACGGGGGTTTAATGGGGGTATTGCTTTTTAGTTTTTTTAAAGACTTGATGCAAAAATCATCAACTAATTAACAAAAACTACTTTCAATCTTTGCACTGCTCAACCTTGGCAGAGAAGCTTTACCCAAATTGTTTCGGTTCTGTAGCTTGCTAGAAAAATAGCCAAGGGAGCACCTCCTGTGGTTTTCAGCTTTATCTTTAACTTAAGCCAAAAATGACTATGCGCTTTTGGACCGTTCTTGGAGCCTGCATCTTAATGCTTGAAGCTTCCGCACAGCCTTCGTCAATAGCCGACCTGAAGCCGCTAAGCAATATTTCAGATCTAGTGGTAGAACCTCGCTATTTTACCGCCCATAACTTTGTGGGTAAACCCATAGAAGGCTACCATAAACCCAAGCTCTACCTCAGTCCGCAAGCTTTTGAAGCCTTGCAAAAAGCGCAGCGCTATTTTTTAGATAAAGGCTATCAACTTAAAGTTTTTGACGCGTACCGCCCCCAGATGGCGGTGGACCATTTTGTGCGCTGGTCTAAAGACCTCAATGACACTGTTACAAAAAGCACCTACTATCCAGCGGTGCCCAAAGATCAGCTTTTTGCCCAAGGCTATATTGCCGAAAAAAGCGGACACAGCCGGGCCAGCACCGTAGACCTCACCTTGGTGGATTTGGCTACGGGCAAGGAATTAGACATGGGTACCCCTTTTGATTTCTTTGGCCCTGAGTCCTGGCCAAGCAGTAAGGCCGTAAGTGAAGCTCAATATCAAAATCGTCAAATTCTGAGGCAAGGAATGGTGGCGCATGGCTTTAAACCCTTACCTACTGAATGGTGGCATTTTACACTAGAGGCAGAGCCTTACCCAAACATCTACTTCAATTTTCCGATTAAATAAAAAGCGCTAGAGCATTTAATGATCTAAAAAAACTAAGCAATTTGCGATCCCAAAAATTGCTCAACCCTAGAAATAATTGAAAGCCTGGGCGGTACCTTAAAATTGGAAAGCATTTTGGGCGAAGGCACCACCGTAACATTTAGCCTGCGGAAGTAGCCTCCTTTTATTGCAAATGCTTGAAAAACTGCACCAGCCCATACAAACTTAGCCCCAGTATGGGTAAGCCAAAAAGTACTACGCCCCAAATAAGGTTTGAAAAGGTAAAACGCCCATCGCGCTTGGAAACCTCATGACCTAAATCGGCTAAGGCGAGCGCTAGGTGCAGCACTATCAGTATAATCAGTGTAGGTAACGAAATAATCTCTCCTAGAATCATGATAAAAGCATTTAGGCCAACTATAAGAAACGCCTGGCATTTGAGCAAAAATGGGCGCTTGCTTTTGAAGGCTGCTCTTTCGAGAACTCCAAGCGCCTCAAATTTCTTATTTTCCGCAATTCTAAATTAAAAAATATGGGTGCTCTACTTCGCTCTTTGGCCTTAGGCCTTCTCATTCTAGGCAGTTTACCATCGGCTTTAAGCCAAAAAAAGAATACCGATAGCTTATTTACCGCCCGCCATTTTAGCGGCTTAAAATTGCGCAACATTGGCCCGGCTTTTATGGCTGGCCGCATTGCCGATATTGCCATTGACCCCAATGATGAGAGCACTTGGTACGTGGCGGTAGGCTCTGGAGGACTTTGGAAAACTACCAACAACGGCATATCCTGGACCCCCGTTTTTGATCAGGAAAAGGTCTACTCCACCGGTTGCGTAACGCTTGACCCGCAAAACAGCCATACCGTATGGCTAGGAACGGGTGAAAACGTTGGGGGCCGCCACGTAGGTTTCGGACGGGGCGTGTACCGCAGTAAAGATGGCGGCAGCAGCTGGGAAAATTTGGGCCTGGAAGAAAGTGAGCACATCTCCAAAATAATTGTCGACCCCACCAATTCTAAAATTGTATGGGTAGCCGCTCAAGGTCCGCTGTGGCGTAAAGGCGGCCAACGGGGCCTTTACAGAACCACCGATGGTGGCAAAAACTGGCAACGCACTTTGGGCGATGATGAGTGGACCGGAGTTACCGACATTTTAATAGACCCCCGCAACCCCAAACGGCTGTACGCAGCTACCTGGCAACGACACCGCACGGTAGCTGCCTACCTGGGCGGTGGACCAAAAACCGCTCTGTACCGCAGTGAAGATGGCGGAGAAACCTGGACCCAACTCAAACAAGGGCTGCCTAAATCTAATTTGGGGAAAATTGGTTTGGCACTCTCGCCCCAAAATCCTGATGTGGTGTATGCCGCCATTGAAGAAGACCATCGCAAAGGCGGGGTGTATAAATCAACCAATCGCGGAGCTACCTGGACCAAACAATCAGATGCAGTTTCTGGGGCCACCGGACCGCATTATTACCAAGAGTTGTATGCCTCACCCCACCAAGCCGGGCGCCTCTATTTGATGGATGTACGAGCGCAAGTGAGCGAAGATGGTGGTAAAACTTTTAGCCGCATGCCCGAGAAATTCAAGCACTCTGATAATCACGCTATGGCCTTTAAAGCCAGTGACCCCAATTACCTCTTGTTTGGCACCGATGGCGGCCTGTACGAAAGCTTTGACTTGGGCCAAAACTGGCGCTTTATCAGCAACATGCCCATCACTCAGTTTTACAAATTAGCGGTAGATGATGCCCAACCCTTTTACAACATATACGGGGGCACCCAAGACAATAATACCCAAGGCGGGCCTTCGCGTACTGACAACCCCCATGGCATTCAAAACAGTGACTGGAAAGTGGTGCTGTATGCCGATGGCCACCAGCCGGCCACAGAGCCAGGCAACCCCAATATTATGTATGCCCAGTGGCAGCAAGGTTCGCTTACGCGGATAGACCTGGCCAGTGGTGAAGTAACCTACATTAGGCCCCAACCAGGCGAAAATGAGCCGCACGAACGCTACAATTGGGACGCCCCTATTTTGGTGAGTCCGCACAGCCCAACTACTATTTTTCATGGTTCGCAACGGCTCTGGAAGAGCACTAACCGTGGCGATAGCTGGGAAACCCTTTCGGGTGATTTAACCCGCAATCAAGAGCGCATTGAATTGCCCATCATGGGCAAGCAGCAAAGCTGGGATAATGCCTGGGATTTTTACGCCATGAGCACCTTTAATACCATTACCAGTATAGCGCAATCGCCCGTAGAGGCGAATACCATTTGGGTAGGCACCGATGATGGTCTGCTGCAAAAAACAACCGATGGCGGTAAAAGCTGGCAAAAAATACCAGTAAGTGATTTACCCGGTTGCCCGGAGTACGCCTACGTAAACGATATTAAAGCCGACCTTTTTGATGCCAACACCCTGTATGTTGCCTTGAGTCATCACAAAGCAGGCGATTTTACTCCTTACCTGTACAAGAGCAGCAATGGTGGGAAGAGCTGGCAAAACATCGGGGAAACCCTGCCAGAAAATCACCTAGTTTGGCGCCTGGTGCAAGACCATGTGAATGAAGACTTGCTGTTTATAGGTACGGAGTTTGGTTTATTTTTCAGTCTAGATGGGGGCGAAAAATGGACGGAGTTAACCGGGAATGTGCCCACCATTTCTTTTAGAGACCTCACCATTCAGCGCCAGCATAATGATTTAGTGGCCGCCTCTTTTGGGCGCAGCTTTTTTGTACTGGATGATATTACGCCCTTTAGAGCACTAAATAGTGAGAGCTTGCAAAAGGAAGCCCAACTTTTCAAGCCGCGCGAAAGCTATTGGTACTATCCGCGACCCCACTTGAGCTTTGGCGCTGGCAAAGGCTCGCAGGGAGAGGCGCATTTTGTGGCGCCCAACCCACCCTTTGGAGCGGTTTTCACCTATCACCTTAGCCAGAATTACCCATCGGCTAAAAGCCAAAGAAAGAAGCAAGAGAAAAAGCTCACAAAGGAGAATGCAGATATTCCCTTTCCAGGCTGGGAGGCTCTGGCGGCCGAAGAGCAGGCCACCGGCACACAGCTATGGCTGGTAATTACCAATGAAGCCGGTGATTTTGTGCGTAAACTAGAAGCTCCTAAAGGCAAAGGATTTCACCGTATTGCCTGGGACTTACACTATGCTGACCCCGGAGCCATCCGTGAAGGGCAAAAGGAAAATAAGGGTAAAGGCATGCCAGCCGGCCCGGGCACCTATTTTGGTCAATTGTTTAAACAAGAAAATGGAAACCTTACCGACTTAACCGAAAAGCAAAAGGTTGAGGTAATTCCCCTGCATCAAAACAGTATTGAAAACCCTATGGGATCAGAGCTTCAGGCCTACAGAATGGCTTACGATTCACTAAGCCGAACATACAGCGCTTTTAGTTTAAAAGCGCGTAAAACTGAAAAGCAATATCAGGCCTTACAGACGGCATACCAAGCTATGCCTGGCTTGAATGAAGCGTTGGCCAGCCAGTTTAAATCACTAAATGAACAGGTGTATAGCTTTAGGAATGGGCTTTACGGCAACCCTGCTAAAAATAAGGTAGGTGAGAAAACCAGCCCCACTTTAGGGGAACGTTTGCAAGTTTTTGGAATGAACCTTAGTCAAAATAATTATGGCCCCACCCCGCATGTAGAGCGTACTCGTGAAATATTTGAGAAGCAATTTAAAGACAAAAGAGCCGCGCTTCAAGAATTAGAGCTAGCCATGCAGGCTTTTGCCGATGCCATTGTAGCGGCTGGCGGTTCGCGCGTGGAAGGATTTTATTGATACGAGAGACAAACATCACTAATTTTCTACAGCGTCCAATGCTGCTAAAAGCGGGTTACGATAGGCTGTACCCACGGGCACTTGATCACCATTTTTAAGAATGGCTATGCCGGTTTTAGCATTTTCTAAGTAGGCTACCTCTTGAATATTTACTATAAAACTTTTGTGCACCCGTAAAAACATCTCTGGATTGAGTTTAGCGTAAATAAGTCCCAAGCGCTTGGAAGCCATCGTGGTTTCTCCATTCAAATGGGTTATTTCGGTATAGCTCGCGCTCCCTTTCAAAAAGGCAATCTGGTTCTGGTTAATGAAAGTAGTACCCTTTCTATCGGAAATAGCCAACTTTTCACCGTAACGGTTCAATACTTTAAGCGCTTGGCGGGCTTGCTCATTGCCTTGGTGTAATTCAGCACTGTTCTTAATTTTTTCTACCGCCTTTAAAAAGGCTTTAGTACTAATAGGCTTCACCAGATAATGCAGGCTGTTGTAATCAAAAGCCCTTAGAGCAAACGCTTCATGACTAGTAGTGAAAACAATGTTAAAGCTGTAATCGTCCAGCTGTTCCAACAAATCAAAGCTGGTAGAAGCTCCTAAAATGATGTCCAAAAACACCAAGTCGGGATCTTGACTGCGTAGGCACTCTAGAGCTGTAGTTAGGTTATTTGCAGTGGCTATCACCTCTAAAAAAGAAGCATTTTTTGCCATAAGTACCTTCAGGTTTTCAATTGCGGCAGGGTCATCATCAATTATTACGCAAGACAGTTGCTTCATTGCTGTATTCTTAGCTTTACTTTTAATCCTCCGTCAGTTGAAAACTCAATAAACAATTTTTTCTTTTCCAATTGTCTGATTAAGTCTATCCTTTGTTTAACATTACTTATTCCTATAGAATTTGATTGGCTTGAGGATCTAAGGTTCTTAAATTCCATACTTGGGCCATTGTCCCTGATAACTACCTCCAAAATATCATTTTTCAATTTAATTGATATTTCTAGAACCGGAGAAGCAACATCACGCAGCCCATGCTCCAAAGCATTTTCTACCAAGGGCTGTAAAAGCATTGGAGGAATGAATAATTTATCAGGATTTAGTTCTTCAGGAACGTTTAATTCAAATCTAAGTTTTGACCCAAATCTTGCTTTCTCAAGAGCAACATAACTTTTTATTTGTCTCAGCTCCTCGCTCAATAACACCCTTTTACGGTCCGTAGAATATACAATCCCTCTAAATAGGTCGATTAATTTCTCAATATAATTTTCAGCGTTTTTTAAGTCCCTTTGGTTCTGGTAATAGCGTATAGAACCAAGTGCATTAAGAATAAAATGAGGGTTCATCTGTCGCTTTAAAGCCGAAATATTGGCGTGAAGTAATTCTTTTTCGCGCTGTGTGACTATTCGTCCAATTTTAAAAGCAATAAAGAAAAGAGCAACAACACCCAATGTGACCCCTATCTTAAACCACCACGTTTCAATAAATGGCTTTTGAATCGTGAAACTTAAAATTTTTTTCGGCTCTGACCACTGCCCAATTGCGCTCTCTGCTGCAGCTACTAGAGTATAGCTGCCTGGTGCTAATCCTAAGAACTTAATATTCTTTGTTGAGGTTGTAATCCATTTTTCACTAAGCCCTTTAAGTTTGTACTTAATCCTATTGTTTTGATTGTTGTGTAGTGTTTTTAGCTTCAAGTTGACCTCTATGGAATTCTCATCGTAGGCTAACTGGGCATCTCTAAGGTCTGTGGCTCCCAACCTATCCTCATTTACATAAACTTCACTAACCTTAAATGAATTGCTAAATGGGTAATTGAGAGTATTACTGTCTATAGAAAAAATCCCTTCCTTAGTGACCACATATGGGGTTCTATCTACAAAAAGTAATGCGTGAAGAGCTTGTTTCTCTAACTGTTTGTGTGGTAGCCTTGCTTTAGTCAAATTTTCGTTGGGATTATGAAGATCTAGGATGAAAATCTCTTTCTGGGTTCTTAACCACAAGTTGTTATCATGAGGGATAATTTGAAATATTACATTCGAGTGCGGTGATGTGCCTAAGGGCTTCATGGTAAGGCTATCAGCGGTAAAGAGTCCTATTCCGCTTCCATTAGTTCCAATTAATATGCGGTCGTTTTGTCCTCTAACCAGGGTATTAATCGCGCTATTAAGTTTCTTAGGAAACAGCTGCGTATAGCTATTATTGGCAAGATCATAAAGATAGAGGCCATCATTACAACCTAGGTAAAGCTGATTATTCTCAAGTGGAAGCAAGCAAAGCGTATTCTTTAGAAAAAATTCAGGATGCGAATCATAGATGATAGAGTCGTTCGCTAATACAGCAAAACCTTTGGTGGACAAATAGTAAAAGGTATCATTATCACCTTTCACAAGCCTATTTATTTGCCTAGCAGTTTGAGGACCTTTGAAGCAAAGTTTAGACCTTTTCGAACTATTAGGGGTCCAGCTCCCTAGTCCCAGACAATATGGGAGTTTCAAAAAGTCTTGACCATCTTTGTAGGAATACCGAAATCCATTATCAATATCCCAGAGGACGTTAACACTATGATCATTATGTGTAAAATTGAATAGCGTTTCTTTGTGCGCTGGATCCAATAGAGAATAACGCAGTATTTCATTGTTATTTAGAACATAGGCAGCATCTTGGGTGAGATGAACCTGGCTATAATTCTTAATGAGATCCAGATTAGTTGGCAATAAAAATTTTCGTTCTTTGAAGGATAACAATTTTAAGCACCCTTGGCCAACAGTGGTAATCCAGTAAACTCCTTCCGCATCTTTTAGGACTCGGCTTATGAAATAGTCTTTGAAATAAATGGCTTTTAGTTTTAATCTACCGCCTAAATGGTTATAATGATAAAGGCCTTTATTAGTGGAAACGAAAATATTGTCAGTGTCCTTGAATATTTGATTAATTGGGCTTGGAACCACGATTGAATCAATCTTAACATCTAAATGGTATATAGATTTACCTAGCCAGTAAAGTCTAGATTCTGAATCATATCCATAATTGACGTAGTTTCCTTGAGAATTTCCATCAAGAATTAGATGATCGCCTTGGTAATCCTGACTGTTTTTAAATTTCCAGTAATCCTCTTTACTGGTGCTCCTGCCAAGAATGGTTTTGCCTTGAGTTATTTCAACCAAAAATAAAGATAACCTTGGTCCTTTTTCTAGATTTATCTTTTGTACAGTTGAAGAGTTCACATGTGTTTTAAAGAAAAAGTCTCCTCCAGAGAATAAGGTGAAATATAAAGAGTCATGCTGGTCTATTTCAAATGATCGAACGTAGCTTCTTTGATTGTAGGCTATACCCCTCAAAAGTTCGCTATTAAACTTAGGTTCTATTAAGGAGTCATTCCTTACATAAAAAAGGCCATGGCGATAGGTGGAAATCCAAATGCGTTCTTTAGGGTCCAGATAAAGTCGGAGAACAGAAATTCTTGGCTTATCTGAAGGTACTATAAGCTTGGGCTTTACACCATCATACTTAACTAAACCCTCATCAGTGCCCATCCACATTATTCCATTGGTGTCCTGAACGATGCAATACACCTCATTACTGGGCATACCTTGTTCAATGCCAAGTTTTTGGTGAGGTATATGCACTTGCCCACCAACTGGCTTCGGAATGGCTGCAAAAATCAAGGCAAGGCCAAAAAGAAATATCCAAAGACTGGAAGTAGCGTTTTTGAACAAAACTGGCAGTTTTTTACTGGGTCTAAATTTAGTTCATGAGCTAAAATAGGGGTTTTATGAACTCAAAACACCTGTTCATGAATTAAGCATTTTTCGGTAAACAATCTTCAATATCTTTAAGTGATAAATCAAAAAATAAAGGCCTTTGCACATTCAGGACAAATTTAGAGTATATGTAAGAAATTGTTATTAAATCTGCGTATATATGATGAAGTTGCTTCCTCAGCCTTGACCAGGCTCTCTCCTGTTCAACTTCATAACAACTAAAACTGCCTCTTGGGAGGCAGTTTTTATTTTTCCTGACTTCAAATGTTAGTCTCATCAATCGTATAAGTCGGCCAAGGACCATTTTTCCTGAAAAAAAATTGATAAGCCAAACTGCCAAGAAACCTTAGAATCTTTAACCCACTACAGGATTGATACTTGGTTCACAAAACAGCCACGATTTTAACAGTACGTTTAGGCATAAGCAAGTTTAGCATGGATCAGCCTTATCCAAACCTGCAAAGTCTATGAAGTAGGATAGTACAGCAATTCTTAATTTCCTAACCATCGCCAAAATTAATTGCCATGGCACTGTCTTAGAATCACTAAAGATGCTTCTACATATTCGGTTAGCTTAGACTCCTGCATGCATAAATAGGAGTCGCTTCTCGCTGAACTGCGTCAGGAATATTCTGAGTGGGACCTAATTGATTATTATCTTAGGCGTAGCTTGGTCTACCACTTAAATTAGAATCTACAGGTCTAACGCAGCCGCAGGTTGAATTATTCAATAGGCTAGGTCAGCTGGTTTGGCAAGGCAAAAAACCTTCCCAATTAAACAATGAATGCGCAGCAACTAAATAATGGCGGTTATTGGCTTAGCGCTAAAACCTCATAGGGCAAAAGCCAAACACTAAAGCATTAATAGACTATGTTACCCTTTAAAGGGGCTGGCAGGCCGATTCTCTGCGGGTTTTCCTTTTTTTATGCTTTATTTGAAGTATTAAAAAGTAACCATGAAACTACTAGCCCCTGGCTCGCGCATAAACCTCCCTGAACTAGGTAAGGGGGTGGTTACCAACGTCACCAACCTTCATTACTATGTAAGTTTTATTGAAACGGGTATTGAAACCATCACGCTTGACGCTGATTTTGCAACCATTGAGGCTTTAGATTATGAGTTGGATTTAGTGAGCTTTTACGAAGTTGAAACCAGCCTAAAACACATTCTACAAAAGTGGAATGACCTAGGGCCCATGGTTACCAAAATAGCGGACAAGTGGAAGGGCGGCACTTTAAACTTAGCTCCGGCCGATGCTAACCTGGGCAGCAAGGAGCTACCCATTGACACCTTTTTCCATAAAATAGTGATGGTGCGGGATAGGCTGCGCGTAATGGAGCAAAAAATTAATAGTAGCAATTAAGACGATGCCGAAAAGGTAGACCTACAACAGTACATTACCCGTATTTACGGCAGCCTTACCACTTTTAACGTACTTTTTAAAGACAAAGACAACCACTTTGTGGGTAGCCGCAAGGGCACTTAGCCCCCTAAATCATGCCGCGGTTTTTAAGCTCCAAATAGCGATTAAGGGTATTTACATTTAAGTCAGCCGGTGCGGTAAGTAGGGCCTGAATACCCTGCTGCTCCAATTCTTGCGCCATTTGCTGCTTTTCCATTAAAAGCGACTCGGCCAGCCCTTTGGTGTAGATGGCCTCTACTGTAGAAGCGGGTTCTTTGCTGAGAGCCTCAATTTCTGTATTCTTAAAAAACACCACCAATAAAAGGTGATTTCGATTGATCAACTTCAAGTAAGGCAACTGCCTGCGTAGGGCATGAATGCTTTCAAAATTTGTGTAAAGTACTACCAAGCTGCGCTGACTTACCCTATACCTAAGCCAGCTGTGCACTGGCTTAAAGCTGCTTTCTTTATAGCTGGTTTTTTGGCGGTACAATTGTTCCATTAAGGTATTTAACTGACTGCCGCGATTGGCTGGGAGTACCTGCGTATTTAGCGTATTTTGAAAACTTACCAAGCCGGCTCTATCGCCCTTGCGTAAGGCAATATTGGCAATAACCAAGCTGGAGTTTATAGCGTAATCCAACAGAGACAAACCTTCAAAAGGCATTTTCATGCTGCGGCCTTTATCTATGGCTAAGATTACATTTTGGCTTCGTTCGTCTTGGTAATGATTTACCATTAACTGGTTTTTGCGAGCGGTGGCCTTCCAATTTATTTTGCGGTAGTCATCGCCTGGAACGTAGTTTTCAATTTGCTCAAATTCACGGTTATGCCCGGCCTTTCTCAGCTTCTTAATTCCTGCGGTTACCAAACGGTTGCTAATAGCCAGCAGCTCATAATGCCGCATTTGCACAAAGCTGGGGTAAACCGCTACTTCCTTTTCTGAGGCCAAATTGTACCTGCGCTGCACCAACCGGGCCAGCACACTCACAAATACACGCAATTGCCCAAAATGATAGGGACCCCTTTTCTTGGGCACCAAAGTGTAGGTTATTTGTTGGGCTTCCGCCCGATGCAATGCCAGTTGAAAAGAATGATTGCGCTTTTGAAACTGCTGAGGCAACTCATCCAGCACGGTAAGATGCACCTTGGCCGGATACTGATTTTCCACCACCAGTCGCACGGTATTTTCATCTCCGTTTGAGAATTTATCGGCACAAAGCCGCTCTCCCTTTAGGGCGTCACTTCTAAATAAAAAAAGTAACTCTAAAATGAACAGCAGGGCCAGAACAAAAAGTGCGGCATGGGCAAATGGCAACACAAAGGGTAACCAAAAGGCATTTAGATACAGCAGAATTATGGCTACTAACAAGCCGTAAAACCGCTGGGTAAGAAATATTTGTTTGAAGAATTGCACTAACGGGGTACCTCAATTTTCTTTACAATTTGCTGCACGGCTTCACCCACGCTAAGGCCTTCCATCTCACGTTCTGGCGTTAAAATTACCCGGTGGTTAAGTACTGGCTCGGCTAAAAACTGCACGTCTTCTGGCGTAACAAAATCACGGCCCTGCAAAGCGGCCAAGGCACGGGCGCCCTTAAAAAGCGCCAAAGAAGCTCTGGGAGAGGCCCCCAAATAAAGAGCACTATCATGCCGGGTGGCTTCCACAATTTTGGCAATGTATTCCAGTACGGGCCGCTCCGTATGAATTTTGGGCAGCAAAGCCTGCATTTCAAGAATATCTTTGGCGGTTAGCACCGGCTCTATACTTTTCACCGAAATTCCCTGAGCGGTATTGGCCTGCTCCAAAATGCCAATTTCTTCCTTCAAACTAGGGTAGCCCATATTAATCTTAAAGATGAAACGGTCTAACTGAGCCTCGGGCAGACGATAGGTGCCCTCTTGCTCAATGGGGTTTTGGGTGGCCAAAACCAAGTAAGGTGAATCCATGGCATGGGTTTGGCCATCTATGCTTACCTGACGCTCTTCCATCACCTCAAAAAGGGCGGCCTGGGTTTTAGCCGGGGCGCGATTTATTTCATCTACCAAAATAAGCTGACTAAACACGGGGCCTGGTTTAAACTCAAATTCACTGGTTTTAAGGTTGTACACCGATGTACCCAGCACATCAGAAGGCATAAGGTCTGGCGTAAACTGCAAACGCCCAAAAGGCACCGATACCGAGCGAGCCAGTAGTTTGGCGGTAAGCGTCTTGGCAATACCAGGCACTCCCTCTAGCAGCACATGGCCATCGGCTAAAAGCGCCACCAAAAGGAGGTCTACCGTTTTTTGCTGCCCCACTAAAATGCGGCCTATATTGGTTTTAATCTGATCTACCTGCTTGCTGAAGGCTTCCAGGTTTACGCGGCTGTTAAATTCTTGCGATTGGTCTTGATTTTCTTGGCTACTCATAAAGTTTGCTTGTAAAAGGTGTTCAATAATTTCTCTTGGGTAAAGAGTGCTCCTTCACCCATGCCCTCACCGGCTTTGCTTTTAAGTGATTGCAATTGATCTATAACTTTAGCGGGTGCATGGCTACGCGCTTTAAGCTCTTCCCAGGCACCCGGGTCATCGGCTTTAAGCCTAATACGGTAATGCCGGTACACAAAGTCTGTAAAGAACTGCCAGCGCTTTTGGGCTAAACCGTAATAATTGCGGGTACGGTAATGCAGGCTGGCCAGGGTTTTAACAAAGCGCAGACTTTGATTGGTAATGGGCACTAGTGAAGGGATGGCGCGTTGCTTGCGCTTGCTGGCAAAAATGAAATACAACAAAATGGTAAGTACGGCCAGAATTAAGGCTGCCTTTAAAGCCGGGGTTTTTAGGAAAAAACGCAAAGGCGACTGCGATTGCAAAGAGCCCACCTGGTAAAACTCAAAGTGCTGTGCTTCCTGCGCGGGCTCTAGCCAAGAGAGCAAGCCTTGGGTAAAGGTTAGCGTGGGCTTATCCATTAAAAAATAATTGCTGAAAAGCAGCGGAGTACAGGAAACCAACAATTGTCCCTGCCCCACTTGATACACCCGCGCCACCGGACGGCCACCTTCGTTAAAGGCCAGGTTTTCAAAAGGGTAGGCTGCAGCCGATGTGTTGGATTCTGCCATTTCATGCCAGGCGGCCAAGGCACTAACTCTTACCGGGCGCTTTGGCCCGCCCGAGAGCCCAGAAAATTCCAGACCTACTTCACGCTCCAGTGTTTCTTGAAAACTAAGTCCGCTGGCCCATTGGGTATTAAAATTTTGCAACTGAAACCCCAGAGTATCTTTTATAAACTGCGGAAATTGCGTGCCCGCCATAAGCACTTGATTCCCGGCTTTGAGATGTTGCTGCAGCACCTGCCAATCTGCTTCACTTAGGTTAAGATTGTTGCCAATGAGCAAAATGGTGCCCTCTAAAGCTTCTTCGGCCTCCTGTTGTTGCAGAGGCGCATACACCGACTGAACTGATTGAAGACCATAACTCTTTAGAATGGGATGCAAGGCGTAACCGGCAAAGGGTTGCTTGCTTTTTGAGTACCAGGTTTGGCGGTAGTTGGGCTCAGCGGTTTGCAAACTGGCAACCACCACAAACAGCAGCATGCCAAAGACCAGAAGTAGCGTATTTAGATTAATTTTTTTCAAAAGCTGTTCAGTAGGTTTTGCACTTCTTCATCGCACTTTTGGGCGGTGCGTCTATTGATTTCAAAGCCCCCGTACCAGGCATAATCAAACAGCTGGCTCAATTTTTTAAAGCTGTGCAGCACGCGGGCATTTTCAATTTCATAGCTGTACTGGTGGTTGGTTTTACCGGCCTTTACCTCAATGATACGGGCCTGGTCTAGAGCTTTTAGCACGCGCAGGTACTGGAGGCGCACGCACAAACGCCAGTCTTGAGCCGCCCGGGCTTGGGCCAGCTCGTGGTCTAAATCACGCTTCGCTAAATTCTCTTCTTGGGCAATTACGGTAAACTGGGCCTTTTTGTTGCTTTTAAACAGCCCCATTTTGTCCATCTCAAAAAGGCGGTACAAGCCGTATAAAACCAAAGCAATGGCCAACGCATAAAATAAGTACCGCAGCCAAGAGCCGCCAATACCTTGGCCCACCAATTGCCGCCAAAAATCAGTAAGCATTAACCAAAATTTTTGCCACAGGCTAAGTTCAGGCTCTGAAAGATCTATAGCATAGTGCAGTTCATCATCGGCTGTGAGCGCTTGCCAGGTGGAGTCTGGCACTGGGCGATAGTTTTGTGCTTTAAGCCCAAAAAAACTAAAAAGCAACACTACCCAAAAAAGGTTTTGGAGGCGTTTTTTAATAGTCACCCTCCTCGGTTTCTGGGGTGGCAGTTTCATCACTTTCAATTTCGGCCATAAGGCCCTTTGATTCTTTTTCTTCTACCAAAGATCCCATGTAAAAGGTGAGGCCGCTGTACAAAATGCTGTAGCCTAAAAAGGTTCCCGCTGCTGAGAAGATAGCCACCAACACATACTTCCAGGTAGAGAAATCATCGGCTGATATTTCGTTGCCCCTGTAAGCACTAAAAAGAGCGTCTGCGCCAAAAAACAAGACGGCCGGAGTGGTAAACACCAGTGCCACGGCATACATGATTATCAAAAGCACAATACCCAGCCCGAAACTGCGCCACCAGTTGTCCTTTACCATGGTACTGCTTCGTGAAAAACTATCAAGCGCTATGTTTTCTGTTACCAAAAAAGGCATGATAAGCATAAAACGCACCGCTAGGTAAATGCCGGGTAGTAGTAAAAATATAAAACCCACCCCCACGGCCAAGCCGTACAGAATAGAGACACCAATAGCACTGCCTAAATGGCTCATGGTTTCGCGCCAAACATCGGCTGTAGCCACTTCTGTACCCTCTGCTTGTTGGTAGAGTTTGATGTAGCTAATAACCGCCAGGCCTAAAATCAAGGTGAAAAGCCCATTACTCAGATTTATAAGAATGACACCTAAACTGCTACTTCCGGCCAGCGACTCTTCTAAATTACCCATGCCAAAAGCGGCTTCTGCAATTACGTACACCAGCGCAAAGGGGCCAGCCACTCTTAGCATAGCCGTCAAGAATGGCTTGGAGTTTAAGCGTAAAAAAGAAAAGGCCGCATTCAGCGTATCGCCCAGGTCTCTTTTCTGGTAGAGTTTAATCTTAGGGTTGTAGGATTCCATGTTGTTTGAGTTTGATGGGATAAAAGATGAAGTAAAAAAATATGGCGGCCGCTGATATTCCAATAATGGACAGTTTAAGGGCTATGAGCATATCCGTTTGCCGAGTAACAAAGCCTTCTAAAAAACCAGCGGTTATAAAAACCGGTACCAAACTTATTATAAGTTTTACAGCGTCTTGAGCCGCTTTGGTGAAGGACTCCTTTCGGGGATAGCTTCCTGGAAATACCCAGCCATTGCCTAAAATCATGCCGGCTGCCCCAGCTATAACTATGGCCGAAATCTCCAGGGTGCCGTGGATCCAGATGGTGAGAAAGGAAGTTAGAAATAAGCCCTTTTGGTAAAAGAAAAACTGAAAAGCGCCCACCATTATTCCATTGTAGAAAAGAATAAGACCAGAACCTACTGCGGTAAGTATGCCAAAGGCAAAGGCTATAAATGAAACTTTTATGTTATTGAGGGTAATCGCTAAAAACATGGTGGTTTCTTCCATATTTTTATACACAGCCATGGGGTCTTCGTTGGCAATGTTCTCTTCCGTCATGTTTACGTAATCATCTCCCAAAATGAGCCGCACGTAGCTAGGGTCATGGGCCGCACTTAAAGCTCCAATGGCCATGCAAATAGCAAAAATTAAAAAGGAGTAATACAGCTGCCTGCGGTGCCGGTAGGCCACTTGCGGCACTTGCAGGGCCCAAAAATCACTGAACTGCTTCCAGGAACTTTTTTGATTTCTAAAAACCTGCTTGTGTATCTTGCCAGCCAAATTATGTAGGTAAGCGGTGATTTCGGCCTGGGGGAAATGCGTTTCTGCGTAGGCCACATCATCGGTGAGTTGTAAGTAAAGCGCTTTAAGTGTGTCGGGGTCTTTGCCCGATGGGTTTTTTAAGCTTTGCTCAAACTCTTGCCAGCGTTTTAAATTGGCGTTAATAAAGGCCGCTTGGGTCATGCAACAGGTATAATTAGCAAGCCGAAAAATAGTAAATATGAGTACCATTGGTATACACACCACCCAAAATATTGCGTTAAAGCAAAATTTAGCCTCAGTGGGCCAGCGATTGCTCGCCTTTTCACTAGATTGGTTAATAATGAGTGCCTACCTTTTTGTAGTGAACTACCTCATTTTGGCGCGCAACAACATAAATGCCCCGGCCGCTTACATTATTACCCTAATTCCTGCTTTACTCTACATACCTATAATGGAAATTTTAGCCCAGGGCCAAACCTTAGGTAAACGCACCCTGGGTATACGGGTGGTTAAAACCGATGGCAGTGCACCCGGAATAAGCGCCTATCTTTTACGCTGGTTATTAGGCTTTGTAGATTTTTACCTGGGCATGGGTGGCTTGGCCATTATTCTCATAATCTTCACCCGCAAAGGGCAGCGCCTGGGCGATTTAGCCGCAGGCACCACGGTAGTACAAGAAGGGCAAAAGCTTAACACCCTGGCTGAAAACCAAACGGCTATTGGGCAGATTCCCCAAGATTACCAACCGCAATTTAGCCAGGTTTTTAAATTGAACGACCGTGATTTTGAATTGATTCACCGCAGCCTGCGGGCTTTTAGAAATGACGGCAACCGCCAGCCCATCTATGCGCTGCAGAAAAAATTAGAACAAAAAATGCAGCTGGAACCTACCCAAATGCATCCCATTGCTTTTTTAGAAACACTGCTTAGAGACTACACCTATTACAGTAAGAAGCAAGCCGAAAAAGAAGGTTTTAAAGCCTAGTCATGCAATTAGCTTGGCGAAACTTAAATAAGCCAGAGGTTCTGGTACACCTCATTTTTGCAGTGCTTTTGGTGTTGGCCGGGCTTTTTTATGAAGAACGTTTGGTAGCTGACTCTGGCTATTATGTCTTTAGAGTCATCAACAACCAATCATTTTGGGTTGAGCATGACCGCTACATTTTAGCCCTGTCGCAAATAGCACCTTGGGTAGGTGTCCACTTAGGCCTCTCATTAAAAGCCATTCTGGTGCTTCACTCCTTAGGGCACGTGCTCTTTTTTTACTCCGTGTACTGGATAGCACGTTACCTTTTGAAATTTAAACCGGCTGGGCCTTTACTACTCTTGCTGCAGCTTTTGGGTATACAGGAAGGCTTTTTTGTACCCATGTTTGAATTATACTATGCGGCCGGCCTATGCGTATTGCTTCTGGCTATTTGGCGTCATCCGCAAAAGCGTCTCCATTATTGGGCATTACCTCCAATAGCCTTTTTTATACTCACCAGCCACTTTTATGCCTATATAATGCTAGGGCTACTCATAGCATTACAATTTGCCGAAAATGGCTGGAGTCAGCGTAAGCAATACTTGCTGCTTTTGACGGTTATGGCAGGGGTAAGTGTTTTAAAGAAATTCAATGTTACCCCTTATGAAGAAGGTAAAATCAATGCTTTTATAAGCACCCTAAAGCACGCTCAGTATGGTTGGAGTTACCTCA
The DNA here is from genome assembly GCA_913057235.1 of uncultured Bacteroidota bacterium. GTDB lineage: Bacteria > Bacteroidota > Bacteroidia > Flavobacteriales > Schleiferiaceae > CAJXNI01. The sequence continues at coordinate 74,046 of CAJXNI010000004.1, forward strand.
AAAACCTGGCAGCATTTTTAAGCCAGCACTATCTGGCCTTGCTGCTAGTATTATTCGCAAGCTTGGGTATGCTGCTCAAGGCTAAAAAGTGGCAACAACCCATTCTGATTTTAGGGTCCTTTTTAGCCACCTTGGTTTTAGTCAACATTTCGCATTATGGTTTTGAAACTTCGCGCTACCAAGAACAGGTCTATTTTACGCTATCCTTTATAGTGGCCCTACCCTTTGCGCTTAGCTTTTTTAAGGGGCAAAAAGCAAGCAAAGCACCTTTTGGACTCTGGCTGCTGCTACTTTTGGTAATAAGCTATCAAATAAGCGGCATACTAAAGACCAGCGGTAAATTCACCGGAAGGATGCAGGAAATGCAAAGTCTTATTTCACAAGCCCGCTTACAAACAGGCACAAAGTTTAGCGTAGCAGAAGATTACTTACAGTATGACCCTAATTGGTCGTATCCTCTGGAAACCCTGCTTTTTTCCTCTCAAAATGGCCCTGAACACAGCCTAACTATTTGCACCCAAACTGATTACACCTTTGGTGAAAACCCCAAGCGCTTAACAGACCCCAACACCTATCTTTTCAGGCGTTGGGAGGTGTATCCGCTGCAGCGTTTAAACCCTACTTATTTTAGGCTTAAAGCCGATATTTACAATGGGCTTAGGCAAGCGCAACAATAATTTTAAAGAGGCTCTTGCAAGGCAGGTTCTCTTTTGGAAAACCTTGCCTTTTCCAATAATTGTTGATGCTCTTTTGAAAACAACCATTTTTTAAAGACAGTCTCTTTTCCTGTTCGAAAACGAACGGTTTATCCCGCTTAAGCGCCTTGTATATTTTATATTCGCACTTCTTAAAACAAATATTGATGAAGAAGATACTTTCCTTTTTACTTATTTCGGCCTTAAGCCTACCCGCTATGGCTAATGAAGGCATGTGGCTACCCATGCTTTTAGGGCGCAATATGGAAGACATGAAGGCCCACGGCCTGCAACTGAGTGCTGAAGATATTTACAGCATTAACAACGGTAGCCTTAAAGACGCTATTGTTTCATTTGGTGGTTTTTGTACCGGTGAAATTATTTCCGATCAAGGTCTTATTCTTACCAACCACCACTGCGGTTTTGACGCCATTCAGACCCACTCTACCCCCAAGAATAACTACCTTAACGATGGCTTTTGGGCGCGTGAACTCTCTGAAGAAATTCCTAATGAAGGACTTTTTGTGCGCTTTTTAGTGCGCATGGAAGACGTTACCGACTTGGTTTTAGACGAGTTAAATGACCAGATGTCTGAAGAAGAGCGCGCAAAGGCCATTGCAGCAGTAAGCAAACAAATTGCCGATGACGCCACCAAAGATAACGCCTATGAGGCCAACGTAAAAAGCTTTTACCACGGCAATGAATTTTACCTTTTTGTGTACGAAAAGTACAATGACGTGCGCTTGGTAGGGGCTCCGCCCAGCTCAATAGGAAAATTTGGTGGCGATACCGATAATTGGATGTGGCCCCGCCACACCGGTGATTTCTCGCTTTTTAGAGTATATGCCGGGCCCAACAATCAGCCAGCCAATTATGCAGAAGAAAATGTACCCTTAAAGCCTAAGCACCACCTTCCCATTTCAATCAATGGCGTAAAAGAAGGTGATTTTACCATGGTAATGGGCTACCCCGGTAGTACTGACCGTTATTTAAGCAGCCATGGAGTGGAGCAGGCCATTAGCACCTACAATCCCACCGTGGTTAAAATCAGAGACAAGAAGTTGGCCATCATGAAAAAGTACATGGATCAAAGCGATGTAACACGCATCCAATATGCCAGCAAATATGCCCAAACTGCCAACTACTGGAAATACTTTATCGGGCAAACCGAGCAATTAAAAGGCAATAAGGTTTTTGGTGCTAAAAAGGCAATTGAAGATGAATTTGCTGCCTGGGTGTCGCAAAGCCCCGAGCGTAAAGCTAAATATGGCGAAACGCTGAACCTCTTAAAAGAAGGTTACGCTGAAAAAGACGACTATGTGGCCAGTAAAGTATTTGTGATGGAAGCGGGTATACGGGGTGTTGAATTACCACTCTTTGCTTTTCGCATGAATCGTTTATTAAGAGCCTATGTAGACGCAGCCGAAAAAATGGAGGAAGAGCTGGATGAGGCTGAAACTGATTCAGCCGAAGAAGCCATTACCAGCCAATACCAAATGCGTATGGAGCAAATCAAGGGCGCTGTTTTTGGTTATGCGGCTGAATTCTACAAAGATTACAACGCCAATTTAGATCAGGAGTTAATGGGAGCCTTATTTCAGATGTACTACAATCAGGTGCCTCAAAATCAACAACCTGAGTTTATGGTGGAAGCGGGTGACGATTACAAAGGTGATTTTGGTGAGTACGCTGAGGAGGTTTTTGAAGAGACCATGCTCATAGACAGTGCAAGCCTGGCCGAGTTTTTTGAAGATCCGGAGCGCGATGATCTGGAAGAAGACCCAGCTATTATTGCCGGTAACTCTATTATTAAAAGGTATCGCGGTAACGCAGATGCCTACAAAGAAACCGAAGCCAAACTGGAGAAAGGTTACCGCTTGTTAACTGCAGGCCTGCGTGAAATGAATCCAGATGTAAACTACTCAGCCGATGCCAATAGTACCATGCGCCTAACCTATGGAACCGTAGGCAGCTATGAGCCTAAAGACGGGGTGCACTATAATTACTACACCACTGCTGAAGGTATTTTACAGAAAATGGATAATGATGATCCTGAATTTGTAGTGCCTGAGCGTTTAGAAATGCTTATTAAAAAAGGTAATTACGGCCGCTACGCCAATGAGAAAGGCGAGTTGCCGGTGTGCTTTATTCACAACACTGATATTACGGGCGGTAACAGCGGAAGCCCCGTGATAAATGGAAGGGGTGAACTCATAGGCACGGCCTTTGACGGTAATTGGGAGGCCATGAGTGGCGATATTTTCTTTGAAGAAGAGTTGCAGCGCACCATTTCAGTAGATGCCCGTTACATCTTGTTTGTAATTGAGCAATACGCCATGGCTTACAACCTTATAAAGGAGCTGGACATTGTAGACAATGATCCGCCCAAAACCGCCAAACAAAAGGCGGCTGAAAAGCAAGAAGAGAAGCCTCAGGAGGTAATGGCTGAGTAAGTCTTTGCCTTAATTGTACAGGAAAGCTGTCTTAGAGCTCAGGGCTTTAAGGCAGCTTTTTTTTATATTAACCCACTCATTTCAGCTATGGTAAAAATTTCTTGGGTGTTTGTAGGAGCAATGTTGTGGGCGCTTGTCAGCGGATGCGAAGAACCCGAAAAAAACCTAGAAAATCCTAGCCAGGAATTGGGCACCCGGTTTAAAGGGCCCCAGGTAGAAATAGACATGGCTGAGATACGGGCTCGTGACACGCTCAAAGCCATTGCTATTTACAACAGTACCGAGTATTTCCTCTACAGGGGGCAGCCCATGGGCTTTGAGTATGAGCTTTTAAAGGAGCTGGCCGAAGATTTGGATCTGAAACTGGAGATGGTGGTAGCCCAAAATGTAAATGAGCTTTTTGACTTACTAAACAGTGGCCGAGGCGATATTATTGCCAGCGGGCTCACCATTACGGAGCCCCGCAGAGAAATTGTTGACTTTACCAATTACCACTATGTAACGCACCAGGCGCTGGTGCAACGCAAACCCGATAATTGGCGAAGACTACCCGGTTACAAACTAGACAAGCTTTTGGTTGATGATGTAATTGAACTGCTCGGTGACACCGTTCACGTGCATAAGCAATCTTCTTACTATGAGCGTTTGCAAAACTTACAGCAAGAAATTGGGGGCCGCATTTTTATTGACACCAACGTAGGTGATGCCAATTCAGATGATCTGATTAAAAAGGTGGTAGACGGGCGCATCAAATTCACCGTTACCGATTACAATCTAGCGGCCATCAATAAAACCTACTACCCCATTTTAGATATTGAAACACCCATTAGCTTCTCACAGCGCATTGCCTGGGCCGTACGTAAAAACTCACCTCAGCTGCTAGACACCGTAAACCAGTGGGTTGACGCTGTGCGTAAAAAAGACCTGTATTACATTCTTTACAACAAGTATTTTAAAAACAAAAAAAGTTTTAAGCGCAGGGTGCGCAGTGAGTTTTTCAGCCGCACCAGTGGTAAAATCTCTCCCTATGACAGTCTAATTAAGTTACAAGCCCAAAAACTCAATTGGGATTGGCGCCTGCTGGCCTCGCTGGTTTATCAAGAATCGCGTTTTGACCCCAAGGCTAAAAGCTGGGCCGGTGCCCAGGGGCTGATGCAGATGATGCCCAGCACCGCTCGGGAGTTGGGCGTGCAAAACCCTACCATACCTAGTGAGAATTTGGCGGGAGGCACCAAATACCTCGCACAGATTTACGCTAAGTTTGACAATATTCCAGATAGTGCACAGCGTGTTAAATTCACTATGGCCAGCTACAACTGCGGTTACGGCCATTTACTGGATGCTCAGCGCCTTACTAAAAAATACGGTGGAGATCCCTTGCGTTACGATAACAATGTGGCGGACTTTCTCCGAAAAATGGGCTCAGCAAAGTATTACACAGACCCCATTGTGCGCTATGGATACGTGCGAGGCGAGGAACCCTATCGCTATGTGCGCGATATTTTTCTGCGCTACTTCCACTACACCCAATTGCTGAAAGAGCCGGCCGATAGCCTAGCTATGCCTTGATTCCCAAAGGTTCATTTACAGCCTAAAAATCAAACTTGGTTTTAAACCGAAAGCAAGCCAATTTTGCCCACTCATGTTAGAATACACCCTGCACAATGAAAAGCTAAAGCTACTGGGAGAAAAGGCCCTATTCTGGCCCGCTCAAAACTGCCTGCTGCTGGCCGATACGCACTTTGGTAAAGTAATGCACTTTAGAAAAGCCGGTATGCGCATTCCACGCCAGGCCGCAAAAACCAACCTGCTGCGCTTTAGTCAACTCGTAAAAGATTTGCAACCTAAACGCGTGCTCATTTTGGGCGATCTTTTTCACTCTGACCTCAATACAGAGTGGTTAGACTTTAAGAGCTGCGTTCGGCAGTTTCCAAATATTTCTTTTGAATTAGTGGCCGGTAACCACGATATTCTGCATCCGCAGAGCTACGCTCAGCTCAATTTTCAGGTGCATCAAAAACCATTAGAATTAGGGCCATTTCTTTTAAGTCACGAGCCGCTGCAACTTAAGCCTGAGGCAGGTTACAACTTATGCGGCCATATTCACCCCGGGGTGCGCATGCAAGGCAGTGGGCGGCAAAGCCTGCGCTTACCCTGTTTCTATTTTGGAGCCTGGCAAGGTATTTTACCCGCCTTTGGTGAATTTACCGGCCTGTACCAGCTAAAGCCCCAAAAGCAAGACGCAGTTTTCATAATCTCAGAGCAGGAAGTAATACGAGTGAACTGAAACACTTTCCCGATTTTAAAGATATTGCTTAAGCATGCTTTGGGCTTGCGTTTCATAGGCTCCCCCAAACAAATTTACATGCACCAAAACCGGATACAAATTGTGCAGATTTAAACGCTCTTGCCAATTAGTTTCCAGCGGAAACTGAGCGTGATACTGAGTAAAAAGTTCTGTAGGAAATCCGCCAAATAAATGCATCATGGCCAGGTCGGCCTCGCGGTGGCCATAATGTATGGCCGGGTCTATCAGGGCCGGTTCACCCTTTGGAGCTACCGCGTAATTGCCACTCCAAAGATCGCCATGCAACAGGGCCGGTGGATCTTGCGGTACCAGGCTTTCCAGCCGATGATACAGCCTTTGGGCTTGAACGGTTAATTGGCTATTGAAATACCCTTGCTCACGCGCCATTTTAAATTGAGGCTCTAGCCTACATTCTACGAAAAAATCTACCCAATGAGCATGAGCCGTGTTGTCTTGCCGAAGGCTGCCCATGTAATTCCAGCCATCCCAACCAAAAGCTTCACGCGATTGCTGATGCATGGCAGCTAAATGTAAGCCAAAATCTTCCCAAAAACTTGGGGCCTTTTCTGAGGCCTCCATAAATTCCAAAACCAAAAAACCCTGTCCTTCCCACTCACCGGTGGCTAAAACCTCAGGAATAAAAAAGTGGGTTTTTGCATTTAAATGCGCCAATGCCTGTGCCTCTTTCTCAAACATCTGTGGATAGCGCTCTGCATCATTGTATTTGACAAAAACGTTGCGATTCTCAAATTTCAATTGAACCGCTTGGTTAATGTCACCACCACTTAACCTTGAATAATTTTTAAAAGCTCCTAACTTGGGGATTTGCTCTTGAAGCAGCTTAGGAAATGAGTCTAAGAACATCGTCTGAGTCATAGCTGTCTAGATAACGCCTAAGGCCTTGCCATTTAAAAAGTCAACCTTTAAGCATTTTAGCCTTGAACGGTTAGGCAATAAAATCGTTCATACCAGCATTTATGCAGCGTTTTTGGTAAGCCACATCGGCAAATGATGCGATAGGTGTAGAAAAAAGCAAAAAGTGCAAAAAACAGGAACGGGAGATCATTTCGCTGGAAATAAAATACCGTTAACGCAAAAAGGCCGGCAATGAGCAAGGCCCCTGCCACAAAAAGGGAATTGCTCTTTGAAAAGTTAAAAAGAAAAGATAAATGCTCATACGTCCCTAGTTGAAAAGGGTGCATGGGGACCCCTTTGAAGTGATAATTAGAAACGTGTAACACCAAAGTATTCGCCCCCTTTTGCAGATCTACCCGAGCCAGTTGCGGAAGCCAATACGGATTAGAATGGTTGAGGCTGCTGCCTGGTTTTCCATTAGAGGCCACCCGCTCACCATTCATGTAAAGCTGGTAAGTGGTGTACACTTCCGGGACATAAAAAGCCATGTCTTCTAAAGCCTTCTCGCTGTGCAAAATGAGCTTATAACTGGCAAAACCCTGCGCTGCACCGTTAAACCTCAAACCACTGATATCATTCCAGCTTTGCGTAAAAGGCACCGTTTTATTAAGGGTGCTAATGGGCTGCTTTGGGTCTATAAATTTGTGCCAGGTAAAAGCCCACTCGCCTTTTAATTCAATACTGTTATCTGAAAAATCAGCCTCATTCAACCACAGCTCACCATCTTGCGCCAGCGGCTGTGCGAAAAGGCTGAACCCTCCCATTAAAAAAAGTATTATTTTACAAATGATTTTCACCTTGGCTTTTCTGCCTCATGTTTAGCCTGCAATAGTAAAAAGGCCTTTGCATCCACTAATCATTTTTTAGACAAAGAAGCCTTAATTTAAGTTTTTTAAGCTTAAGTCAACTCAGGCTTAGCCAAAAATCACTAGTACTCCCCCCCTATCATTCGCTTATTCCATTCAGGTTTCTGTTCAAAAACCGGCAATTTTGAGGGTTTTTGGGTCAAGCCCGATGTGTCTGTTAAGGCCTCCATAAAGGCAATGAGTGCTTCCTCTTCACCGGGATTAAGGTTTAACGAGTCACCGGGAAGGGTTTGCTGAGGCAAATCCAGGCCTAAGCCTTGCGCACCACCGTGGTTGTAAAAGTCCACTACCTGCTCTAAGGTAGTATAGGCGCCATTGTGGAAATAAGGTGCCGTAAGTGACACATTGCGCACCGTTACGGTTTTAAAAGAGTGCTTGTAAAAGTCTACCCGGTCAGCCGGGCGGCCGCTGGCATAACGGCCCAGGTCTGGGTCTAAAGTATCACTGTTTGGTTGCGTGAGAACGCCCAGCACTTCGGTTTCATTTTCTTCAAAATAGGGCGGTACCAGACCGGCAAAGGTGGGGGCAAAATGGCAAGTACCGCAGGCCGCCTTGCCCATAAAAAGATTGAAACCATCCAGTACTTCCTGGTCTAAAGTTACCGCCTCGCCCCGCAAATAACGGTCAACCGGTGAATTAAAGCCTTGCAAAGACAGCACGTAGGAAGAAAGTGCAGCCGAAAGCGTGTAACGGTTAATTTCAGCTGTAGTCTTTTCAGGGAACGCCTGCTTAAAAAGCTCTCGGTACTCACTACTCTGCTCTAAGCGGTTGAAAATAGTTTGGTAATTGGTGCCAAATTCATGGGCGTTAAAAATGACGTGCTCCATTTGGCTGTCCATTTTATCGGCTCGCAAATCGTAGAAGAATTTTTCTGAAAAAATGGCATTCACCAAAGTAGGGGCATTGCGGGTAATGTTTTGCCCTTCTTTTAAAGATAAGCTAGTGGGGTAGCCATCGGTGAAAGCCAAATTAGGATTGTGGCAAGAAGCACAACTACGCTTTAGATTGGCGCTTAAAATGGGATCAAAAAACAGGTGCTGCCCTAATTTTTGCAAGGCCGGGTTATCCATCTCATGGTACAGCGAGGTATAGAAATAAGGATTTAAAAAATCGGCCCCAAACATAGATTGTGCCTGATACTGCAAGGCGTTCTCACCTTCCACAACTTCGTCCATGGTTTCCACACCCAGGTATTGATGTAAAGCACCTATCTTTTTATACATAGGGTCTAAAAACTCCCTGATAAACAGGGCGCGGTTAAAGGTTTGAAAATTTTGATGTTGGGCCAAATACTGTTCACCCTTCTTAAACAGGCTATTCAGTTCTTGCGCTAAAGGCTCACCGGCCGATATTTGCAGGTAGGGTTTTAAAGCCTGGTGAATGCTTTGAAAAGCTACCCGATTTTCCGCCATGGTGTTAGCGCCCATAGGGGTGTCAAAACCCGTAAGGCCTAGGGCCATGATGCGCACCACGCCCAAGCGCGCGGCCTCCAATATATGCCGATCTTGTAAAATCAAATGTTTTTGAAATTGCCAAATACTTTGACTGTTGGTCTGCAGGTCTTTGGTAAGGTCTACCAATGCCTGGCTTTGCAATTCCAGTTCCGCACCAAAAATCAACTCTTCTAAAACTTGTAAGCCCTTGGGTTCCATCACCACCAGACGGGGTGCATTACGCTCGGTTTTGGGTAAAGGTGCGCCATTGAGGTAATCTTTCACATCCTGCGGTTGCAGGTAATCCAATAAAAATTCAATTTTTTTAAACTGCAGCCGCGTGGCAATTAGTTGATTTTGCAGCGCTTCTCGGTTGTTCTTTTCGGCATGATAGGTTTTTGCCAGCGCATACAATTCTTGAGTGTAGGTGTAAAACTGCTCTACCTCCTGCACATAATTGTTTTGGGTAAGCTGTACAGGGGCTTCCTTGCTTTTGAAGTTCACCAACACCAGCAAGGTGGCCAGAATAAATCCTACGGTCACTATTTTTTTACGCATGATCTAAAGCTTGAAAAATTGAAAAATCCCGGAGAAGAAACTGCTCCGGGATTTCTTAAAAATGGGATCTAAATGGGTCTATTCAACCACTAGTTTTTGGGTATCGCCATTGGCGTTCTGCACAAAGTACACGCCAGTGGCCAATCCACTGATATCAATATCTTTTACGTTACGGTACACTTTCAAACGCTTACCATTCATATCATAAATGGCAATATCGGTTTGCTCGCTAAAGTAAAGTGTGCGGGTAGCGGGGTTCGGGTACATGGAGAAGGTTTCACCGGCAAAAGCATCTTCGGGTAAACCAATGGTGGCTTTATCCCATCCGGTAACGGCAACCGTTAAAGAGTTATTAAACGGGAATGGGTTGTTGCCACTAGGATGCTGCACGTTAAACATGATGGTTTTGCCATCAGGAGTACCTAAAGCACCGGTAACCTCTGCACCCACCGGCACAACTGCAATCCGTACCAAGTCATTGAGGCCAGGGTTCTGGATGCCTAGGTCTAGCAAGAACAACTCACAAGTACGGTTGCTGATACCAGCAGGAGTACGACCTCTGGAGGTACCGTTCAAATCTTCATTGATTAGCAGGTAGTCTCTGCCGTTAATGGTAACGGTGTTGAGTCCATCAGGATTGGAAAGGTGTACTGCGGGGTACTGATTCACGGAAGGATCAACGGTAAAATAGGGTCCGCCCTCCAGGTACACACTGGTTTGGCCAGTAGCCGGGTCATATTCTATTATCCGTCCGTAGTAGTCCCAATATTCAGAGCTATCTGGGGTAAGGGTTTTTCCAAACTCGTTGCTTTGCGCTGCCGCGCGATCCATGTGATGCGGGGCATACACTGCTCCGGCCGCTTTGATGTTTCTCCAGCGACCAGCGGGGTTATCACGACCGGTTTCGGTGAAGTATACTTTTCCACCAGCATTGGTTACCCACTCAATACGGTTAAACATGGTAGCTCCGGCTGCTACAGCCTCAGCGCTAAAGTTTAACATCTTGTTCAAATCGGTATTGTCAATTTCTACCCATTTGCTCCCGGTTGCGTCATGCTTGTACACATAGGTTTTACCATCGGTGAAATCACCAGCCGTGGTAGCCACAAACTTGGTAAAGAAACCAGGGGTGGCGTCTGAACCTAAATACACGGTTTTATTGTCGGCCATTATAGTGCCCCCTTCAAAAGGCTGGCGGCCCCAGTTGTACTGCTTGCGCACGGCTTTCGCCTCACGCGGATCAATCTCTACCATGTAGTTGTAGTTTTCATACTTTTTGATGGTTTGGCCATCAAAACCAGGAAAACCTTCTGATACCGGGTAGTTGGCAGTACCGGTACCAATGGTAAAATCACCGGTGTCGCGGTCGGCAATAGAACCATTACCACTTCTCCACCATTCTTCGGCCGTCCATATACGACCCATAGGGCCGGTAATACCGCCACAGTTCATGCCGGTTTCACCTACGGTATTGGCAAAATCAACGGCAAAAAATTTCCCTTGACGACCATCGGCCAGGGTTTGATCAACTATAATTAATGAGTCAGTAGCGGGGTCACGTTTTACTTTAAAAACGCTCATGCCACCACCGTCTCCAATGCTGTCATTTTGCACCACCATTTCGTGGTTTACACTTACCCAACCCAGGTCAGCGGAATTGTCATCGGGTGTAAAACCCAAGAAGTCATGCCACTGTTTGGCCAAGGCTTCACCAGCCGCATTGCCATAGGTAGCGGTAGTTTGCACTTTATGATGACCGCCAATGAAAAGATATTGGGTGATCATGGGTGAAGGAGGAACCACCACCGTGGTGGGCTCCCAGTCCGTTACATTAATTTTGGGGCTAAAGGCATTTTGGGCCATCGCCACCAGGCTAAAGCTTACAGCTGCGCCTAAGAGTACTAGTTTTTTCATGTGTTGTGAATTTGAGATTTTTTGAAAGCCTAAAGATGCCGGGGTAAGGTTAAGTGACCCCTTTATTAGGTTTAAGAAAAGGTTGCTAAAATCAGCCGCGCTTAACAATTATTTGAGACGGGCTTAACAAAGCTCCTTTGCGAGGCGCTTCTTTTAATAGTTAGAATTCTTCAGGCCCTTGGCTTCCAGGGTTTAATTTTCACCCCTAAGGTTAAGGCAGTGTTAGGTGCCGTTTCTCAAAACCTTTTAACAAGGCTTTAACAAGGCAAAAAAACTTTTAAAAGCAATTTCGCGTACCCTATTGGCACACTAAAGTGCCGAGAAAATGATGCTACTGATATGGAAACAACCAACAGCGCTGTAGACATTAAAGCCATTAATGAAAAAATTGAGCGTGAGAGTGCTTTCATTGACTTGTTAATGATGGAAGTAAACAAGAGTATTGTGGGCCAGAAAAAAATGCTGGAACGCTTGCTCATTGGATTGCTCGGCAATGGCCACATTTTACTGGAAGGCGTACCCGGGCTGGCCAAAACGCTAGCCGTGAAATCTTTAGCCTCGGCCATTGATGCACACTATAGCCGCATACAATTCACCCCAGATTTGCTACCCAGTGATGTGGTGGGCACGCAAATCTACAACATGCAAAAAAATGAGTTTGCCATAAAGCACGGACCGGTATTTGCCAACTTTGTGCTGGCCGATGAGATTAACCGCGCCCCGGCCAAAGTGCAAAGTGCCTTGCTGGAAGCTATGCAAGAACGGCAGGTAACCATTGGGGAGGAAACGTTTAAATTACCCGAACCCTTTTTGGTGCTGGCCACCCAAAACCCGGTAGAACAGGAAGGCACCTATCCCCTGCCTGAGGCCCAGAGCGACCGCTTTATGCTGAAAACTGTCATCACCTACCCCAGCCAGGAAGAAGAGCGTATGATTATGCGTCAAAATCTACGCGGCACCAATGAGCCCGTGAAAAAGGTGATAAGCATTGATACTATTTTAAAGGCCCGTAAAACCGTGCAGGAGGTGTACATGGATGAGAAAATTGAGAAGTACATTTTAGACATCATTTTTGCCACCCGTACGCCCGAAGTATACCGCATGAACAGCCTTAAGCCCTTGATTGATTTTGGAGCTTCACCGCGGGGTAGCATTAATTTGGCCAATGCGGCTCGAGTGTATGCCTTTATTAAACGCAGAGGCTATGTAATTCCGGAAGATGTGCGGGCGGTAGCGCATGATGTGCTGCGCCACCGTATTGGCATTACCTATGAGGCTGAGGCCGAAAACGTAGGCTCTGAAGACATTATCAATCAGATTTTAGACCACGTAGAAGTACCGTGAGAAGCGCGGAAGACGGAAGTTGATTTTTTAGAGCCGGATGAGTGTTTGACCCATAACTAAACAAGTCTCAGAAGCGAAGTCTCACTACTTAATACTTAGTACCCAAGTCTCATATAAAACCATGGATACCCAAGAGCTACTCAAAAAAGTACGCAGAATTGAAATTAAGACCAGGCGGCTGAGTAACCACATTTTTAGTGGGGAATACCACAGCAGCTTTAAGGGGCGGGGTATGGCTTTTAGCGAAGTGCGTAAATACGCAGCGGGAGACGACATTCGCGCTATTGACTGGAATGTATCGGCTAAGTTGAATGAACCCTACATTAAAGTTTTTGAAGAAGAAAGGGAGCTTACGCTGATGCTTTTGGTAGACGTGAGCGGCTCAGGAGATTTTGGTACCCAAGTGCAATTAAAGCGAGAAATGATCACCGAAATTTGCGCAACGTTGGCCTTTTCGGCTATTCAAAATAACGACAAGGTGGGGGTGATTTTTTTCAGTGACAGGGTAGAGAAATTCATACCTCCCGCCAAGGGAAAAACGCATACGCTGCGCATTATTCGCGAGCTTATTGACTTTCAACCCCAAAGCCGAAAAACCAATATTGCAGAGGCGCTGCGCTTTTTCACCTCATTTCAAAAACGCAGGGCTATTGCCTTTGTGCTGTCTGATTTCAGAGATCTCAACTATCGGGATGCATTACAGATAATGGCCCGCAAGCACGATGTTACTGGTATTCAAATCTTTGATGAGCGTGAACGGGAATTGCCGGCCCTGGGCATCATTCCCATGAAAGACCCTGAAACAGGGCAAATTGCCTGGGTGAACACTTCCAGCGCTAAAATTCAACAAAGGGTGCGGCAGCGTTTTGCCCAACACCAAAAATATTTTGTGCAAAGCTTTACCAAAAGCGGGGCGGGCCAGCTAAGCATTAATGTGAATGAAAGCTACGCTAAACAATTGTTAGGTTACTTTAAAAAACGCAGTGCATGAGAAAGTGGCTTTTCTTTTTGGTGTTTACAAGCGCCTTAAGCCTGCTTAAGGCCCAGCCGGCAAAGCTTACCCTGGATGCCGACACCAGCCAACTAAGCATTGGTGAACAGGTAGTTTTAACGGTAAACGCTCAATTTGAAGGCCAGGCACAACTTCCCTTTTTACCGGATACCATATCGGGTTTAACCCTGGTTAAAACCAGCGCAGTAGATACTCTTAACACCAAGCAGGGCCTTCAATTACAACAGCGTTTTACCATCACTTCTTTTGATAGTGGTTTTGTGGTTATTCCGGCTTTAAGCCTGATGCAGAACGGTAAAGCCATCGCGCAAAGCCAGCGATTAATCTTGGAAGTATTCATGCCTGATGTAAAGGAGGGGCCTGAATTGTACGACATTAAAAAACCCTTGGCGGTAGAAAAATCTTTGTGGGACACCTTAAAATGGGTGCTTTTGGCTTTGGGTATTGTAGGCTTGGCCTTGGCCGTTTTCTTCTATTTGCGTAAACAAAAGAAACCCGAGTCAGCCATAGCTCTACGCAGGCAGATAAGCCCGCATGAAACAGCCCTGCAAGACCTTAAAGAATTAGCAGCCCAAGAGCTCTGGCAAAAAGGCGGCATCAAGTTGTACTACTCGGAGTTGGTAGACATTCTACGCCACTATTTAGAAGCTGCCTACGCCCTTAAGGCCATGGAAAGTACCGCGGCTGAGCTAGCGCAAAAAATGGATAGGCTTCCCATAAGCGAAAGCCTTAAAGGCCAGCTTAAGGACTTTTTACACACTAGCGCCTTGGTAAAGTTTGCCAAAGAAAAGCCGCTAGCCGCAACCCATGAGCAAGCACTGCAAAGCGTACGCAATCTGGTGCATGAAACTTTAAAACAGGAGGAGGCCCATGTTTAACTACCAATTTGAAAATCCGGAGTTTTTATGGGGGCTGTTGGTGATGCCCCTGCTGGCTTTTTGGTTTTGGTACAAACGGGCAAAGCTCAGTCCGGAATTACGCTACCCCGGCACCGAGTTTTTAGCACGCGGTCAGGGTAATCTACTTAGCTACCTCAGGCACCTCTTGCCTACCCTCCGTATTTTTGCCATTGGCTTGGCCATTGTAGGCCTGGCTCGTCCCCGCACGGCTGAAGAGCAGTCTAAGAGCAAGGACCTAGAAGGCATCGACATTATTATGGCCTTGGATGTTTCGGCCAGTATGCTTTCGCAAGACTTGCGGCCCAATCGGCTGGAAGCCACCAAAGAAGTAGCCTCTGACTTTATTAACGACCGGCCCAATGACCGTATTGGCTTGGCCGTGTATGCCGGTGAAAGTTTTACGCAAACACCCCTTACCAGTGACCATAAAGTTTTAAAAAATGCCTTGCTCGAATTGAAATACGGGCTTATTGAAGACGGTACGGCCATTGGCATGGGTCTGGCCACAGCGGTAAATCGGCTCAAAGAAAGTACTGCCAAAAGCAAGGTAATCATACTTCTTACCGATGGGGAAAACAACCGCGGTGAGATTGCGCCACTCACCGCAGCGCAATTGGCTCAGGAATTCAAAATCAGAGTCTACACTATTGGGGTGGGCACTAAAGGCCAGGCTCGCAGCCCGGTAGCCTATTTACCAAATGGCAGCTTCCGCTATGGTTATGTGCCGGTAAATATTGATGAAAAACTGCTTAAAAAAATAGCTGATTTAACCGGTGGGCGTTACTTCCGGGCCACCGACAATAAAAAGCTGGAGGAAATTTACAAGGAAATTGACAGCCTGGAAAAGACCAAGTTGCAGGAAATGAAGTTTTACACCTATGATGAGAAGTTCACGGGGTTTGTGCTTTGGGCCTTGGGCCTTTTTTGTGGAGAACTTTTATTACGCTACACTCTCTTAAAAAGCTTTGTGTAATGTATCAGTTTCAAGCACCTGAATATTTTTATATCCTTCTGCTGTTACCAGCGGTCTTGTTGCTATTTGCCTTTTACCTGCGCTGGCGTAAAAAGGCGCAGCGGGCTTTTGCCGAGAGCCCCCTTTTGCAAAAACTAGTGCCCGAGCGTAGTTTCAATAAGCCCGTGCTCAAACTGGTGTTGAGCCTACTAATTATTAGCCTGCTCAGTTTGGCCCTGGTAAACCCGCAAGTGGGTACTAGCCTGGAAACGGTAAAACGCAAGGGCGTAGATATTGTCTTTGCCATTGACGTAAGTAAAAGCATGCTGGCCGAGGATATTCAACCCAACCGTTTGGAGCGCGCTAAACTGACCGTTTCCCGAACCTTGGATGAACTGGTGGGCGATCGTGTAGGAATTATCACCTATGCCGGACGGGCTTATCCGCAGTTGCCCATTACCACAGACTATGGCGCTGCCCGCCTGTTTTTGTCCAATATTTCTACTGATTTGATTCCCTCGCAAGGCACCGCCATAGGAGAAGCTATAGAGTTGGCTTCCAATTACTTTGACGATGAGGACCAGAAAAACCGCTTACTGATCATTCTCTCGGATGGCGAAGACCACGAAGCCGGCATTGAAGACGCGCTGGCCCTTGCCAAGGAAAACAATATTACCATTTATGGGGTGGGCTTGGGTACCGCCCGCGGAGGACCCATACCCGTTACCCGCAACGGCCAGCGCGTGGGCTACAAAAAAAACCGAGCCGGAGACGTGGTAATTACCCAATTGAATGAAGACTTAATGGCTGAAATTGCCACTGGCAGTGGTGGGGCCTACCTTAGCGGGAAGAGCACCCGCACCGTGGTTAAAACCCTTATGGAAGAAATTATGAAAATGGAGAAAAAGGAATTTGAAGCCAGCCTTTTTTCCGATTATGAAGACCAGTTTCAATGGCTGCTAGGACCGGCCATCCTTCTGCTTTTGCTGGATGCCTTTATCCTGCACCGTAAAACTCAATGGTTCAAAAATTTAAATCTCTTTGCCCGTCATGAAAAAGATGCTTAGAATTTTTAGTAGCACTTTGCTCTTAGGGCTTGCCTGGAGTATTTCGGGGCAAACCCAAGCTTACCGCGAAAAGGTAAACCAAGGCAACAGCCTGTATGAGGGCAACAAGTTTGATGAAGCCGAAGTATCGTACCGTAAGGCCCTGGAAGAACCCAAACAGGAGAAAAAGGTGGAGGCGCAACTAAATCTGGGCAATGCCTTGTACAAGCAAGAACGCTATGATGAGGCTTTAGAGGCTTTTCAGCAAGGTTTGGCCGCTGCCGAAACCGAGGACCTGCAAGCCCACGCTTTACACAATTTGGGCAACACCTATCGCCAGCAAAAAAACCTGCAAAAGGCCGTGGAAAGCTACAAGCAATCACTACTCAAGAATCCTAAAGATGATGAGACCCGCTACAATTTGGCTAAAACCATGCGCGAGCTAAAGCAGCAACAACAGCAGCAGAAAAACCAGGATAAAGACCAAGATCAAAAAGACGACCAAAAGGATAAAGAGAAAAATAAAGACTCGCAACAAGATCAAAAGAAACAGAACCCTGAAGACAAAGAGGGTGACCAGAATAAACCGCAAGAGAACGAACAAAAACAAGACGAACAAAAACCTCAGGAGGGCGATCAGCAAGATTCCGAAAAGAAGCCTAAAGAAGGTGAGCGGGGTGAACCGCAAAAAAACCAGATTAGCCGTGAAGATGCGGAGCGCCTGTTGAAGGCACTGGAACGCGATGAAGAAAAGCTACAGAAGAAACTCCTGAAGAAAAAAGTGAAAAGCAAACCTAATCCCTCTGAAAAAGATTGGTAATGACTAGCCGGGTGGCCCATATTGTAGTTAGCATCTTGCTTTGCACGGTTGTGAGCTTAAGCGCGCAAATTGATTTTAGCGCCTCAGTAAACAGCACTACCGTGGCGGTTGATGAGCGCTTTACCGTAGAGTTTAGCGTAAATGTGCGCGGCCAAAATTTTACGCCCCCAAATTTCAACGGCTTTCAGGTGCTAGGCGGGCCCAACACCTCTATGAGCACGTACATGGACAATACCGGCACGCGCTTTAAAATGTCGTACGGCTATACCCTCATCGCGCGTTCTAAAGGTACCTACACCATTGCCCCGGCTTTTATTAAGCATGATGGTAAAACCTACAAAACGGAGCCCCTCACCATTACGGTTACCGACAAAAAACCGGTGCAGGAAAACAGTCCGGAGGGGCGTGCCCGAAAAAATGTGTACTTCAAGCCGCTGGTAAGCAAACGCTCTGTGTACCAAGGTGAGCCCATCTACGCCCGATACAAGGTGTTTTTCCGCAATGAAATTGGCAACCCTCAGTTGATCAAGGAGCCTGAATTTACAGGCTTTTACAAAGAAGAAGTAGATCAGGACCGCATAACAACAGAGTCAGAGGTTATAAACGGAGAGCGCTTCAACACCGCCAGCATCCGTGAGCTGGTGCTGATTCCCCAAAAATCAGGTAACCAAAAGCCAGGGGCGGTTGAAATGACCATCCCCACCAGCGTACCCACTGGTCGCTATGATTTTTTTGGTCGGGCCATTGGCCGCAGAGTAGACCTGGAGCTGAAAGAAAGCTTCCCCACCATTGAGGTGAAACCCCTACCCCTTTCGGGGAAACCCGCTAATTTTAGCGGGGCGGTTGGCAACTTTGACTTTGAAGCCCGTCTCAGCCAAAGCAACATTACCACTGATGAATCAGTAACGCTTACCTTGGAACTTAAGGGCACCGGGAATATCAAGTTGGCCACCTTACCAGAAGTAGAGTTTCCGGCCGCCTTTGAAGTCTTTGACCCAGAGCGGGAAGAGTCTAGCCGGGTGGGGAGTTTTGGCATGCGCGGTCAAAAAAAGGTAGAGTACCTCTTGGTGCCACGCTACAGCGGAACCTATAAAATTGGTCCCATCAGCTTTAGCTTTTTTAATCCTAAAACCGGCCGTTACCAAACCCTAACCAGCCAAACTTTTGAAATTACCGTAACGGGCGGGCAGGCGCCTCCCCCCGGTGTAGCAGACGGGGGCGTAACCAGCAGTGAAAAAGAAGCGGTCAAGTTTATTGGTAAAGACATTCTTTTTATAAAAACAGAGCTGCCGCAGTGGCAAAGCACCAACAGCACCTTTTTAGGCAGCACTTTATTTTATGCGCTTTTCAGCGGATTGTTAGCCCTGGCTCTAGGCTTGATTGCCTGGTACCGTTGGCAAAACCGAGCCGGACAAAACCCGGGCGCGCTGCGCCAACAAAAGGCCGCCAAAATGGCCCGTAAGCATTTAGCTTCGGCCAAAAAAGCCTTAAAAACCCAAAATGCCGATGCTTTTTACCAGGCCCTGGCTTCTGCCTTATGGGGTTATTTTGGCAATAAGCTGGGTATGCCCCCAAGTCAATTGAGCAAAGAAAACATAGCCGAAAACCTGCGCAAATTAGGCGTGCAGGAAGATACCCTGCAAAAAGCTCTGGACACCCTTAATGCCGCGGAAATGGCCCGGTACACCTCGGCCGGTGGGCAAAACCCACAAGAAGATTTTGAAACTACCGCCAATTTGCTCACTGAAATTGAAAAACAAGTATGAAAACACTTTGGCTCAGTTTAGCACTTCTGGCCGCAGGTTTTCTGCAAGCGCAAGAAAATAAGGCGGCTGCCCTCTTTCAAAAAGGCAATGCCGCTTATCAAGCGGAAAGGTATGATTCTGCCTTGGTGTGGTATCAGCAAATACCGGCAGAGCAAAACTTGGAAAGTGCGGCCCTGCATTACAATCTGGGGAATACCTATTACAAACTGGGAAATTTGGGACGGGCCATTTTGCATTACGAGCGTGCCCTAAAGCTAAAGCCCAATGATGAAGATACCCAGCAAAACTTGGCCATTGCCCATGAAAAAACGGTAGACCGTTTTGAGGAGCTGCCCAAAACGTTGGTGCGCACGGCCTACCTGGGGCTGCTGCAATTGCTCTCCCCAAAAGGTTGGGCTATTTTAAGCCTGCTAGGCTTGGGTTTGCTGGTGCTGGGCTTGGCGCTGTACCTCTACAGCCGTTTAGGGCGGGTAGGTTTTAGTACGGCTGCAGCCGGATTACTGCTAGGCATTGTAAGTTTGGTTTTGGCTTTTAGCCACCGGCACAACTTAAAAAACAACCAGGGAGCCATAGTGCTGAGCACCAGTGCTTACGTAAAAAGCGGTCCCTCTGAAACAGCCGAAGACGTGCTCATTTTGCACGAAGGCACCAAAGCCACCGTGCTGCAAAGCTTTGAGGGCTGGCGCAAGATCCGCCTGCCCGATGGCAAGCTGGGCTGGATTCCCGCTGAAGATTTGGAGTTGATTTAGCTTCGGCTCCGCTTAAGGTGAACTTGTACAGAATACAATTTCTTGGGAAGTCACTTCACCGCTCCATGTCATGGTGAGCGGTAGTCGAACCATGGCGGGCTGTATAGCAGGATGAGTTAGTTATTCGAATTTACTTCAAACCAGCTCTTAATTTTTATAGATAGGCCTTGGGTTTACCCCCTTCGACTCCGCTCAGGGTGACACCTTCGGCTAAATCGTAGGTACAGAAATACCTCTCAAATTCCGATACAGTTCCAGGGCATAGTTATCGGTCATGCCCGATACATAATCCAACATGCACATCACTTTTTCATAGGCACTATCCTGCTCCTCAAAACGAAACTGCAAGGGAACCAGTGAAAGCAGTTTTTTATGCCGCTTTTGCCGCATGTTGACCGAAGTGAGCGCAGCCTCCACCAAATCTTCAATGAGGCCACTCATAATCTTAAAGCCGGCTAGTTCAATTTTAATCACACTCTCATGGTTGTAAATCTTGCCCACCGATTTTTTAGCAATCCGCTCCAGCGGCACCCTTAGCTCAGTGAGGCTATCCATAAGTGAAGTCTTAAACTCACCCTTTAACAAGGCTTCCTGGTTTTCTAAAAATACCTGCGCACAAGAGCGCACCAAAAAATTAATGGCTTTGGCTCGTAAATAGGCTACCGACTCATTTTTATCCTCCCGCAGATTTTCCAGGTTTTGATAAAGGCGGCTGCGGTTTTCCTGGGGGTTTAACTCAATGAGCTGCAGAAGATCTTCTCTTACCTCCTCAAAAGTGAGAATTCCCAAACGGTGGGCATCTTCATAATCAATAATGCTATAGCAAATATCATCAGCGGCCTCCACCAAAAACACAAAAGGGTGGCGCAAATAAGCCAGTGGCTCTGCGCTTTCGCGGATGAGACCCAAGTGGCCCGCAATCTCCAGGAATGTTTCTTTATCGGATTGGAAAAACCCGTATTTAGAGCGATGCTTCCCAGCTAATTTATGCGTTGCGGTAGATTCACAAGGGTATTTTAAAATACTGGCCAAACTGGTATAGGTAAGCTGATAGCCGCCCTTTAACCGCCCTTTGAATTGCCGGGTTAAAATGCGTAAGGCATTGGCATTGCCTTCAAAGCGAATGAGATCTTGCCATTGTTTTTTGGTAAACAAATCGCGAAAAGCCCGGTCATTTTGCCGATCTAGAAAATACTTGGAAATCGCCTCCTCGCCAGAATGACCAAAGGCAGGATTGCCTAAATCGTGCGCCAGACAAGCGGTAGAAATCACGTTTCGCAGTTGATTTTCGTAAAAATAGCGTGCCTCAGGATCGTCAAAAATTTCCTTTTGCTCAGAGAGTTGCTGGCCCACCATCATGCCCAGGGAACGCCCTACACTTACCACTTCCAGGGAGTGGGTAAGGCGGTTGTGCACAAAAACATGCTCAGGTAATGGAAATACCTGCGTCTTGTTTTGCAGGCGCCTAAAGGCCGATGAAAAGATCAGTCGGTCGTAGTCACGTTCGTAATCAGAGCGTGAGTCTACCGAGTCGCGTTTTACACCAAAACGTTGAGGTGTAAAACAAGTATGCCAGTCCATTTTCATAAAGACAAAGGTAGCGTAGCTTTAATAACGCAATAGGTCATTTAAACAAGACTTAATTTGCTCTAATTCAGGCTTTGAAATTTGACCTAACTTTTTGGAAAACCGCTTTTTAGAGATAGAGCGGATATGAAAAGTTAAAATCTCTGATGGGGCCTTGAGGCCATTTAAATCAGTAGGCTTTAGCACCACATTGCCTTTATAATTTTTAACACTGGTAGTTAACGGGCAAACAATTACCACTTGTAAATAATGGTTTACCAAGTTTCCACTTACTATTACCGCTGGCCGCTTCCCACTTTGCTCACTGCCTTGGGTAGGGTTAAAGTACACCTCCCAAATTTCACCTTGTAGCATCCGCTTGCTCTAGTTGTTTAAAATAATCCAACATACCTTCTTCGGCCATAGCCATAGCCTCTTTATCTTGCCCTGCTTTCCTGTAAGACTGCACGTACTGAGCTCGTTTCAACTGATCTAGGTATAGGGTCAATGCTTTTTCAATCAGCTTGTTTTTGGGCATATTTAAACTTTTAGCCGCCTCATTAAGCTGTTTTAAAAGGGCATCGGGTAAGGAAGAGGTAAAGATGCTTATTGGTACTTTATATTTATGATTTGTAAATACAAAATCTAATTACTCCGCATCCAATTAAATGGTCCCTTTCCAGTTTCAAAAAAATGCATTTATAAAAAGCCCTTTTCGTACTTTGGCTTTAAAGCCGATACCATGCGAGAGATAAACCTTTCTAAAATCCTTTTTTTAGACATTGAAACCGTAAGCCAGCAAGAGCATTTTGCCGATTTACCCGAAAACTGGCAGCACCTCTGGGATGAAAAAACCCGCTACCAACGGCAGGAACTTAGTGCCGAAGAGTTCTACCCTCAACGGGCGGCCATCTTGGCTGAGTTTGGCCGGGTAGTTTGCATCTCCTGCGGCTTCTTTACGCAAGAACCATCGGGTTTAACCCTACGGGTAAAGAGCTTTTGCGGCCACCAAGAACACGAGCTTTTACAGGCTTTTGCCAGTCTTTTGCAGGATCACGCCCAAGGCTACAGTCTATGTGCCCATAACGGTAAGGAGTTTGACTTCCCCTACCTGAGCCGCAGAATGCTCATAAACGGCCTCGCTCTGCCGCCTCAATTAGACACCAGTGGCGCCAAACCCTGGGAGGTGCCGCATTTAGACACTTTAGAAATGTGGAAATTTGGCGACCGTAAGAATTTTACCAGCCTGAAATTGCTGGCCGCGGCCTTCGGTTTGCCCACGCCTAAAGATGATATTGACGGCAGCCAAGTGGGAGCGGTATACTGGCAAGAAAAAGACCTGGAAAGGATTAGCCGCTATTGCGAAAAGGATACCGTTACCTTGGCCCGGGTTTTCCTAAAGCTTACGGGCTTCACTAACTTTGATGATTTTAAAGTGGTTTCCTCTCATGCCTGAAACTCTCTTAGAGGCGCAAAATTTTTCCGTGCAAGCGGGCGACCAAATTCTGGTGCACCCGCTTAGTTTTACGGTGCAGGCTGGTGAAACACTGGGTATTGTAGGGGAAAGTGGCAGTGGTAAATCTTTAACCAGCCTAGCCATCATGGGCCTGTTGCCACCCAACTTGCGGGCTAGTGGCCATCTCCTTTTTAAGGCGAAGAACCTTCTGAACCTCACCGAAGATCAATTTAGCCCCATGCGCGGCCAGCAAATGGCCATGATTTTTCAGGAGCCCATGAGCGCCCTAAACCCCAGTATCCGCTGCGGGGCACAGGTGGCCGAAATGCTTCGTCAGCATACCACCCTCAAAGCCACAGCCCGCAAAAAAAAGGTGATAGCCTTATTTGAAGAAGTAGAGTTGCCCCGCGCCAAACAAATGTACAGGGCCTACCCACACCAACTGAGTGGTGGCCAAAAACAAAGGGTTATGATTGCTATGGCTTTGGCCTGCAAACCCAAGCTGCTTATTGCCGATGAGCCCACCACCGCTTTAGACGTAAGTGTGCAAGCCGGGATTTTAAAGCTGCTTAAAAAACTGCAGCAAGAGTATGGCATGGCACTGATTTTCATTAGTCATGATTTGCAAGTGGTGCACCAAGTGGCTGATTCTATTCTGGTGTTGCACCAAGGGCATTTGAAAGAATATGCCTCAGCCCATACCGTTTTTAATCATCCGCAAGATCCGTACACCAAAGGGCTTTTGGCTTGCCGGCCCACGGCAGATTCGTATGATAAGCGCCTCCCTTTGGTGCGGGACTTTTTATTAAATGAAAATGCCAGCCGCGAAGTAATTAGCCCCCAGGTAAAAGAGGAGCGCACCTTAAGTCGCTTAAAACAAGCGCCCCTTTTTGAAATTCGTAATCTTTCCAAGTTCTTTCAATCGGCTCAGGGGCTTTTTAAAAGCGCTCAGTCTGTGGCCGCGCTCAATCAGGTTTCTTTAGAAGTGTATCCTGGTGAGTCGCTGGGTTTGGTGGGCGAATCAGGGTCTGGAAAAACCACCTTAGGCCGTTTGTTGGTAGGTCTGGAAAAAGCCAGTGCAGGTGAAATTTTCTACGAAAAAATTGATCTGGCAAAAGCCTCCACTGCCCAGTGGCGCAAACTGCACCGCAAAATCCAAATTATTTTTCAAGACCCTTTTGCCTCCTTAAATCCGCGTATGCCCATCGGTAATGCTATTGCCGAAGTACTGCAAGTGCAACACAAGCGCAGCTCGGCCCAAGCTAAAGAGGAGGCGGAAAGTCTACTGGAAAAAGTGGGTTTGCTAAAAGAGTACTACGGCCGCTACCCCCATGAATTTAGCGGTGGCCAACGCCAACGTATTGGCATTGCCCGGGCTTTGGCGGTACAACCCGATTTTATTGTTTGCGATGAATCAGTGAGTGCCCTAGACGTGAGCGTGCAAGCGCAAATTCTCAACCTGCTTAACGACTTGAAAGACGAGTTTGGCTTCACCTACCTGTTTATTAGCCACGACCTCAATGTGGTCAAATACTTTTGCGACCGCATGGTGGTCTTGCAAGATGGTAAGGTAGTAGAAGCCGGCCTGGCTGAGGATGTGTACCGTCAGCCAAAGCAAGAGTACACCCAGAAGTTGATTGCCGCCAGTCAGTTGTAGTTTCTTGTTTTTGAATCTAAATTTCACATGGCTCTAAAAAAGCGCCAAGATTCAAGTATATTGAAACCTTTCAAAAGGGAAGAAGGGTATTAATCGCGCTTTGAGTAAACCTCGTGTACCATGCCCAAACCTCGGTAATAAGCGTAATCCAAAGTGTCCCAATGATGCACCGGAGAGGTTTTAACTAAAACCTGCTTTTGCTGAATCAGGGTATCCCTTAATTCAGGTACACAACCATTGCGCACAAACACCACTGGTTTCCGAAACATTTTTAGGTAATAATCAAAATAACGCGCTTCTGAGCCTTGGCAGGGCAGGGGGAAAATTAAATCATTCTGCGCACCGGTTAAATAAGCGTTCCAATAAGTGCTCATAAAGCCCAATTCATTGTCTCCGTTCTCATGCACTAAATGCGCGGCAAAGTCTTTAGACTGGGCGTTCGTGAGCCGGTCTTCAAAATTAAAGCTGTGCTTCTCAATAAAAATTAGGCTTGCCAACAGATGCGCCAATAGGTACAATCCCAAAGCGGTTTGCGCCATTCTTTGAACTGGTTGGCCTTGCCATTTTTTAAAGACCTCTTGCCAGACCGCTAAAAAAGCCAAGAGTAAAAAGAAAAAGGCGGGCACAAAATAATTGAAGGGCCTACTCATGAAAACCGCCCAGGCGGAAATGACTACAGCTACGACTGTCCCTCCGGCCGTAAGGACCGAAAACAGGAAGAAGCGATTTTGAACTAAGCTGCGCCAGGGTGCCACTACTCCAAGCACCCCCACTTGAATAATAAGCACATAGGCCAAAAATGAATTGTAGGGTTTATTCCCGGCAAACTGAAGAACCTCTCCCAAATGATGGGCATAAATAGTTACCGTCTCTTGAATTTGCGGCCAAGAAGCCACCGTTTGCTGATAGGGAGCCAGGTGGTGCGCAGTAGCCTTAGCGTAATACAAAAAGCCTGCGCTGAAGAGTACCCCCAGCGTGAAAAACAAAGCATGCTTTTTTAAGAGCGGGCGGTAAAAACGCGGGTAGCAGAGGGCAAAAGCTATGATTCCCACCAAGGCTAGTTCAGAACTCCACAGAGCCAAACCCATCAGCACGGGTAAGAGCATGGCCTGCCAGCGCCTAGCAAGCTTGGTGCTTAGCGGCAAGGCTAAGAAAGCGGCCGTAAAAAAGTGATGGGCCAAATAGGGATGGCCAATCATCACTTGCATTAAAAAAGGGTAAATGGGCAGAAATAGGATGAGCGCCATCGCCAGCTTAAACCAAGCATGGCTAAAGTGTTTTTGCAAAAAATAGAAAGTGCTTAAGATTACCAAAAGTTGACTGATGGATGCCGCCCACAAAGAGGGGATGCCTAAATTCTGCAGGGGGGCGGCCAGCATGGGAATAAAACTCCCCAAGCGATCTTGCCCCCAGTAATAGAGGTTTTCATCCAACTGAAACTTACGCGCCATTAAGGCGTGTATGGCGTGATCTGAATTGAGACCTTTAAAATTGATGGCCCAGAAATAATAGAGGAACAATCCTAAGATAAGCACGCCCAAAAGCAGAGAGAGTATTACGCTGAGTGGTTGATTCGTAAGGCGTTTGGCCACAGCAAACTAATTTACATTCTTATTTTGCTTAGCCGCTTCGTAATCGGGGGGATCTGTGAGTTGATTGTAGTTCTCAACAAAGTGATCCTTAAAAAACTGCGCCCAAAACAGCTCTTTGCTCATGCTATCCCAATGAAAAATCTGGCTTTTGTATTGCTTATTCATAAAGATACTCCAACCGGTTACAAACACCAAGGCGGCTATGGCCGGAGCTTTCCAGTACACCTTTAAGCCAGACACAGCTTGCAGAGTGGCGGCCAAAGCCAGGGCCATTAAGGGTAAAAACTCAATCATAGGGCGGGCGCCAAAACCACCGCCATACCACCAACACCACCAGCTAAAGGTTACCCAACTGGCCGCCAAAACGGTTAGCACCATGCCCAACACTAAAGGGCGCTTGGCGCGATGGCGGGCCAGCAGAATAAAACCGGGCAGGCTGAACCACAAGATAGGGGCGTACACAAACCAGCCTTTACGGTAGCTGAAATAACCCTTCCAAATTTCGGGGTCGTGGAAGAAAAAGCTTTCATCATTGTAGCTGTACACTACCCAGTTTCCGGTAGCGTAGTGCCAGTAAAACAATTGCGGACTGATCATCAGCGCCCCTAACACCCCCGCCAGCAACAGGTGGGGTGCCATGGTTTTGAGCGTGGGCCTCTTTCGGCTGAAAAGCCAATAAGCTACTGGAAAGAGCAGTACTAAAATATCAGTGGGTCTGATGAGCGTGAGTAAGCCGGAAGCCAGGCCAATGAGGGCGGCCAGAGCCCAGCGAGGTTTATTAAAATATTTGAAAAAGGCCCAGAGAATCAAGCTTACTAAAAAGAAGTTGTAGGCGTGGGTCATAGGCTCTACAAAGCTGTAATAGGGTAAATTGGAGCCACAGTAGATGAGAATCACACCCAGCACCGCTATCCAGGGGCTGAAAAAACGCTGCAAGACCATCCGTAAAAAGTGCAAACCCCAAAGTGTAAAAAAGAGGGCACTTAAAAGCAATGCAAAACGATAGGGCACACTAAAACCATCGGCTGGAAAAGCCTGCGAATTGGTGGCAAAAAGATGCGCACCCACAAAAAACGGACTGTACAAAAAGGCCAGCCCGCTGGTCATTTTTAAATAGTTATTGCCAGCGGTGTCAGTATTTAAATAGAACTGTCGTTTGGCCCACTCATCAGTACTGATGTTTTCAAATTTTAAATCATCATAAATGAAAATAGCGGGCAGGTAGGCGTAGTAAATAGTTACGTCCCATTCAATAACCTGCTTTTTTTCCCAGTAACGTGAAAAGCTAAATATAACTAGACAAACCAGTACCAGTAAGGCAAACAGAGCGTTAGTTTGCCTTTTCATTTTAGGGGTAGCTCTAGACAAGGCTTCCGCGGTTTAAAGCTTCATTTCAGGCACATCGCCATCTACGATCAGCTTCCCCTCGGTAGCGGCTTGAATTTCCTCTACGCCTACGCCTGGTGCGCGCTCCATTAAGTGAAAGGCATTGTCTTTTACCTCCAGCACGGCCAGGTTGGTCACAATTTTTTTCACACAGTTTACCCCGGTTAAGGGTAAAGTACATTTGGTCAGAAGCTTGCTGTCGCCTTTTTTGTTGGTGTGCATCATGGCCACAATAATATTCTCGGCACTGGCCACTAAATCCATGGCGCCCCCCATGCCTTTAACCATTTTACCAGGAATTTTCCAGTTGGCAATGTCGCCATTCTGGGCTACCTCCATGGCGCCCAGCACCGTCATTTGTACGTGTTGCCCACGAATCATGGCAAAGCTGGTGCTGCTGTTAAAAAAAGCGGCTCCCGGTTGGGCGGTAATGGTTTGCTTACCGGCATTGATTAAATCGGCATCTTCCTCTCCCTCAAAGGGGAAAGGCCCCATGCCTAAAATGCCGTTCTCACTTTGAAACTCTACCGAAATACCTTCGGGAATGTAATTGGCTACTAAGGTGGGAATACCAATCCCCAGGTTTACGTAGTAGCCGTCTTCCATTTCTTGGGCAATGCGTTGGGCGATTTGTTCTTTTGTTAGCATACTTTGTATTTTGTTAGATGATTGATGACCGATGACCGGTGCATTTTATCTTCAATTCCTATAACTAATTTTTAATGCTGCTCTTAAGAGCTGAAAGTTTATTGGTAATTTTAAAGCACTCTTTATAATGCTGGTCAAATTTATCTTTATCAATGTATCCCCGTCTTTTGGCCTTTATTAAACAGGTAGCTGTTTCAGCTGCGGAACGTATGGCATAGGACAAGAATCTTCTGAACTCTGGTCCGGTTTGTCCAATACATCCCTCCGCAATATTTAATGCAATAGAGTCTGCGGCTCTAGTAATTTGAGAAGTTAAGTTGTAAAGTTCGCTTTTGGGAAAAGTCTTTGAATCAGCAACGATTTCCTCAGCAAAATCCATGGCCAAATGCCAAACCTCTAATTTTTCAAATTTAAAATAGGTCATCTTAAACTCTATTGGTTTGTAGACTCCACCTTTCAACAGCGGTCAGCTAACAGCGGTCATCCAGCATCTTCCCGCTGCCTCACCGTTCTTTGCTCTATTCGCTTCTCATAGTTGGTGCCCTTAAAAATGCGTTGGACAAAAATGCCCGGGGTATGGATTTCATTGGGGTCTAAGGTGCCTACGGGTACTAACTCTTCTACCTCGGCTACGGTTACTTTTCCGGCCATGGCCATGAGTGGATTGAAGTTACGGGCTGTACCCTTAAAAATGAGATTGCCTGTTTCATCGCCCTTCCAGGCTTTTACAAAGGCAAAATCAGCTTCAAAGGCATGTTCTAAAATATGGGGCTTGCCCTTGAACCAGCGTACTTCTTTACCCAGGGCTACTTCTGTGCCGTAGCCGGCCGGAGTGTAAAAGGCGGGAATGCCCGCTCCCGCAGCCCGGCAGCGTTCGGCCAAAGTGCCTTGCGGTACCAATTCCACGTCAAGCACGCCACTGAGCATTTGCTTTTCAAAAAGGTCATTTTCACCCACGTAAGAGCTAATCATTTTTTTGATTTGCCGGGTTTGCAAAAGCAGCCCCAGGCCAAAATCATCTACACCCGCGTTGTTACTAATGCAGGTTAAATTTTTAGCTCCGTTTGCCCGGATGGCGCTGATGGCATTTTCGGGAATACCACACAAGCCAAAGCCCCCTAGCATCAGGGTCATATCGTCTTGCAGGCCTTGTACGGCCGCGTTAGCGTTTTCAACAACTTTAGAAATCATAGTCTTTTCAATGCTTTAAATTCTAAGTTAAAAATTCTTAGTAGTTAAACTGGTTTTGCGCCTCATTGCTAAACTCAGGATCAGTAGCGGTTTGGCTGGCCTTGTAGCGTTCGCAGTTCAGCTCAATGCTTAATTCCTGATCGGGTTTGGGAAAATCTTCTTTGCTGATGTTCAGTTCAGGATCAGCATAGCATTTTTCCATGAACAGTGCCCAAACCGGGAGAGCTACCGTGGCGCCTTGTCCGTAGTAGGTGGCACCAAAGTGGGCGGCCCGGTCTTCACAGCCACTCCACACTCCGGTAATTAAATTGGGAACCGCCCCCATAAACCAACCGTCTGAATTGTTTTGCGTGGTGCCGGTTTTACCAGCAATGGGGTTTTTAAAATCCCAGGGAAAGCCCGTCACCACATCATTCATGTAGCGACCATAACCCGCACGCAAACGGATGCCCGTTCCTCCTTGTACGGTGGTTACCCCTTTGAGTAAATCCAACACCACATAAGCGTCTTCTTCATTGAGCACTTCGTTGGTTTTAGGCGTAAATTCTTGCAGCACCACGCCATTTTTGTCCTCTATCCGGGTAACCGTAATGGGCTGGGTGTACACGCCTTTATTCACAAAGGTGGTGTAGCTGCCTACCATTTCATACACCGAAAGGTCTACCGAGCCCAGGGCAATAGATGGCTGCACCGGAACCTCAGCTTCTACGCCCATTTCCTTCATGAGCCGCACTACCGGCTCAGGGCCGATTTGTTTCATTAAAAAGGTGGTTACGGTGTTTTTACTTTTGGCCAAAGCCTCTTTGAGGGTAAGCACCCCACCGTATTCATTATCGGAGTTTTCTGGACACCAATCTTTGAGAATGCCAAACTTTCCTTTTTCAATGCAGGTGCGCACGTTGGGTACCTCAAAGCAGGGCGAGTAATGTTTTTGCTTAATGGCGGTACTGTACACAAAGGGCTTAAAAGTAGAACCTACCTGCCGTCTGCCCTGCTTTACGTGGTCGTACTTGAAATGCTCATAATTGATGCCTCCCACCCAGGCCTTTACAAAACCGGTTTGCGGCTCTACCGACATCATGCCACTTTGGTAAAAGTGTTTGTAGTAGCGAATGGAGTCCATGGGAGACATCACGGTATCAATGTCTCCTTCCCAAGCAAAAACCGACATCTGCACAGGCGTATTAAAGATCCGCTCAATGCTGTCGGCACTGAGTCCTTGCCGTTTTAAATTGCGGTAGCGCTCACTACGTTTCATGGCGCGCTTTAGGATGCTGTTAATTTCATCTTGACTCACCCGGTGGAAAGGAGCGTATTTTCGGTTTTTTTCCATTTTAAAGAACACCCGCTGCAAATTGCTGATGTGCTCCTGCACGGCTTCTTCGGCATAGCGCTGCATGCGCGAGTCAATGGTGGTGTATATTTTTAAGCCATCGGTGTACAAATTGTAGGGCTCGCCATCAGGCTTAGGGTTGGCCTTAATCCAGTCTTTCATGTAGGCGCGCAGGTATTCCCTAAAATAAGGGGCCTGGCCTTCCAGGTGGTTTTGCCTTTTAAACTGTAGTTCAATTTCCAGCTCTTTAAGGCTGTCGTACTCCGTTTCTGTAATCATTTGGTTGCGCAGCATTTGGTAAAAAACGGTATTTCTGCGCTTGAGCATTAACTCGGGGTTGATGCGCGGGTTGTAAATACTGGGGTTTTTAACCATGCCCACCAACACAGCCGCTTCTTCAATCTTAAGGCTATCGGGTGATTTGTTAAAGTAAATGGCGGCAGCCGAGTTGATGCCATCGGCCTGGTAGAGAAAATCAATTTGATTGAAGTACATCACAATAATTTCCTCTTTGGTGTAGTGCCTTTCCAAGCGCACGGCAATCACCCACTCCTTTAATTTTTGCGGAATGCGCTCCCAAATGCTGCTGGCCGTTTCGGTAAAAAGTTGCTTGGCCAGCTGCTGGGTAATGGTACTTCCTCCCCCTGCTTGCCCCAGGGTACCAATGGCACGGGCAATGGCCCAAAAATCAATACCACTGTGCTCGTAGTAGCGCTCATCTTCGGTGGCCACCAAGGCGTTGACCAAATGGGGTGAAAGCTCGTCATACTCCGCATGGGTGCGATTGTCCAGGTAAAATTTACCCAGTAATTCCCCGTCAGCGGTAATGATTTGGCTGGCCAGGTTGCTGCGCGGGTTTTCGATTTCAGCAAAGCTGGGTAGTTTACCAAAAGCACCTAAACCCGCTAAAAGCAGGGCCAGAAAAGCACCCAGCGCAGCTAAGACCAGTAAAAGCCAAAAGCGTTTTACCAGCTTAGAGTAATCTTTTTTTTGGGCAGCTTTTTTCTTAGTTGTTTTCTTCTTTGCCATTTTCTTCTTTGTAAAGGGTAAGCCCTACGGCCTCCACACCTGGTAGTTGGGCGGTACGCATGGCTTGTGTAAAAGTAAAGGTGTAGGTGCCCTTCCGGTTAAACCGAAGGGGTTGAGCGCGGTAGGGCCGGCTGTAGGTTTTTAATTCGCCAATACCTTCTCCTAACCAGCGGCCGTAAGCATCCGCTAAAGTTACTTCTGCGGTATCCCGATATTCCAGGCCTTCTTCTGAGCGAATCTCTCTGAAGAGGTATAAGTTGGAATAGGGGTAAGCATCGTTAGCCCGTAAATTAAAAATCACCATATAGGGAGCGTTGGTATCGGTAATCTCCACCTGAAAACTGGCGGTGCTATCCTGGTGCCAGCCCACTGACTCTACCGGCAGATAGTTCTCGTACATGGGGCCGGGCTCACAGGCCACAACTAGACCCAATAGGAGCAAAGCAGCCCGTGATTTAATTGTTCTTTTTCGGTTTCCCACGTCTCCCCTTTCCTTTTTGGGCGTTATTATTCTGTGTTTTGGAACCATTTTGCTGAGGTCTGTTTCCAGAACGTCTTTTTTTACGTTTCCTTTTTCGCTGCCCATCAAAACGGGTAAGCTCATCCTGGCCCACTACATTTTCATATTCAATCTGGGCGGCCTGTTGCTTACTGGCGTCAAAAGCTTCTAATGATTCGGGTTTTTTACCCTCTTCATTTTGCTGATACAAACGCTTCACATCGTTTAGGCGCAGCGCCACCCATTCACTACCGGGCTCCTTATACGTGTACCAAAGCAGCTCTTTGAAAATATCCATTTTTTGGAAAACCGCTTCTCCTTTTTGCGTCTGTATATTTTTCTGCGTGTCTGGAAATTTATCCAGCGCATCTAAATACGAGTCCAGCTCATAGTTGAGACAGCATTTAAGCTTGCCGCATTGCCCGGCCAGCTTTTGCGGATTTAATGACAATTGCTGGTAACGCGCAGCCGAGGTATTTACACTTCTAAAGTCTGTTAGCCAGGTAGAGCAGCACAACTCGCGACCACAGGAACCAATGCCGCCAATTTTAGCGGCCTCCTGACGGCTACCAATTTGACGCATTTCTATACGCACTTTAAATTCACCGGCTAGTACCCTAATGAGCTCTCTAAAGTCTACGCGAGATTCAGCCGTGTAATAAAAGGTGGCTTTGTTGTTATCGCCTTGATACTCAACATCGCTAATTTTCATTTGCAAACCCAGGCGATCAACAATTTGCCGGGTTTTAATCATGGTTTCTTGTTCTCTGGACTGGGCTTCCTTCCAAAGGTCAATGTCGCGCTGATTGGCTTTTCGGTACAGCTTTTTCACTTCTGGTGAATCGGGTTTAAGCTTACGGTTTTTCAACTGCAGCCTTACCAATTCGCCCGTAAGGGAAACCGCCCCAACATCATGGCCAGGAGAACCTTCAACCGCCACAACATCTCCCATATAAAGGCGAATATTGGAGGCGTTTTTAAAGTACTCCTTGCGGCCGTTCTTAAACCGTACTTCTACTATATCAAAAGCCTCCACTTGCGTGGGAAGCTCCATATCACTTAACCAATCAAAAACGGTGAGTTTTTCACAACCGTTTACGCCACATGAACCGTTGTTTTTACAGCCTTTTGGGAGCCCACTGGTACTACAACTTCCGCATCCCATACGCTCTTTCTAGCTTTAATTTTTACGATTAATACTCTTTGTGACTCAACAAAGATATTATTCCTGTGCCAAGCGCAGCCACCCGCTTGGTTTTCTTATCCAAGCCTATCATTTTTAGCCACTTTTTTCGTTAGCACTGCCAGCCACCCGGCACATCTGTTACTTTTGCACAACAGGGTGCAGGCCATGGCCCACTACTGTACCATTAAACCCACACTATGAAACAGTTTTTTTCTCTGTTCCTTTTGGCCGCGGTTACCCCATTAAGCAGCCAGGTTTCCAATGATTTAGGCGTTTGGGTAGACCACCTGCCCTATACCAACGCCATTGATATTGAAGAGCATGACGAAATTACCTACGTGGCTACCACACAAGGCCTCTTCATTTACAATGTAGTAGACAAAACCCTGGAGCGTATTAGCAAAGTAAACGGCCTTAGTGACGTGGGCCTTACGGATATTGCCTACAGTGAGCGCTTTGACGTTTTGCTCATAGGCTATGAAAATGGCAATTTAGATGTGTACGACAACGGCCGGGTGACCAACTACCCAGACATTAGGTTGAGCACCAACTACAGCGGTTTAAAAAGCATTAACCACATACATGTAGCAGGTGAATTAGCCTACCTCTCTACAGATTTTGGGGTGCTGGCTTATGATATTGCCGAAGACTTGGTGCTGGAAACCTACATCATTGGCCCCAACGGCACTATTTTAGGCGTAAATCAAACCGCTACTGATGAAGACAGCCTATACGCGGCCACCGAGGAGGGATTGTACAGCGTAGCCCTGGAGGCTCCTAAATTCTTTTTTCAAAACTGGCAGCGCAGCGCGGTTATCAATCGGGAAATTGATGCCATCACCGTTTTTAATAATCAGGTTTTTGTAAATATTGAAGTGCCGCCTAATGGCGATACCATACGTTACCGCCAAAACCGACAATGGCGCACCTTTACCCAAAATGAGGTAGCGAATAATCGCGCCCTGCGCACCTCCAAAAACCGCCTGATTGTGGTGAATAATTTTAGCGCCCGCGCCTATGACACCAGCTTTACGCTTTTTAAGAACTTTAACACAACCACCGCTGAGGAGCCTACTTTTAGCCCCGTAAATGCGGTGGTGGGCGAAAACGAAAACAACTTTTGGGTAGCCGATGGCAACAAC
Organism: uncultured Bacteroidota bacterium; assembly: GCA_913057235.1. Lineage (GTDB taxonomy): Bacteria > Bacteroidota > Bacteroidia > Flavobacteriales > Schleiferiaceae > CAJXNI01. Next base: position 108,461 of record CAJXNI010000004.1, read on the forward strand.
GGCCTCTTTCACTTTTTCCAGATTTTCCCCATTCCTATTATTCCCAACAGCCCCAAAACGCGCAATTTGAACCAGCTGAGCACCTATGAAGACCTACTCTTTGTAAGCCCTGGGGCCTTTAATGATGTGGGCGCCCCGCAGTTTAATAACGATGGCTTTTTCCTGTTGGAAGATTTTAGCTGGAGCAACTACAGCAGCCTCTCGCTAGGTGATTACCGCGATGTGGTAGATGTGGAGGTTGACCCCAATGACCCTTCCCGCCTGTTTGCCGCCGTCTACAGCCGCGGCATTTTAGAGCTGCGCAGAGAAGGCGACACCATTTTGCCCGTGCAGCTTTACAACGAGGCTACTACCGGAGGAGCTTTTCCCTCAACCGGGGGCAGTGGTGACCACCGTATAGCCGATTTAGACATGGACAATCAGGGAAACCTTTGGTTTACCAATGCCCTTACCGAAAGACCCCTGGGCGTTATTTGGGCCGATGGCCGGGTGGAAAGTTTTGCCCTGGGAGCGGTGGGCAGTGGCGCCAATGTTTTACGGATTATGGCTACCAGCGGAGGCCAGGTTTGGCTACGCTTGCGCAACAGTGGCATCTTGGTAGTTAAGGTAGACGACCCTAACAACATTGAGTTCAAAGTTTTGGGAGCCAGTGAAGGCAACGGCAATTTGCCCTCAGAATCAGTTTTTTGCTTTGCCGAAGACTTAGACGGTGAAATTTGGATTGGCACTAACGAAGGGTTGGCCGTGCTCTTTAGCCCTGAAAATATTTTTGAGCCCAACCGTAGTTTTGACGCCTCCATTATTGTCATTGATGAAGATGGGGACGGTAACGGGGAGCGTGTTTTGGGCTCAGAATCCATCAATGACATTGAAATTGACGGCAGTAATAAAAAGTGGTTTGCCACGCAAAATAGTGGCGTGTTTTTTACCTCAGCCAGCGGGCGTACCCAGTTGCAGCGCTTTTCAAGAGATAATAGCCCTTTGCCCAGCAACAGCGTACGCGATATTGCCATTAACCCCAACACCGGCATGGTGTATTTTGGTACCGTGCAAGGTATTGTTAGCTACCAGGGCCAGGCCACCGAGGGGGAAGAAACCATGACCGATGTGTTTGCCTACCCCAATCCGGTTAAACCGGACTACAACGGGCCCATTTTAATACGAGGCCTGGTGACCAACGCCCAGGTAAAAATCACGGACATTGAAGGCAATATTGTCTTTGAAACGGTGGCCGAAGGTGGGCAAGCTGTTTGGTACGGGCGCACCTTTAGCGGAGAGCGCGTGAGCAGCGGAGTATATTTGGCCTACATTACCGATGACCTGGGCGCTAACACCGAGGTAACCAAAATTTTAGTGGTGAATTAATAGGCCTAAGTTGAATTCAACGCCATGCTGCAAAAAACAGAACTGTTGATTTTACGCACCATCCGCTATGGCGATAGTTCCTTAATTCTAAAAACCTACAGCCAGGAACAAGGGGTACTCTCGCTAATTGCCTCGGTTTCTAAAAAATCTAAAAGCAATTTAAAACCCTCCCTGTTGCAGCCCCTTAATTGGCTGGAAAGCGTGTACTACAGCAAAAGTAAGGGAGATTTAAAACGCTTGAAAGAGGTGCGGGTTACTTACCACTACCAAAGTTTGCCCTATGAACCGGTTAAAAGCTGCCTGGCGCTTTTCCTGGCTGAGATTTTACAGCATAGCTTGCAGGAAGAGGAGCCTCAAACCGGCCTTTATGACTTTCTTAAAACTAGCCTGCAGCAACTGGATCAAACCTCGCATCCGGTGGGTAATTTTCATTTGGGCTTTCTCTTGGCTTTAAGCCGATATTTAGGCTTTGCGCCCCAAAAAGCGGGACAAGAACCCCTGTATTTTGATTTGCTGGAAGGGCAGTATACGGGCATTCAACCGCATCACGGTCATTTTATAGGCCAACCAGAATTAGCGTATTGGCAGGATTTGCAAGAATTGCCGCTGGAAGAATGCCACCAACTTAAAATGCCCGCCACCCTGCGCGCGCAACTTCTGCAACATTTACTTGCCTTTTACCGCCTGCACGTACATGATTTTGGAAAACTAAAATCGCTGGAAATTCTACAGCAGGTGTTAAGGTAGCCTTTAGAGTTTTTCCTTTACAAAATCTCCACTCCCCGCAAAATAGCTTCTAATTCAAACAGGGTATTGCGCTTTTTTTGATCGGGGGCAAAAATGAAGGCATCCAGGTAAATGATTTGCGCGTGCTCTTCATCGTAAATGGTATAACTCAAAAAGGGGCCTCCTAAAATATCGCCTTCCATACGCCAGAGCCCACGGGCCTCCATGGCAAATTGCCCGGCCAGCTCCATGGCCGTGAGCTGTGGTTTCAGCAAATCTTCGGTTACCATATAGGCATCGTTACGTTCACCTTGCACGTAGAGCTTCGTTAAACTATCGCGCACCGGTACTATCTTTTCACCCATTAAGGTTTGCTCCTGGGGCATGGGCCTAAAATGCACCAAAATGCCTAAGTCCTGAGCAGCGGTTTTTTTCCAGTACAAAAGCGTTTGGGGCTCTTCCACCTCTAGATCGTAGCCTCGGGGTATACCCAGTTCAATGTGATTTTGCGCTAAAACGTCTGAAGTGTTAAAACGTAATTTAGACTTTATGCGGCTGCTTATGCGATTTAAATCTTTCTCACGGAAAGTTTTGCGCAGATCTTCTTGCGTGGCGGCAATCATTTTAGCCAAGGCAATTTCATCAGGAGCGCTGTAATAAGCCAACAACTGGTTTTTGGCATATTGATTGGTTTTCAGCTCCAAAGCGCTATCACCTTGTGTGAGCAGAATTTGATAACGGCTACGCTTGAGCAAATCATTGTACTCACTGGGGTCTACCTGATTCACCACAAAGCGTGGTTCCGGTTGCGGTAAGCCATATTGCATTTGGGTGTAATACTTTCTAATCAGCTCTCCCGGCATTCCTTCCCACACCGGATCTTTAGCTACCACAATCAGGTCAAGTGTACCCCCATGGCTATCGGGTAACACCCGGTATTTCTCCTTTTTTTCTGCAGAACCAGAAGATGAAGACTCGGAATTTTGGCAGGCGGATAGCAAGCCCAAGCTGGCTAGAAGTAGGTATAGAATGCCTTTTTTCATAAGCTGCTTATTTTTTTGCTTCACCAAAGCCAAACACACCAATTGCTAAGGCCCTCCTGGCTTAGCCTCGGTTGGGATAGATCTTTAAGCGAGCGCCCGGCTTTAAGCTACGCGAATTGCGGTAATTGTTCCAGCCCATAATATTTTGGGCACTTACCCCCGGGTATTTGCGCGCAATGCTGTAGAAGCTTTCACCGCTCCGTACTTTGTACAAGACATAATCGCCCTCCTTAGGCTTTGATACTTGGCTAGATGATGCGATAGCGGTGCTGGCACTGCTCCCATTCTTTTTGGGGTAAATAGTTAAATTTTGACCTACTCTTATGGTGTTACCACGCAGACCATTCCAGCGCCTTATGCTGCTTACCCGCACTCCGTATCTTTCCGCAATGGTGCCCAAAACTTCACCTCTACGCACCTTATGGCGGATGCGGTCATTCACGGCTACCACGGTATTTTCTTCTTTTTTATTCTGCTCAAAATCCTTTTTAGCCAAGGCGTAAATGCTGTCTTCATGGCTTACAAAAAGGCCTACTTTGTTAGAGGGAAGTACCAAGGCATAAGGATCTGTTTCTACCTTGGGGATTACCTTGTATCTAAAACTTGGGTTTAAAAACCGAAGCTCATCTTCATCAATATCAATTAACTCTTGAATTTGGGCAAAGCTAATTTGCTCTTTCACTAAAACCGTATCGGTGTTGTAAAAAGAAGACTTCACTTCCGTGGGATAGATCAAGTGCTCTTCGTGGTAATTCATCATGTAGTTTACGGCAATAAAAGCGGGTACATACCCTGCTGTTTCACGCGGCAAATACGGTCTTATAGACCAATAGTCTTTCTTTCCACCTGATCTTCGTATAGCTTTACTCACGTTGCCCGGCCCTGAATTGTACGCAGCCAGCGCCAGATCCCAATCGTCAAAAATGCTGTAGAGCTTGGTTAAGTACTCACAGGCGGCAATGGTAGATTTTATTGGATCGGTGCGCTCATCTACATAACTGGTAATTTCCAGGCCTTGCAGGCGGGCGGTGCTGTACATAAACTGCCAAAGGCCCGTGGCTCCTACCCGGCTACGTGCTACTGGATTGAGGGCAGACTCTACTACCGCCAGATATTTAATCTCCAGCGGCATGTTGTATTGGTCCAGTTTCTCTTCAAACATGGGGAAGTAGTACTCGGCCAGGCCCAGCATGCGGCTCAACTGTTCTCTGCGTTCTTTGGCGTACAAATCAATAAAAGCGCGCACCGTGGGATTGTAGGTGAGATTCATGGGCGTAGCCAAATTCAGCTGTCTTATGCGCTCTTCGTACACAGTGTCATGCCAGTCAATTCTTTCGGGCAAGGCGCTGTCTGCTACGGTTACGGCAAACTCTTCAGTGGCATTTTGCCGGTCACTGTCTGTACTAAAGAAGTTCAACACCAACAGGCTATCCAAACGGGCCATAAAAGGATCGTCTTCCAACACTATTTCAGAAAGGTCTATTTTTTTCTTCTTAATAGTATCAGTATCGCCCTGAGCGAACCAAGCAAAACCCCAAAGGGGTAGTGCCAATAGACCGCTGATTGATAAGAGTTTTTGAGTTTTCATTTCGAGTTTTCAATTAGCCTAATATACGGGATTGCCGGCCACCTGTATTTATTACAAAAGCGTTTTGTTAACGCTTACTTGTTTATGAAGTTCTTGGCAAAGTTCAGTAAATCAGCCTCTTGGAAAGAGTTTGCGGAAAACTGCATACCGAAAGGAAGCTTTTTACTGTTTTGAAACAAGGGTAATGAAACGCTGGGAATGCCGGTAATATTGGCGTGTACGGTAAAAATATCCTCTAGATACATTTTAGTAGGATCCGTGCTTTCAGCCGAAATATCAAAAGCTGCATGGGGGGTGGTAGGCGACAAAATGAAATCGTATTCTTCAAAAATGGCCTTAGTTTTGTCGCTCACCAATCTGCGGGCTTTTTGCGCTTTTCCATAATAGGCCTCGTAATAACCACTGCTTAGTACAAAGGTACCCAAGAGAATTCTGCGCTTTACTTCTGCGCCAAAACCCTCAGTGCGCGAAAGCTTGTAGGTGCTTTCCAAGTCATGGGCATTTTCACTGCGGTAACCAAAGTGAATACCGTCATAGCGTGCCAGGTTGCTGCTGGCCTCTGCGGTGGTTAAAATATAGTAGATGGGCACCAGGTAGTCTAGCAAGGGGAACTCTATCCCGGTAACGGTGTGGCCTTTAGCTTTAAGGTCTTCTATAAATTCAAAGGTGGCCTCTTTTACCTCCTTGTCTATATGCTCACTGGTAAGGGCATCTTTAAAGTAGGCAATCTTGCGCGGTTTTTCATTTTGCTCTGGAGGAACGGTCTCTACCTCCTTTTGACTTACGGTATTGTCATAGTCATCCGGCCCGGCCATGGTTTCATATAGTAGATTAATGTTTTCCAGACTGCGGGCAAAAGGGCCTATTTGGTCAAAACTACTGGCAAAGGCAATGAGGCCGTGGCGTGAAACGCGCCCATAGGTAGGCTTAAAGCCGATGGTTCCCGTAAAGCTTGCCGGTTGGCGAATGCTGCCCCCAGTATCACTACCCAACGCTGCGTGGCACAAACCAGCCGCCACCGCAGCTGCGCTTCCACCGCTGGATCCGCCTGGTACCTTTTTGAGGTTTAAGGGGTTTTTTACAGGACCGTAGTGGCTAAACTTATTGGCTGAGCCCATGGCAAACTCATCGCAATTTAAACGCCCAATAATAATGGCGTCTTCCTCTAAAAGCCGTTCTACCACAGTGGCGCTAAACAAAGACTCAAAGCCTTCTAACATTTTAGAAGCAGCCGTAACCTTATGGCCACGGTATACAATATTATCCTTTAAACCCACTACTAAGCCGGCCAGCTTTCCGGCCGTTCCGTGTTTCAACTTGGCATCTATAACTGTGGCACGGCTGCGCGCGTCATGGGCGTAAACCTCTACAAAGGCATTTAAATTTTGGTGCTTTTCAATTCGCTCTAAAAAAGCTTCTATCATTTGCGCACAGGTAAAAGCTCCGTTTTTTAGGTTTTCCTGTACTTCCGTAAGGGTGTCAAATTGCGTCAAGGTAGGCGGGGTTTAGCTTTTTGAATCTGATTTTTTACGGCCGTCTGTGGTAGCGTTTTTATCCTCGTCATCATCTTCCTTTACGGCTCCTTTAAACTCTTTGATGCCGCTACCTAAACCACGCATCAACTCAGGAATTTTGCGGCCCCCAAATAAAAGAAGCACCAAGGCCACAATCAAAACTATTTGCCAGGGCCCAATCATGCCGAGTAAAATACTTGCTAAGTTCATAACTTTAATTTCTGAGCGGCAAAGGTACAAAATGCCCGTACCAATTTGACTTTGGAGTGGCATTGTTACGGTGAGGTTGCAAAACCTTAAAAAGTGTTAAAGCGCTGGTTGACCTTTAGTTTTAACCCTAAGCGGTTTAAACAGCCTATGCCTTTTTGGTATCTTGCCGCCTCGCATAACAATCCCTATGAACGAAATCATAAAACTGGAGAAAATTACCCGTGATTTCCCCTTGGGCAGTCAGGTGGTAAAAGTGCTAAAAGGCATAGACCTCAGCATTGCCCAAAATGAGTATGTGGCACTGATGGGCCCATCGGGTAGTGGCAAATCTACCCTCATGAATTTATTGGGTTGCCTGGATACTCCCACCAGTGGGCGCTACACGCTCAATCAAAAAGACGTAAGCGCTTTAAATGACAATGAGCTGGCCGAAATCCGCAACAAGGAAATTGGCTTTGTTTTTCAGACCTTTAATCTTTTGCCGCGCAGTACCGCTTTAGAAAATGTAAGCTTGCCGCTGGTGTATGCCGGCCTGGCTACAGCCGATAGAAACACCCGCGCCACCGAGGTACTTAACCAAGTAGGCCTGGCAGACCGTATGGACCACCGGCCCAATCAGCTTTCAGGAGGGCAACGCCAAAGGGTAGCCGTGGCCCGGGCTCTGGTGAACAAGCCTTCCATCATTTTAGCCGATGAGCCAACCGGAAACCTGGATAGCAAAACCTCGGTGGAAATTATGCGCCTTTTTGAAGAAATCCATAAAAATGGCAACACCATTATTTTAGTAACCCACGAAGAAGACATTGCGCAACACGCTAAACGCATTATTCGCTTGCGCGATGGCCAAATAGAATCTGACGAAAAGACAAAAGCATGAATTTAAATCTCACTGATCAACACGCACTGGTATGCGGCAGCAGTGATGGCATTGGCAAGGCAGCCGCGCATGAATTGGCCCGTATGGGTGCACGCGTAACTCTTTTAGCCCGAAACGCCCAGAAGCTGGCCGCAGTGCAAAAAGAGCTCAGCACCAGCCACGGCCAAAAACACCAATACCTGGTAGCTGATTTTGACGACCCCATCGCCCTAGAGGCCACTCTAAACCAAAGCTTGCAAAAAGGAAATGCCTACACCATTTTAATTAACAACACGGGCGGACCGCCTGCCGGGCCTGCGCATGAAGCAGATGTAGAGGAGTACGTAACGGCTTTCAGACGGCACTTACTGGCCAATCAAATTTTAACTAAACTGGTGCTGCCGGGCATGAAAAAAGCCGGCTACGGCCGCATTGTAAACGTGATTTCCACCTCGGTGAAAGCCCCTTTACCCAACCTGGGGGTGAGCAATACCGTGCGCGGTGCCGTGGCCAATTGGGCCAAAACCCTTTCTCGAGAATTGGGACCCTTTGGTATTACCGTTAACAACGTGCTGCCAGGCGCTACTGAAACCGGCCGCCTGACCAACATTATTGAAAATAAGGCGCAAAAAACGGGCATTTCTCAAGAAGAAGCCAGCCGAGCCATGACTGCTCAAATTCCGCTGCAGCGCTTTGCTGCGCCCGAAGAGGTAGCCAATGCCATTGCATTTTTAGCCGCTCCGGCTGCGGCCTACATCAGCGGGGTTAATCTGCCGGTGGATGGCGGCCGAACTCCTAATTTGTAAGGGTTGATGAACCCAAAACGGAATAAACCCAACTGATGAAAAAAATACTCAATTTTATAGGCGGTGAATTTGTAGAGCCGCAAAACGGGACTTACCTGGATAATTACGATCCCTCGCGTGGTAAGGTGTACAGTAAAATTCCGCGCAGTGGCGCCCCAGATGTGGAGGCAGCCGTTGCTGCCGCCCAGCAGGCTTTTCCGGCCTGGAGTGCACTCAGCGCTCAAGAGCGCAGCAGGCACTTAATGGCCATTTCTAAACTCATTGATCAAAAACTACCCGATTTGGCCAAGGCCGAAAGTTTGGATAACGGCAAGCCGCTAAAACTGGCCCAAAGTGTTGATATCCCCAGAGCCCGGGATAATTTTGCCTTTTTTGCTACCGCCATTTTGCATGAGGAAGACCCTTTCCACAACATGGGGAGCAAAGGTTTTAATTACACCTTGCGCCAACCCCTGGGCACGGTAGCTTGTATTTCGCCCTGGAATTTACCGCTGTATCTTTTTACCTGGAAAATTGCCCCGGCACTGGCAGCCGGCAATTGCGTGGTAGCCAAACCCAGCGAGGTTACGCCCATGACAGCCTTTTTGCTTTCGCTCATTTGCCATGAGGCTGGCCTGCCCAAAGGCGTGCTCAATCTGGTGCATGGCTTAGGCCCGGAAGCAGGTGAAGCACTCATTCAAAATAACACCATAAAGGCCATTTCCTTTACCGGAGGCACTAAAACCGGTGCACACATTGCCAGCGTGGCCGCACCCAAGTTCAAAAAACTATCCCTGGAGCTGGGGGGCAAAAATCCTAACATCGTTTTTGCCGATGCCGATTTTGACCGAGCCGTAAAAACCAGTGTGCGCGCTTCATTTGCCAACCAAGGGCAAATTTGCCTCTGCGGCAGCCGCATTTTTGTGCAAGCTGCTATCTATGATAAATTTAAATCAGCCTTTTTAGAGCGGGTCAAAGGGCTTACTGTAGGACCTCCTCAAGAAGAAGATTCACGCATGGGCGCCTTGGTTTCTAAAGAACATCTGGAAAAAGTAATGGGCTACATTGATTTGGCTCAAGCCGAAGGAGGTACCTTACTCACGGGCGGCAAACAAGTGCAAATGCAGGGTGAGTATGCGCAAGGCTACTACCTTGAACCCACCGTTTTTGAAAATTTAAGCTACAACTGCCGCACTAACCAAGAAGAAATCTTTGGTCCGGTGGTAACCCTTACCCCTTTTGAAACCGAAGAAGAAGTTTTAAAAATGGCCAACAGCACAGAATATGGACTGGCGGCCACGGTTTTTACCCAAAACTTGAGCCGTGCCCACCGGGTTGCTCAGGAACTACAAAGCGGCATTGTTTGGATTAACGATTGGCTGGTGCGCGATTTACGTACGCCCTTTGGGGGCGCTAAAAACAGTGGCGTGGGTCGCGAGGGAGGCTTTGAAGCGCTGCACTTTTTTACAGAGGCTAAAAATGTGTGCTTCAATTTTTAAAAATTAAGCCCTTCCATTTCCAGCCGATCATCCGCAGCAGCGACACCCAAAAGTTCCATTTTAAGCAATTTTTATTGAACTTTTAAGCCCAAAGCGCCCTTGTTTACCCTCAGGCCATTGGCATTAATTGGCTATTTTTGCACGGTTAAATCTTACCACCATGGACTTACAACCCGTAGAAGTTGTAGATGACATTCATCCCGAGGAGTTTTACCAACGTTTTGTAAAAACCCGAACCCCCGTAAAACTGCTTAACTATGCCAAGAATTGGCCAGCGGTAGAAAAGTGGACTTACGACTATCTGCGTAAAGTAGCGGGTCACCATAAAGTAAAGTTACACGGGGCCTGGCAGGATAATGAACCCACCAAAATTGAAATGCCTCCGGTAAAAGAGGTGCCTTTTTCTGAATATTTAGACATGCTAGAGAATGACGTAAAGTCTGATTTACGTATTTTCTTGTTCAACCTTTTTAAGTTAGAGCCGCAGTTGCTAAAAGATTTTAGCTACACCCCCATTATGGATGGCTACTTAAAAGATTACCCTTACATGTTTTTTGGTTGTGCCGGTAGTGACGTGCGCTTGCATTACGATATTGACCTTTCCAATGTGTTTATTACCCAGTTTGGCGGCACTAAAAGGGTTAAGCTTTTTGACCAAGAGCAGACCAAATATTTGTATAAAATGCCTTTTACTACCCACAGTGCGGCTGACTTGCATACCATAGACTATGAAAAATATCCCGCATTAAAGCTGGCTAAAGGCTATGAAACCGACTTGGTGCCAGGTGAGACGCTTTTTATGCCCAGCGGTATTTGGCACCACATGACCTACTTAGACGGCAGTTTCTCGCTTAGCCTACGCACCTTAAACCCCTCACGTATGGGTAAGTTGCAAGGTGCCTATAATGTATTTGTGATCCGTAAACTGGATGAGTTTATTAATAAATTCTACAAAAATACCTGGAGCGATTACAAGCTGAAAAGCGCCATTGAAAACACCAACCAAATATTGCAGGAGCAAGAGGAAGATCGGGTTTTAAAATAAAAGTATGCCTGTAACGGAGGCCTTTAAAACCAAATTAAAGCTCTACAGCCAAGCCTGTATTGTAATTACCTTCTTGGTGGTCCTGGCTATAGCAGCCAGGTCTTTTATTATTCCCTTAGCTTTCAGCGCTCTTTTTGCTATTGTGCTTAACCCACTTTTGCGCAAGCTAGAGGGTTGGGGTGTCCCCCGAATATTAGCCATTATTCTGGCCATGCTCAGTTTCACCTTAATTCTGAGCGCCTTGGCCACCTACAGCGCCTACCAACTTAATTTGCTCATGGAAGATTTACCCTCCATACAAAAAAGGGTGGTGGAACTCTTTGACCAGGTGCTTGCAAATCTTGAGTCTGTTTTGGGCTTTGAGCTGGCAGAGCGCAACGGCTCCATGTGGAAAGACGCCCTCAAACGCGTTGCTCCTTTTTTTGGTGATTTTATCAGCGGCACCTCCTCGGCCGCTACCATTATTGTTCAAATTCCCATTTACATTTTTCTCATTCTTTTGTACAAAGAAAAATTCTTACGCTTTTTAGGCGAAGTGCTTACCGATAGCTCCACTGCCCACTCGCGGGTAAGCGAAGTTAAAAAAGTGGTGCAAGGCTATGTAAGCGGTCTTTTCATTGTAATTCTAATACTGGCCATTTTAAATTCTTTAGGCCTATGGATTTTAGGTATCCGCTACGCGCTGTTTTTTGGAATTTTCTCAGCCGTTCTAACGGTAATACCCTATCTAGGAAATTTTATTGGTGGCCTCTTTCCTTTTCTGGTGGCCTTGGTTACCAAAGATTCCGCTTGGTATGCCGTGGGGGTAATTGCCATTTATGCGGTGGTGCAGTTTTTAGAAGGCAATTTTATTACGCCTAACATCATGGGCTCCAAAGTGAGTGTAAACCCTTTGGCGGCTTTAATTTCGCTGATTATTGGTGGACAAATACTCGGCTTGGCGGGCATCATTCTAGCCATTCCTCTGGTTGGAATTATTAAAACCATGCTCAGCCACAGCGAAACACTCAGGCCTCTGGTCATTCTTATTGAAGATGAAAGCAGTTAATCAAAACTGGTTTACCCCTCACGGTATCGCTTTCCTGAGTAAGTCCCTGGTCAAATTTGATAAATAATGTTCACCTTTAAACCTCAGTGGGTTTCAAGCATCAAAGGGGAATATTATGCGCAGTTTAATTTTAGTACTTACATTATTAAGTGGGCTTTTAGCCGATGCCCAAACCTATTTTCCGCCCCAGAGCGGCACCACTTGGGATACCTTAAACGCACAGCAGCTGGGCTGGTGCCCGCAGTATCTTGACACCCTGGATGCCTTTCTGGCCCAAGCCAACACGAAAAGCTTTATTATTTTAAAAGATGGCAAAATTGTGCACGAAAGGTACTTTGGCAGCTTTCAACAAGACTCAGTTTGGTACTGGGCCAGTGCCGGTAAAACCCTCATGGCCTTTCTGGTGGGCAAAGCTCAGGAGGAGGGCTTGGTGGATATTCAGCTGCCCGTTAGTTCCTATCTAGGCGCAGGCTGGACCAGCACCACCCCAGCTCAGGAGCAGCAAATTAGGGTGTTGGATCAACTGCAAATGACTACAGGCTTGGACTACCAGGTTCCCGATTTAGATTGTACACAGCCTGCCTGCCTAAACTTCAAAGCCCCGGCTGGAAATCAGTGGTATTACCATAACGCGCCCTATCTGCTGGTGCATGATGTGCTGGAAAATGCTACTGGCGGCAGCACTAACCTTTACACTTTTCAACAACTTCACCAGAGCATTGGCTTTAGTGGTTTCTGGAGCGGTACGCTGTACATTAGCACCGCCCGCGCTATGGCTCGCTTTGGGTTGCTGATGCTGGCAGAGGGAAAATGGAACGGCCAAAGCATTTTAAACGACAGCCTCTACTTTAAGGCCATGGTTAGTCCCAGCCAAAGTTTAAACCCCGCCTACGGGTACCTTACCTGGCTGAATGGCCAGAGCAGCTATATTCAACCCGGACTGCCTTTTAGTTTTAACGGGCCCATAGTGCCCAATGCTCCGGCCGATATGTACATGGCAGCCGGCAAAAATGACCAGCGTATTTACGTAGTGCCCTCGGAGAAATTAGTGGTGGTGCGCCAGGGAAACGCGGCTGATAGCAGCCTGCTGGCCCTATCGGGCTTTGACCCCAACCTTTGGACTATTCTTAACCAATTGCGGTGCACGGGGGTAAACCTGACCAATATCCTAAAAAACCAAGACTATGGCGTATACCCGAACCCCAGCCGGGGAAGCTTTAAAATAGGGCCCAGCTGGAGTAAGCAACTCAAAATTTTAACGCTTAATGGTCAAAGGCTGCCATTTGAGCAAACTGGACGCACACTGAGGATTAAAACGCATCACCCCGGTTTGTACCTGCTGGTAGATGAAGAACGTGGGGTCGTCCAAAAAATAAGCCTCCGTCCTTGAAGAAATTGGAGTTAATCTTCTGTTTTAGAACGCAATCCATCCGATAATTTCTTACTGGTTTCGGCTCCCAGCTCCCGCAGTTTTTCGCTCCTGCGGATGAGATTCCCGGATCCCTCGCTGAGTTTTTTCATGGCCTCATGGTAGGTTTTGGTGGCCGTGTTCATTTGGTTGCCTAGCTTCTGCATGTCTTCGGTAAAGCCTACAAACTTGTCATAGAGGGCTCCGGCCTGCCGGGCAATCAGTTGGGCATTTTGGTTTTGCGCTTCCTGCCGCCAAATGTAACTCACCGTGCGCATGGTGGCCATTAAAGTGCTGGCACTTACCAGAACCAAATTCTGTTGCAGGGCCTTTTCATACAGCTCAGGGTCTTCGCGCAGGGCTAAATTTAAGGCCGGCTCATTGGCCACAAAAAGCATCACATAATCTGGCGTGTTAATGGCGTACAGCTCTTGATAATTTTTGGCACTGAGCGTTTTCATATGCGCATACACGCTTTGCAAATGCTGCTTTTTATAGCGCTCCTGATCTTTAGGCTCTGTGGCCTGGTAATAATTGGCGTAGGCGGTTAGCGAAACTTTAGAGTCAATAATCAGGTGTTTGCCATCGGGCAGGTCAATGATGTAATCCAGGCGCTGCTGCTGGCCCGTTTCATTTTTAAAGCTTTCTTCTTTGCGATAATGGGTTCCTTTTTCCAGGCCGCTTTTCTGCAAAATTTTCTCCAGTTGCATTTCGCCCCAATTGCCTTGCAGCTTGCTATCGCCCCGCAAGGCCTGGCTCAGGTTTTTGGCCTCTTCGGTAATTTGTTGATTGAGCTCTTGCAGGCTTTTTAATTGTTGGCTCAAGGCCGATGTGCGCTTCTCCCCCGCCAGGTGACTTTCTTCTACCCGCTTTTGAAAAAGCATGAGTCGCTCCCGCAAAGGATCTAAAAGCTGACCCAGCTGATCTTTATTGAGGTGGGTGATTTTCTGCGAATTCTCTTCCAGGATTTTCTGCCCCAAGCGCTCAAATTGCAGCAGAAGCTGCTGATTTTCTTTTTCGGAGCGGCTTTCCAGTTCGGTTACTTTCCGCTGCAGCTCCCCATTTAAAGTTTCTACTGAGGCCAGTTGCTTTCCCTCGAGACGCAGACGTTCTTGCAAGTCCTGAACTTCCGTTTTAAGCTCTTTCAGTTGCTCTTCCGCGGAAGCGACCTGCTGAACTAAATTTTGATTTTGAGTGCTTAGTTTAGACCCTTTTAAACGGCTGATTAGCCATCCTAAAAAGGCCCCTAAAGCCAAGGCCAACGCTATGTACAGCTCCTTAGGCATAATAGGTTTTTACCAAAGCCGATAAACCGCTGATAATCATTTGGGCCGCCAGGGAGCCCACAATCAAACCCATTAAACGGTTAAAAACCTTGAGCCCGTTAATGCCCAGGGTTTTCTTGATAAAAGGCATGCGCTGTAAAATCAGCACGGCTGCCAGCGAACAAATCACAATGGCCAAAACACCGCTCAGGTAATCTTGCCAAACCCGGGCCTCAACGCTCATGGTAATAAGTGTGGTAGCCAGCCCAGCCCCCACGGTAACCGGTATGGCCAAAGGCACAATACTGATGTCATCACGGTTTTGCGCGGCCTTTTGGTCTTTTTCATTGTGGTTTACCTTTTTGCCATAACCCTGCACCATATTAAAGCCCATGGTGAGGAGAATGATGCCGCCAAAAACCTTGAGGCCGTTGGTGGAAATACCGAAAAAGCCAAAAATGTAGGTGCCCAAAAGAAAAATCACCAGCATGGTGATAAAGGACGCTTTAACGCTTTTACGGGCCGTTTGCTTAATTTCTTGCTTAGAGGCATTATCATCCAGCAACGAGAGCATGATTACCCCTACCGAAAGAGGGTTCATGATGGTAAACACCGAAATGGTATCGCCAAGAATTTGTTTGAGCAAGTCTAGAATCAAGGACCTTGTATTTGGAGCAAAGGTAGAAATAAGGCGGGAGCTGGTCGCCATGCTAGTTCGCTTTCAAAAGCCCCCATTATTTTCAACCGCTTTAATATCTTTACCAGGCATTTAGAAGTAACATGTTTCCCAATTTAATCCATTACGCCATTCCCTTTTTTGTGGGCTTCATTGTTTTGGAGGTAGCCATTACCGCCTACCGCAAATCTGATTTCTACGAAACCAAAGATGCCCTCAGCAGCATTGCCATGGGACTAGGCAATGTGATTATTGGGCTGCTTACCAAAGGACTGGTCTTAGGGGCCTACACCCTGGTGTATCAATTCAGGCTCTTTGAAATGGGCTACACCTGGTGGGCTTGGGTTTTGGTCTTTTTTGCCGATGATTTCAGCTATTACTGGTTCCACCGTACCGCGCACAACGTGCGGTATTTTTGGGCCAGCCACGTGATTCACCACAGTTCTACCAAGTACAATTTAGCAACAGCTTTACGCCAAACCTGGACTGGCTCTATCACCGGTAGTTTTATCTTTTACCTCTGGATGCCTTTAGTGGGCTTTCCGCCCCTGATGATTCTCTTTATGCACAGCATTAGCTTGCTTTACCAATTTTGGATTCACACGGAAGTGATTCAAAAAATGCCTCGCTGGTTTGAGGCTATTTTCAACACGCCCAGTCACCACCGGGTGCACCACGCCAGCAACTATAAATACCTGGATCGCAACCATGCCGGTATTCTGATTATTTGGGATAAAATGTTTGGCACCTTTCAAGCCGAGGAAGAAAGACCTACCTACGGCTTAACCCAAAATATAAAAAGCTTTAACCCCTTGCACATTGCCACGCATGAGTGGCAAAGCATTTTTAAAGACGTGGTAAAATACCCCCGCCACGCCTGGCAGTACATTTTTGGCAAACCCGGCTACAGCCATGATGGTAGCCGGCAAACCAGCGAGCAACTGCGTCAAAAGCAACAAGGTGTCTAAAAAATTAAGCCTGTTTTTAGTAGGCTTCTGCTTAAGCTTGAGCAGTGCAGGCGCGCCAGCCCTGCTTGAAAAGGTTTGGAACCCACGCTTAATGCTGGAGCGCCCCCAACCCAAGGGCGATTTTAAAAAGCTGGATACTTTTCCCGAAGCCGGGGAAATTGGAATAGCCAGAGATTTTAACGGCTGGCAAGAGCAGGGATTTAGGCTTTACCGTTCAGGAGAGCTATGGCGTATTAAACTGCACTTGCCCAGGGGGAAAAATCGCTATAAGCTCATTGTAGACGGTGAATGGATCTTAGACCCCAGCAACCCCACCTGGGAGGGCAATGAATACGGCTCGGGCAACTCCGTGGTGTGGGTGCCTTAAAAGGTAACTCTCCGCCAACTGAAACTGTAAGCCAACACAGTGTGAAGCAGTATATCACATTCGTCCAACCTGCGTTGCAATAGAAAACTGGTAGTTGAAACCTATGTTCCACATTTTTATGGTCATTTTAGCAACAGTATGCAAGAATTTAAGAAATTGGCACCAGGGATATTTAGAAAAAACCATTTCAAGCGACTTATAGATTTGGGGGCCTCGATAAGGGTTTAGATAACGTGATTCAACAAGTTTTTATATCTTTAGTAATAATTAGTGGTACATGTGTTAAATTGCAAATTATAGTTAGAGACCTTAAAATTAACCTTCCGCACTCAATGCTATCTTAATTATAGGAATCCTTTTGAGCATATAACTGCCTAAATCCTTTACAAAGGTGAAAATCACTAGCCTAATTATTGTTTACCTGCTTCTAAACACCTATCTACCAGCAAACGACACAAAGCGTGATTTAACTACATACCTTAACAATGGTGATTTTGCAGAAATAGTTAATCAATGTAACGTTCAATTGATAAACGCTGAGACAGATAGCGCACACTTTGTGCTTTACGAATTATTGGCACAAGCGTATCTAGAGCTTAACTACTTACCTGCCTATTTACGAACTATTGAATTAATAAAGCAAGTTAACCCCAATAAGGCACTGGCCAAAGCACTTTACCATACACAACGTGCAAATTATTACCATTACATGCTAATAACGGACTCTGCGGTGTTTAACTCTATGCAGGCATTAAAATTGCTCAAGAGGAACATGGAAGAAGCCGACTCCAACATGATATCACGCGTGTATGCCTGCTACGGCAACGTGAACAGAAATTTAGGACCTAGTAATTTGAACCATAACCTAACGCCTTATAAAAGTAATGATCTTGTCTATAGAAAAATACTTTTGAACTATTTAGACACCGCACTCTCTTATGCTACTAACAATTTTAGGCGAGCAGATATCTTACAGAAAAAAGCTAATGTCCTTGGAGATATAATATCGCCAGCTAAAGTATATAGCTGTGATAGTGTTAAACCCTGGGCGTATGAGAAGAGTTTTAATTGTCATAAAAAAGCTCTTCTTCTTTCCTCTGCGCCAGCAAAACAAGCAAGATCCTACTCACTTATGGGCTTATCTACTTTCTATTTTAGGGATTACAAAAGTGCTGACTCACTATTTACGATTGCCGATAGCCTATTGATACAAGGCGATAGTATCAAGAACTTGTATGCCTATATGATAAATCAAAAATGGCGAGGCTGGAATTTAGATAAATTATACGAACAAGAACAGAGGCTTGAATTGCTTTGTGAGGCAACTAGAATTTATGAAGAGAGCCTTAGTAGCTGGAGTGTTTATTACACCATTAATGCGCAGAAAAATAAGGGCCTGCACGATGGTTATAGTGTAGGGGTAAACAACAAACTTGCTGCGAACTATTACCGACTATTTCAGGAAACGGGTGATAGTAGTTTTATAAATAAATCGTTTCAAGCCGCAGAGAATTCAAAATACAGAACTAACCCTTTTCAATCAACAACACTTTATAAACTGCAAGAAGTCTTAGATTCAAACACCGCCTTTATTCAAGCCGTTTCCAGTAGAATACCAATTAGATCCTATTACTTCGTTATTACCAAAAAAACCATCGACTTTTTAGATCCACCACCCCATAAAAAATACCTAAGTGTGGTACGCCAAAGTAATTTATACCGGTTTAAGGACCTAAAGTTTTTTAAAAAAACCAGCAATGCTTTTTACGAGGCATACTTTAAAAAGGTTGATTCTTTGCTTAAAGTCAAAGGTATTTCTAACGTGGTAATCTCTAACTCAGACCGCAACTCCATGTTAAATTATGATTTATTGATTAGCGATACATCTGGCACTTCTTGGAGAGATCTCACTTATTTATTTCATAGATATAATTTCTCCTACGCCCTCAATGCCCAGTCTTATGTAAATAGTCTTGAACATGATAGCCCCTCTCTGAAACACTTCGGTGTAACTCTTGGTAAGTATAGCTCAGATGTAAACCTGAGATTTTCAGCCCAATTGACCGAATTACTTGAAAATGACTTTAAAGCAGATATTACAGACTTTGAGTCTAACATAAGTGAGTATAAGATTGGCATTCTGTTAGCACATGGTGATGCCAACTTCTTTGAGCAAAATGGAAAAATAAAGATAACCTCAAAAATCATGTATTCAGCATCTCAATTATTTGATAAAAACCTAAATAATGAGCTATTTATTATTACCGCATGTAGTAGCAATAAATCACGTCAATGGAACGGAGAAGGAGCCACGGCCAACTTTTCAAAGGCTTTCAGATATGCTGGCACAAAAAGTACGATAACAACAAGCTGGGAGATTGATGATAAAACTAATGCCCTAATACTAGAGAATTTTTTTGAAAATATAGCTAAAGGATTGCCCAAAAATAAAGCCTTATGGAAAGCCAAGAAACACTATTGGCACCAAGCTAAACAAGATGAGGAATTTAAGCCACTGTATTGGGCGCCCTATATCTTGATGGGAAATGAAAGAGCTATCAAGCTAACCAAAAACCCTCGCTCTCAAAAGTATTGGTTATTAGTGCTTGTGCCTACAATGATTGCAGGTATTAGGCTCCTTCAAAAATAGGCTCTGCCAAAAGTTTCAAGGCCTTTTTATTTTTTTTTGAAATGCCCTGAAGAGTTTCACTTGCCTTGCTCATGTCATCACTATACAAAAAAACTAGTGCCATATAAAACTGTGCTTTTTCGAAATAAATACTTGATCTATCAATTTTATTGAAATAGTACATTGACTCAGTGTAGCACTTTGAGTTGATTAAAGAACAGGCCATAAAATAATCTAAAGTATCATTTAAGCCCTCAGAGGGTTGAAGTTTTTCAAACGCAGTAAAAGCTCTTTTATAATCCCCATCTCTATAAATATTCATTGCTTCGTAAAAAGCAATATTATCAACAGCCCTCATAGTAACCGGCATGCCAAACTCTTCTTGAAAATACTCATCAAAAATCTTTTCATTTTCTGATATTCCTTCATAAAACCATAAAAACCCAATACTGATTAACGGAATTAACATTGCGGCCACCTTGATAAAGCTAAAACCTCTTTTTTGAGCGCTATGCTTTTCCAATAAAGCGTCAAAATCTTCTTGATTTGGTTCAAAATGGTCAATTAGCTTTTCGGGATCATAGTTGTTTTGCTCTAAAAAATACTGCAATGCAAGCATTTCATCCCCTGTGGCTTTTTCTGTTTTAAGCCTGTCAAGCAATATCGATAACTCATCCAAATCAGAAAAAGCCAACTTGATGTCCTGAAAAGTAATATTTGCGCGTCTGCTGTTCATCAGTCCATAAAGGTTGACCAAAGTGCCTTAATTTTATTTTTAGCAGAAGATAACTGATTTCTGCTGGTATTGTAGGTAATGTTTAATTGCTTCCCAATCTCATGATGATCATAGCCATCTAGATGCAATTGCAACACCTGCCGTTGTGCCTTGGGTAAAACATCCATCATTTCTCTAAAGTTGTTTTCAGCAAATGAATCCTCAACTTTAGGACGAGTGAAAGGTCCTAAAACTCTATTGATGATGGTTTGTTTGAAATCCGAGCGCACAGTATCCCTTTTAATAGAGTCTAAAAATCTGTTTTTTATTGAAACCCTTAAATAAGCGGAGAGATTAAAATCATTACCAGTAGGTAATTGAGCTCTTCGCGCTTTATCAAAGTTAAATAATTTCAAAAATACAGAGGCTACCAAATCTTTACTGTCTTCCGTTTCTTTTGTGAGGCTTTTTGCATAAATTAGGAGTTCGGCATAGTACTGCATGTAAACCCCTTTAAGGGCTTCATTATCTCCTAATCTGTAAAGGTTCCAGCTTCTAACAATTTCTTCTTTCAAAATATTCACTTAGCTAGTAGTACAATCTTGTGAGCAATGCGTCATAATAGCGAATGTCTACTATCAGACTGAACCCACAATGCAGTAACAACCCGTAGTTATTAAACTCTTTTTATGGACATACGCAAAGTGATTCAAATAGACGCCTATATTAAAAATGAAACCACTGGTTCTCCAAAGAACTTAGCCGACAAAATGAACATCAGCGAAAGGGCTGTCTACAAATATCTCAAATTCATGCAGGAAGATTTACATGCACCAATTGAATACTCAAAAATGAAAATCACTTATTACTATAAAAGTCACGGGGGGTTTTGTTTTAAATGGGTTTCAAAATATAATCATTAAAAAATCGCATTAACAAAAATTGTCATTTGATATGTATTACACCATAAGCATTATTCTTGTTGTTACGGGTTTATTTCTCGCCCTTTATGGTAACAAATATTTTAATATATCTCTATCTATATCTTTTGCTATCCCTAATCTAGCTATTGTGTACTATTTAGATGATATGTTTATTGGTTCAAACTATTTGCGTTATGCGTACTATTTTATAATTCTTATTAGTATACTCATTTTATTGTTTGCTAAAATATTTACTTACATTTATTCTTATTGGTTGCTTGTATCTCTTATGATTTTCATTGCGGCCATATTTTCTGTTGCAAGCGGTATAGATAGCACACAATACATTGCTTGGGTTATCCTTCTGGGTGCTGGCGCAATCCTAATTTTGATTCGGAAATATATTAAAAAGATAATTATTGGGAGCAGTAGCGGTTATATGGTAGGTTTAGGAATTGCCTCGATTGGATTTCGCAGCATTTTCAATCTTGGATGGGAGTATTTTTTAGATTTTATTATTCTACCAGGTGGCACTATAGTGCTTTGCACGATGATTGGCCTAGCTTACCAATTTGCGAAAAGTAGAGCTGTTAAAGATGAAGGCTACATACTAAGCCCAAAGCAAGTGAATACCTATTTTGGCTTAGGCACTGGAGTATTATTTATTCTGGTTCTGGTAACTCCGTTGTTTCTTGGCAACCCTTCTGAAAACAGAGCCGAAGAACTTGCAGAAGCTTACTGTGAGTGTTTAAATCGGCAAGAAAGCGAAAAGGCTATTGCCGTAAATGAAAATTGCCAAGAAGCCATAGGTTACTTTGCAGCCCTTGAAGAATTCTCAAGCTTAAATGAAAAGACCAATTTTACAGCTAGATTCTTAAAGGAGATAAGTAATTGTTCCGTGGAAGACCGAGACTTACCAAGTCAAGAACCAGAGCTTACCAAGTCATCCTCTGAGCAAAAATTTAAGGATACTGAAGAAGTAAGCATATCTAAGGCCGAGATTGAAGATTTTGTTAAACAGTTCTATAGTTCTCTTGAACTAAGCAAAGCAGACAATCAAAAGGCTTATTTTAGCGGTGACGTTAAATTTGACAATTCTAAATTCCTTAAACTATTGGCATCCGATGCGATATACTCTAAAAAAAGAGTTAATAATCTTTGCGGACCATATCATGATAGATATAATATTTCCTTAATCAAGATTGAATCAATTAACCAATCGGGTTCAGTTTTTAAGGTAAAAACGCTAGTTGAGTATGTTATTTCAGGACTTGGTGTCTTTTACAATAATGAAGTTTTGAAAATACACAAGGTTGGAAGGCTAGAAGTTGTTGAGTGGGATGATCTTAGCGTTGAAAACATGAAAGTTGGTGAATATGAAGGGTTGGAAAACTTTTCCGAAGAAGATTTTTATAAAGCCATTGGCCAGATCAAAGATGAATATGCAATACCTGAAGCTGTAGATAATAATGCAAACAGATGCAGTGAGTTTCTTGAGGGTTATGAGAAATATGTTAAAGATTATATTGAAATTATTAAAGGTCTGGAGGCTGAGCCTGAAAATTTAACACTGATAACCAAAGCTGCTACTTTGTCTGTTGAGGCTCTCGATTGGGCTGAAAAAGTAGAAGGCTGTAAATCGGACGAAGAATTCCTAGAAAAATATATGAAATTACAGGCCAGTCTATATAAACACCTAGGCCAGTGAATGTATTGAATAGCAAAAGTCAGTATTACCCCCAACGGCTGCTCTCAATCAGCAGTTAGGTCAAAATTTTAATGATTACATCAACGGATTGCGTATTGTAGCGTTTATAAAACGTTATAGGCAATTTAAAAGAACCAAAATCGACAAAGTACACCGACTTAATCGGGATTAATAGATTGGTCGATTTGAAAACGCATATTAATTCTCATGGCGGGTCGGAACAAGCCGAATAAGACCTTAAAAATTGAAGTAGGCATAATCAAAACATAAAGTAATATGAACTTAATCAAAATGAATGGAGATAAAGTAGAACTCCGAAAAGACAGTGGTTCTTATATTAGAACTATTACAGACAAAGCCGTTTCAGCTCAACTAAATTCTTCAGGTGACCTTGTCGTAGTTACCAAAACAGATGGCAAAGTTGAATTGAGAAAAGAAAGTGGTAGCTATATTCGAACAATTACTGATAAAGCTACTGATGCAAGGTTTAATGGCTCGGATATAGCTGTAACCAAACAAGACGGTAAAGTGGAACTCCGCAAAGAAAGTGGTTCTTACATCCGTACAATTTGAAAATTAGAGCGGCATCAAAATAAGGTGCGGCTCTTTAAAACATCAATAAATGAAATCAATACACATTGACATATCAGAAAAAATTATTCGAATAGAATGTGGACACTGTGGTCATCAGTTTATTGAATCAATGGACGAGCTCGTGACAAAAGGAATTATCTATTGTCCAAAGTGCAATAAAGAATATTTACTAACCGTAAACTTGGGTAATAATGGCTAAATCGAAAAAAGGAGGAACTTATAAGAAAAGCCGCAATGAAGGTAGATAGGCTGCTGGAAAAACTCGCAAACCACTAACGACAGCTCGAAAGATGGAAAAGCATTGAAAAATAACACATCCGTCCAAAATAAATAAAAGAGGGGCATGAAGGTTTTCCCCAAATTTGGGGTTCTCACAAAACCATAAAATCATGCCCCAGTCAAAACTAAATCTTCTTGCTCAGCTATTAGAACGCATTGATCGTTCTCGTTTCAAAAGGCTGGTAAAAGCGCACCAAAGCGATAAGCACTCCAAGGGCATTAGCACTTGGACGCACCTGGTAAGTATGCTTTTTATGCAGCTGGGAC
>CAJXNI010000005.1 GCA_913057235.1 uncultured Bacteroidota bacterium
GACTGCCTTTGATGAAATAGGTGTAAATAAGATGGAAATACCAGGGTCCCCTTGGGAACGGTGCAAACGGCC
Source organism: uncultured Bacteroidota bacterium (assembly GCA_913057235.1). Taxonomy (GTDB): domain Bacteria; phylum Bacteroidota; class Bacteroidia; order Flavobacteriales; family Schleiferiaceae; genus CAJXNI01. The sequence goes on from CAJXNI010000005.1 coordinate 73, forward strand.
TGGATAGGCTTGTGTCTATTTATCCTGGAAACAGCTTGGTTATAGGCTCCCTTACCCTGATATAAATAGCAATGTTGTGGTGCTTGCTCCTGAGGCCAGGGTAATTCTATCTGCTTTTGAGAAAAAAGAATGTGCCACTCTAAATTAGACTTTACTCTATACTCCTTTAAGCCAAATAATTGGTTGGCTCGTTTGGCGTCTTCAAAATCATCTACCTGAACTAGTATGGCCACCCTTGGTGGGCGCTGGTAATTTTCCTTTACCGAAAGGAGGCCCTCTTTCACCTCCTTAAATTGCGCCTTGGTGTTCATAAAGCCCTCGCTCAACTTTTTGAAAAATTGAGCTACTCTTCTTCGATATTCCCACCTGCGTAACAAGCTTGTCTTTGAGCTAGTACCAATCACTTTTTGATGGTAGCCAATAATATAGGGCAAAACCTGGTTGAAATTCGGGGGAACGTCTAACATGCCGGCCTTTAAGCGGAGGTATTCCCCCCGGCCGTAATTATGGGCAGTCTTAAAGGTGGCCTCCCAGCTGTTTTTGTCTTCATGCCAAACAAAGGCCTTTGCAATGTACTTGATTTTATAACCACATTCCCCTATAATTTGTGAGAGCATTAAATCCTCGCCTCCGGGAAAAGGCATGCGCTCATCAAAACCACCTACTTCTAACAGCACCTCTTTTTTAAAACAAACATTGGCCGTAATTACTGCGTTCAGCAGGCGCTCATTGCTGCCAGGCCTAAAGAGATTTTGCCGGGTAAGCCCGCTTGCTTCAAAAAAGTCACTAACTTTCTTTTGGGGATACAAAGCGGTTACCCTGCCGCCAAAGCCGCTCAAGTAGGGCTCATGGGTTGTTTCAATTTCTTGCCGGTAGGCCTGCAGCCAGCCTTTGGGCGCCACACAGTCATCATCTAAAAAAACTACCCAGGGGGCTTGTGCTTTGCTTATCCCAAAATTTCGGGTAATGGCCGGGCCTGAATTTAGGCGATTGTAAAATCGAAAATTCAGCTTGGTTTGATGCTTAAATTCCTGAAGAACCTCTGCGGTGTTATCTGTAGAACCGTCATTTACCACAATTACCTCAAACTGCTTTTTTGGCAATTCCTGTGCCTCTAAAGACTTAAGGCACTGTAAAAGCATTGCAGAGCGATTATAAGAAGGTATTACTACACCAAAGATTAACATGTGACTTGTACAAAGGTGGGCTAAAATAATGCCTTTGAATTGGTAAACAGTGAATTCATTTAAAGCAGGCTCTTCCAGTCAAAACTGCCCTTTTGTAAATAGGGCTTTCTGTTTGTCTTGGGTTGTTTTTAAACGCCAATGAAACCGCCCCGCAAACATAAGGGATTCGTTCACCAAGATTACTACCTAACCGCTTAGGACAAAAAAATACGCATCCGGGCCATTTGTAAATGGCAGCCTTAATGGCCCCTCTTCGGCTACGTGCTGGTACCCATGGTGTTCAAGCCAGATCAAGCACTTACAGAAAATCTAAATTGGCACTACAAGTAACCTAAGTAGTCTCCCAATCCTGGCCATTTAGCTTACAAGCTATACGACTGTTGTTTTAAGGCAGCTTGGGTTGACCTAGTTCAATTTTTCTGCAGCCGCTTTAGCCTAATGGCAAACTGACCTGGCTAAAAGCTGCCCCGCGAAACCAAATTTTCCTCACGAAACTTGGATGTCTCCGTAAAAATAAAGTGAGCAAATGGGTTTTGTTACCAAAAAGGTGACGCCTCTTAGATTCGCTAAGGGTACAATACAGTCGCTATTTTTTGATCGTGTACTTCCACCGGAAGGTGCTCCAAAATCTGGAAGGGATAGGCCGCAGCCACGGTGTGTTTAATGGGAGCTTCCTTTAAAAACCGATCGTAGTAGCCTCCGCCAAAGCCTAACCGATGACCACTGGCTGTAAAGGCCAAACCCGGCACCAGCACTAAATCATAAGCGCCTTGGTAAACCTGGGCTGTAGCCGGATGATAGGTTGCAAAAACACCCTCTTCCAAATCTTCTAAATCACTCAAAATTCTGTTTTCGAGCAGGCCTTTAGGCAAGGTTTTAGGGCATACTAATTTTTTGCCGGCTTTGATCCACTGCTGGTACAATGGCTTTAGATTCACCTCATCAGTCATGGGCCAGTACACGTGTATCACATCAGCCGAAAGGCCTTGCTCCCACTGCTTTAATTGCTCAAGAATAGCGCGGTCCCACACTTCTTTTTGGCCTTGGTCTAGATTCCTCCGTTGACTTAGGATTCTTTTACGGAGTTGCCGCTTTTCATCTGCAATCTTCATAAAGCAAAGAAAGCTATTCCGGTTTTCCAAAACCACCCCCTCCTGGGGTTTCAATTCTAAAGCTGTCGCCTGCATTCAGCTTTACGGTTTCTACATGCGCCAAGGTTTGGCTTTCGCCCGATGCTTTGCGCCAAAACTGTTGACCGGTGGCGCCCGGTTGGCCACCTTTCATACCATAAGGGGCTTGTTGCCAATGCTGGCTTAGTGCGGTTAAGGTTACAGGCTTCTTAAAGAATAATTCACGCACTATGCCGCAGCCACCGGGAAACTTGCCTTTGCCGCCAGAGCCAGGCCTAATGGCAAATTCACGCACTTGAACCGGGTAACGAAACTCCATAATTTCTGTATCAGTCATGCGGGTATTGGTCATGTGCTGATGCACAGCAGAAGCACCTGCAAGGCCTTCCGTAGCGCCTACTCCCCCGCCAATAGTTTCGTAAAAACCAAACTCAGCATTGCCAAAAAGCACGTTGTTCATGGTACCCTGGCTGCAAGCCGATAGCGAAAAGGCCTTTAGCAGGGTATCCGTTAGACGTTGGCTAAGCTCCACCTTTCCACCTACTAAAGCCGGGCATTTTTCAGGATCTTCTTTTAAAACCGGGTTTAAAAGGGTTCCCTCCGGTAAGTGGATTTTTACCTGCTCCAAAAGCCCCTCATTAAACGGAATTTCCTTGCGAGCAATTAATCGCAAAACGTATAAAATTACACTGGTTACAATGGCCGGGTTGGCATTCAAATTCCGCGGGTGCTCACCCGAAGTACCTTCAAAATTGAACTCAAGCTTTTTACCCAGGTGAATTTTCACTTGCAGCTTAGCGCCATCATCCAAAAACTCTGTGGCCTCAAAAGTGCCTTTTCCCATTTTGTCTAAAGCTTTCCATAAGCTATAGTGGGCGTACTTTTTAAGCTGGCCCATGTAATGGAGTACTTTTTGCGCGCCCTCCTTTTTAAACAGTTGTAGGAGCTGATTTTTACCGTTTTCAATAGACGCTAAAGCGGCATTTAAGTCCGCACGGTTTTCGGCCAAAGCCCGGGTGGGATAGGAGCCCTGGGTCAGGAGCTCCTCTAAATTTTCCCATTGTGGGCTACCCGCCTCCACAATTTTCTGAGGTTTGAGTACCACACCCTCGTGAGCCAAGTTCTGAGCATTGGCGGGCATGGAACCCGGAGCAATACCTCCAATTTCTGCGTGGTGGGCTCTATTGGCAGCGTAACCCGCCAGCTTGCCTTCAAAATGAATGGGAGCAATGAGGGTAACATCCGGCAAATGGGAGCCCCCAAAAGCAGGGCTGTTGGTAATGGCCACGTCATTTTCTTTTAAATCCAAGGCCTGTACCACCGCTTTGGTGCATACACCTAAAGCTCCCAAATGAACGGGAATGTGTGGCGCGTTCACAATCAAGTCGCCTTGAGCGTCTAACAGTGCACATGAAAAATCTAAACGCTCTTTTACGTTTGCTGAAAATGCTGTGCGCTGTAACAATGCGCCCATTTCGCGAGCAATGCCGGTAAACCGGTTACTGAATAATTCCAGCTGAATCTCCTCGGGCTGCTCTTCTTTTTGAACGTTTTTCTCTTTTTGCTCAGCTACTAAAATGTGGTCGTTATTAAGGGTGGCTTGCCAACCCGCCTCCAAAAAGGCGGTAGAAGTAGCGCCTAATACTAAAGCGGGGCTTTTAGATTCAACTTCAAGTAGGTGTAAATAATTTTCGGGAATATCTGCAATGGCGCTTTTACTGGGAAACAGAGTGTACACCGAGTGATGCGGAGGCTGCTATTGTTAAATAATTCCGTGAGCGGCTTTTACCAGCCCTCCGCCTTGACGTTGGTAAAAAGCAATTGCTGCCAATGGCTCTTAGCAATGCTACCATCTAAATAAAGTTGAATTTTTTAAGGGCCCACCAAAGAATCCCAAACCTTGTCTTGAGATACCTTAAGTGTTTCTTCTAATCTGAATTCTCTCACCGTATTGCGCTTAGTCCTCCCCTTTTCAAATATAGGTGAAAACTGCTTAGCTTCTGCATATCAAAGTTTTAGCCACAAGTAGGGTGGCTAAAATGAGTTTTTATGGCAAAGGTGATTGACAAAATAAAGCGCCAAATCATGGACCAATGATGAGTGGTTTATGTGAAGAAATTACATCAGCCTTTGAATTCATTCAGGGGCCATGGCTCTGGGTTTTCTCACAATCCCTAATGGACCTGGCTGCCAAATACCCGAATGAAAGCGTTACCTGCCTGCTTCATGTATTCTATTATTTTAGCGGTTATGGTAAAGAAAGCCCTGGTACTAAGTATATTTTTAATGCATCTTGGAACTAACACCTTTTCACAGGTTTCCAACGAACGACTACGCAAAGGTTTTGACTTGAAAGCAGGAATTGGCACCTATGGTCTGGCTGTGGGTTTTCAATATAATTTTTCTAAAAATCTTGTGGCTGAGTTCAACTTTAGGAATGCGCTTTGGCTATGGAATGTGGCCGATGCACAATGGAGATTTGATCTATCTCCTGCGCAAAAGGATGGGTGGCACCATGAGTTAGGGGTGGCATTAGTGGGAGCCCGCCTTTATGAGTTGTATGATGCTGATACTCCGGGGTTTTATGATGACCTGTACGGTGTTGGAGCTTCCTACCATATACGAAAAGCACATTTTGGAATTGAGCTTATGGTTTACTACCCATCAGATCTTCCTTACGATTATTTTTATCCGGCCTCATTACATTTTTATTGGTACTTTCTTTAGCCGTAAGATCTGAAGCAAACAATTGTCTTCCGTTGTGCTTTCTATCTTTGCAACTCACAAAAAAACACAGAGCATGTACGGCAAATTACAACAGCACCTTCAGCAAGAATTAGAGCAGATTGAAAATGACGGTCTCTACAAGCGCGAGCGCATTATTATGGGCGAGCAGGGAGCCGAAATTGAAGTGAAGGACGGACAGAAAGTGTTGAATTTTTGCAGTAATAATTACCTGGGGCTTTCATCACACCCCAAAGTGGTACAGGCAGCAAAAGACACTTTAGATAGCCATGGCTTTGGCATGAGTTCCGTGCGGTTTATTTGCGGCACACAGGATATCCATAAAGAATTGGAGCAAAAGATTGCCGAGTTTTTAGGCACGGAAGACACCATTCTTTATGCGGCCGCCTTTGATGCCAATGGCGGGATTTTTGAGCCTTTGCTTACTAAAGAAGATGCCATAATTTCTGACTCTTTGAACCATGCCTCCATTATTGATGGTGTGCGATTGTGCAAAGCACAACGCTTCCGCTACCAAAATAATGACATGGCCGATTTAGAAGAAAAACTGAAAGAAGCTGCAGATACCGCCCGATTTAAAATTATTGTAACCGATGGGGTTTTCTCTATGGATGGTTACGTGGCCCAATTGGATAAGATCTGCGACTTAGCCGAAAAATATGATGCTCTGGTAATGGTAGATGATTGCCACGCTACCGGCTTTATTGGTAAAACCGGAAGAGGAACGCATGAACTTAATAATGTAATGGGCCGGGTAGATATTATCACCGGCACACTGGGCAAGGCCCTGGGGGGTGCTATGGGTGGTTTTACCAGCGGACGAAAAGAAATTATTGACCTGCTTAGGCAGCGCTCCAGACCTTATCTTTTTTCCAATTCATTGGCGCCTGCCATTGTAGGGGCTTCCAATGCCGTATTTGACTTACTTAACGAAACCACTGAGCTTCGCGACAAGCTGGAAGAAAACATTAGTTATTTCAAGAAAGAAATTAGCCAGGCCGGCTTTGACATTAAAGATGGTTCCTCAGCTATTGTACCCATTATGCTGTATGATGCGGCCCTATCTCAAAAGTTTGCCGACCGCCTTCTGGAAGAAGGGGTGTACGTAATTGGTTTCTTCTATCCGGTGGTTCCCAAAGGAGAGGCCCGCATAAGGGTACAACTAAGTGCTGCACACACCAAAGAACACTTGGATAAAGCGGTGCAGGCATTTATTAAGGTAGGTAAAGAGTTAAAGGTTATAAACTGATCTTATTAAATCCGTTTTGAATTAAAGAAGTCGGGCTAAACCCCCGGCTTTTTTTCTGCTGCCTCATTTAAAACAAACTGCGCTAAACGAAATGTGGCCTACCTTTGCGCAGTTTTATAATTTATTGGAAAGCATTTCTTTTAATCCTAAGGTATGGCCACGGGTGGCTGACCTTTTGGGAAACCAATGGTTTTGCTGCCTAGACGGTTTTTTAAATACTACCGAAGTAGCGGACCTGAGGCAAGCCTTTAAGCTACAGCAAGAAGCTGATGCATTAAAAAAAGCGGGCGTTGGCCAAGACCATCAATTTACTGTAGACCGATCTGTAAGAGGTGATTACATTAAGTGGATAGAGCCCAAAGAAGCACTACCCGCAGCACAACTTTTTTTGCAGCGTGTACAGGGTGTCTTGGAGGCCTTAAACCCTTTGTTGTTTCTAAGTCTCAAAGATTTTGAATGCCATTATGCCTTGTACCCACCGGGCAGCTTTTATGAAAAGCATATTGATCAGTTTCAGGGAAGTAGCCACCGCCTACTCTCCTTTGCTTGTTACCTAAACCCCCAGTGGAAAGAAGCCCATGGCGGCTGCCTACGGCTGTACTCTGCATCGGGCGAAAGCCATGAGATTGCGCCCTTGGCCGGCCGATTGGTGATTTTCAGAAGTGACCTGGTGCCTCATGAAGTGCTAACCACTGCCGTTAATCGTTACAGCATAACGGGTTGGCTCCGCGACCAACCCCTAAACCTACCCTATTAAGAAATTGTACGTGCCGGTTTTTTTAGACCTCAATTTTTATAGATTTAACCCTATTGTTTTTATACTTCGGCTATGGCAAAAACCAATGATCCAAACAAACCCCGGATAATTGTAGACTACAAAAACATTACTTCAGACATTTTGGAGCTTTTTAGCCAACGCTACCCCTACGGCTATGAAGATGAGGATGTTATAAAGTTTAAGAACAGTAAAGGCGAAATGGTACGCGCCATCCCTTTTGAAACCTCAAAAGCAAAATACCTGGTAAAAGTTAGTACCCAAATGGACGCAAAAATAGATGCCTTTTTAGAAGAGGATGAAGAGTATAGCGATTCCAGCTCTGAGCTTTCAGCTGATGCAACTGAAAAAGAGCCAGATGACTAAAACCTGGCGTGATTACTTTTACGTATTCTTACAGGCACTTCTTTTCACGGCCTTTTTAACTCCCTGGCACACGCCCTTGCCTCTAGCCCCTCCTGGCTGGCTAGCTTGGAGCCTGATGACCTTAGGGCTACTAGTTATGCTGCTGGCATTTCTTCAGCTTAAAAGTAACCTAACCCCCTGGCCTACCCCTAAAAAAGAGGGTCAGCTGGTAACTAGCGGTATTTTTGGCGCGGTGCGGCATCCTATTTACAGCGGTATTTTTTTGGCTACAGCCGGATGGGCTTCCTACCAGGGTAATGGTTATCACCTGCTTTGGAGCGTGGGGCTACTTACCCTCTTTTACTTTAAATCACGGTATGAAGAAAAGCGCCTGCAAGAGCGTTTTTCAGATTATAGAGCCTACCAAAAGAACACCGGGCGATTTTTTCCCAATCTCTTTTAAGCGCTTTTTTAAAGCCATTTTTTAAAGCCCAATTTCATTCTTTCCGGCCAGGTTAAACTCTGCCAGCGTCTTTCTAAATTTTCCCGGGCGGCTTGGTAGAGTTTTAAGTCTAGCTGGTTACATGCTTCAATGGCAGGACGGTATTTTTGGGCTAAACTTGTATGTTCTATTTTTTCAGGCGCCACGTTGGCCTTAGCCTGTCGCAAGTGGGACCAACCCAAGTCAAGGGCTAAAAGCTTTAGGCTTTTGTCAAATTCTTCAGTAATTCCTACCAGGCCAAAACGCGTTAAGTTAAGCAAGGCTTGCTCTAAGGCCTCTTGCGGGTGCGCCTTAAAATACTCCATATCCTTAGCTCCGGCTATTCTGCGGCACTGGTTATTAAAGGCCTGTTTGAATTCTAAAAACTGAGGAAACTCGGTTATCCCTTTCATCCACTCTTGATGCCGGGGGTTTTTAGACCGTTTAAGATGCAAATAATTACTGATTACGCGATCTACCGGATGGCGAATCATGGTGAACACGTATAAATCATCGGGTGAAAAAATGGCCTCATCTAAAAAAAGGTGGCCGTACAGCATCTTTAGCTGAGGCTTTTGGCGGGCCTTGGGTAGCTCTTCTTCTATGGCTTGTTTGGTGTAAAAATGCTGCCGGTGAGCTGGCGGGTAATTTCGCTCTAAAAGTTTTACCAAGGTAGTGCCAGCCGTTTTAGGTATGTGTATGAAAATAGCTTGCCAGGGTGTTGCCATATTCTTACTTACTGGCCAGCCAACTGAGCGGATTCATAGCCTGGTTATTATTCCAAACTTCAAAATGTAAACGACTTTCATTGGTTACGGGGTTGGTAGCAATTTGGCCCAGCTCCTCTCCTTTGGCCAGCTCTTGACCACCGGTAACCTTTACACTAGTTAAGTTTTGGTACACCGAAAAATAATTTCCGTGATTCACAATCACCGCACGATAGCCGTCAGGCATAAGAATAACGCTGCTCACTTTTCCCTCAAAAATCGTTTTCACGGTGCTGCCTTTAGGGGTAGCAATGTCAATACCATTGTTTTCAATAATTACACTCTTTACTACCGGGTGGCGCTGCGTACCAAATTTAGACACCACCAAGCCTCGTTCAACCGGCCAGGGTAAACGCCTTTGGTTGGCCGCAAAATTGGCTGCTAACTGGCTGGCCTTAGGGCTAAGGGCAAAATCCTCATCTGCAGCCTCAGTTGCGGGCTCCTTCACCTCCACATTTGCCGCAGCCAGGGTCTTTCGCTTGTCCTCTATCAGCTGCTTTAAACGCTCTTCTGAGGTGTTGCTGGTAAAATCGCGGCCCCGCTCCAGGCCTAAGTCAATGGCTTTGGTCTCCAGCCGATTGCGATCTGCTGCTTCTTTAGCGCGTTTAATTTCTGCGGCAATGATGCGCTGTATTTCTTTCTCTACTTTACGCGCTTCGCGCTGCTTCTGCTTAAGCTTTTCAGTAAGATCCCGTTCTACACTTTTGTATTCAGCTATGGCTTCTTGCTGGCTGAGGCGCTCATTCGTCAATCTTTCTTGCTCCTTATTCAGTTGCGCCCGTAAAGCCTCTTTGCGCACTCTTTGTGCATGCAATTGATCGGTTTTTTGGGCCAATTGCTTTTGGCTTTCGCGGATTTCCTGCACCTGCCGCTTCCTATATTTTGAGTATTGCTTGAGGTATTCAATTCTGCGTAAGGCCTGGTTAAAATCTTCAGCCGAAAGGATGAACATAATGCGGCTAGTGGTGCTGCGGCTCTTGTATGCCTGCTGAATCATTTTGGCGTAGGCCTTCTTTTGGCGCTCCAAGGTCACCTTTAGCGTATCCATTTCATCGGCCAAAGCCTGCTCCTGTTCAGACATGAGCTCAATTTCACGATCCAGCGTTTTTATCAAATTCTCACGCAGCTTTATTTTTTGCTGTACCGTTTCTATGTTACCTAAAGAGGCTTTTTTATCTTTTTGCGTTTCTTCTAAGATGCGGTTGGCCAGCTCAATTTCATCCATGAGCCGCACCTTCATTTGTTCCAGTTTTTCTTTGCGGTTGCTTTGCCCTTGGGCTTGCCAGCCGATGCAGAGCGCGCAAAAAAGCAAGGCGTATTTAAGGTAGGGGCGCATAGCTGGCTGGTATTTTAAAGGGAAACTGAAAAGCTGCGTCACGCTCTAGCCTGTTAATCTCAAGGTCAATTTTAGTGGTACCGTTATGCAGGTACTCCAGGGTAATTTTACGTGGAAATTGTTCAGCCTCTTCCGGGCCGGAGTAATCAGCGTAAGCCACACGATAAACACGGCCGTTTACGGGCTCACTTAATGTTTGCCGATGCGGTGTGAAGGTTTCTGGGTTAAGGAGCACTTCGGTGAAAACCTCACGGGTGGGGTTAGGTGCTGATTCACCACTGGCATCAAAATCTTGCAGGCGGTACAGGCCGGGTAAATAACTTAGTTGCCAAGAGTCTTGAGCAGGCACCAACTGTGCGCTAAGCAAATGATGCAACCATTCAAAGTTAAAATTGAATTGAAACCTTTCTGCCAGCGCAGCTGGGCTGCCCTTAAAGTACTTTTGCTCCAAACTGTTGTAATAACTGGCGCTTTGTGCGGTTAACTGCCCTTTGGCTATGGTAAGCCCTAAAATGGGGTCTTTAAGGCTCACCCAAATGAGGCTGTCTTTGAGCAATCGCAGGTCAAACTTAAAATTTTGGCTGCGCCCCTCAGCGGTATATGTGCCGCGGCCACTTATGCGCAATTTTTCAAATGTGGGAATAGCCGCTTCTTGCAGCTCCAATAGCTTGATAAGCCCTATTTCTTCAGGGGCACCATCGGGTAATTTTTTGCTTCCACCACAAGCAACCAGCCCCCCCACTATTAAGGTGACAACGCCCTTTTGTAGCCACGCAAAGGTTTGTTTCATTTTTGGCAAAACTGGCATTATTGCAAGGCTTTTATTTTTGCTTTTAAACTTTCTGAGGCCAAACCAGACTCTAAGGCTTTTTGGTACTGCTTCAAGGCCTCTGCTTTTAGCCCGTTGGCTTTTAAAATGTCACCATAGTGTTCTAGAACTTCCCCATCTGGAATGGGCAAAAGCGCCATCACTTTTTCCATTTTCTGCAAGGCCTGAGTGTACGCGCCCTTCTGATAAAGCACCCAAGCCCAGGTGTCTAAAAACACAGGGTTATCAGGGCTGAGCTCATTACTTTTTTGCGTGAGTGCCAGAGCCTTGTCTAAATTCTCTTTGCGGAGAGAAAGGTAGTAGGCATAGTTATTAAGGGCCGTAGGGTTGTTGCCATTTATTTGCAAAGCCTTTTCAAAGTAATCATCACTTTCTGAATGGTTATTCAACTGATGATGAGCTGCTGCTAATTGGACATAAAATTGCTCTTTCAGGCGTTGGTTCCCAAATAAATAACTGAGGCCATCTTCCAAAAAATATACAGCCTCTTGGTGCTTGTTCAACATGGCGTGGGCTACTCCCGCAAAAAAATAGGGCAAAGGCTGATTGGGAAAACTTTCAATAGCTCTTGGAGCATACACCGCTAAACTATCGTATTTATCATTCTGTACCTGAATAAGCAGCACCTGCTCCCATATTTGAAATTTTTGACCTCCCTTTAAACGTAAGGCCTGCTTGTAGCTTTCTAAAGCTTCCTGGTCTCGGCCGTCTCGGCTCAGGTAATCGCCATACATAGTGTAAATGCGGGGATCTTGGGCATCCGTTTTTAGCAAATATTCCATAATCCCATACACCTCTGCACGCAGGGCGGTATCGGTAGCAGAGGCGTTAAAAAGCGACAGCAATACGGGAATCTTCTTTTCTAAATCTAATTGATTACTACGCAAGGCAATTTTCAAATGATATAAAGACTGTGCGTAGTTTTGCTTAGTACGGTAGTAGTTGGCCAAATCCAGGTGGGGGCGAGGATCCAAACTATCAATTTGCAGCATTTGCTGGTACACCTCAAGCGCTTTTTCAGGAAAACCGTTTACCGAGTACAGCTGACCTAAAGTGCCGTAATATTCTAAGGTTTGGGGATACACCTCAATAAGTTCATGCACCTCTTGCACTGCTTTCTCAAGGTTACCCTGATTGAGGTAAATATTTTTTTTAAGATCGGTTAAAGCTTCATTCTTGCCTAACTGCTCTTCTAGTTTGTTCAGCTCCTGAAGCGCTTCTTTTACTTGTTTATTGGCCAGATAGGCCTGGGCTAACTCATAACGGTATTCTTCTGAAGTGGGCTCTTGAGCCAAGAGCGACTGGTATAATTGCACTTGTTTTTGGGTGTAACCAAACTTTTCATAAACCTTGGCCCTGAGATAGGTGTACCACTGGTTCTGAGGATCTAGTGTACTGGCTTTTTCTGCATGAAAAATAGCTGAATCTTCGCGATTTTCATTGGTGTAGAGCTGCGCCAGTTCGTAGTTCACCAAGGCATTTTCAGGATCCATAGCGTGTAAAGAACGGTACACCTGAAAAGCCTGGTCAAAATCGCCTTTGGCATCATGCGCCTTTGCTTCAAAAAACTTTTCATTAAAAGCATGACGTTCTTTAGCCGTTAAAGCATCTTGGCTCCATAAAAAAGACTGAGCCGCTAGCATAAGCAGACTCAGCCCCATGCGCGAAAATGATTTATTCCAACACGCTGTAATCGCCAATAGAAATTGTTGAAAATTTACCATCAAATTTTGCTTTGTTGCCAATCATAGACTGGGTTAAATTGGCATTTCGCACCTCACTTTCTTCTTGAATAAGCACATCACTAAGGGTACTGTTTTCAACCGTGGTGTTTGCGCCTACGCTTACCCTGGGTCCCACCTTAGAGTTCTTGATTACCGCCCCGGGTGCAATAAAGCAAGGTTCAATTATTTCGCTGTTTTCAACCGTGGCCTCTGCGCTCACCAAGGTTTCATCAGACTGCACAAAGCCTAGTATTTTACCGTTGGTTTCTACCGTCACCGCTTTGTTGCCACAGTCCATCCATTCATTTACAGTGCCACTGGTGAAAATGCTGCCTTTATTTTTCATGTTCTCCAGGGCGTTGGTGATTTGGTATTCACCTTTATACCTAATGTCATTATCAATTAAATATTGCAGCTCATCGCGCAGGTAAGCGCCATCTTTAAAATAGTAAATGCCAATAATGGCTTCATCTGATACAAATTCTTGGGGTTTTTCTACAAAACCTGTGATATGCCCTTGATCATTTTTCTTAACTACGCCAAAAGCTTTGGGGTTTTCTACTTTCTTAGTCCAGATCACGCCATCTGAGTTGGTTTCAAGCGTAAAGTCTGCGCGAAACAAGGTATCGGCAAAAGCCACCACTACGTTACCCTCTAAAGAAGGCTTGGCGCACAAGATTGCGTGAGCCGTACCCAAAGGCTCATCTTGGGTATAGACAGAACCTTTGGCGCCCAGGCCCTCGGCAATTATCTTAAGCTGCGCCTCCGTTTCGGCACCAAAATCACCAACTATAAAAGCAATTTCATCAACCGGTTGGTTGGCCACTTTTACAATATCTTCTACCAAGCGCTGCACTATGGGCTTACCGGCAATGGGAATTAACGGCTTAGGAACAGTGAGGGTATGAGGGCGTAAGCGGCTACCACGGCCTGCCATGGGTACAATAATTTTCATAAATGCTCTTTTTTGGAAAGGTTGTTTGTGAGTTCACACTTTATTTTCCATCAGCGAAGTTACGGGTTTCTATAACTTTTAGTGCCTTCCGGTGCTGCCAAATCCACCGCTGCCGCGTGAAGTTTCATCCAACTGTTCTACCGGGAGCCAGTGTACGGTTTCATGCCGGGCCACCACTAGTTGTGCAATGCGTTCACCCGGGGTAATTTCTGCTGGTTCATTGCTGAGGTTTACTAATATTACGCCTATTTCTCCGCGGTAATCGGCATCAATGGTGCCGGGGCTATTTAGCACGCTCAGGCCTTTTTTTAGAGCCAGGCCACTGCGGGGGCGCACCTGAGCTTCATACCCCGCGGGTAAGGCAATAAGCAAGCCGGTTTTTACCAGACTACGCTCTAGCGGTTTTAAAATCAAGGGCTCCGTTAAAACTGCTTGCAAATCTAAACCCGCAGAAAGGTCCGTCTTATACTGCGGTAGTTCAAACTCTGATTGATTAATAACTGGGATTTCGATCATTTTACAAATGCGTTTTTAAGGTTTTTGCCTTCGGCCAAAGCCAAATAAGCCAGGTAGAAAATGAAAATTATAAGCCCCCAAAGCCATTGAGACTCTAATACGTAAAAGCTAAGGTAGGCTAAGACCAGTGCAAGACCCAAATGAGCGCCTATTGCTTTAAGCGGATAGGCAATGCGGTAGTGTTTTTGGTTTAAATAAAAGGAATAGCCGGTGAGCCCGGCATAGGTTATAAGCGTGGCCCAAGCCGAACCCACATAACCATACAAAGGCACCAACCAAAGATTAGCCAGCACGGTTATAGACAGGCCAAAAAAGGAGATGTAAGCGCCAAAATGCGTTTTCCCTTCCAGCTTGTACCAAATGTTTAGGTTGAAGTTAATGCCCAACAACAAATTGGCAAACACTAATATGGGCACAATATGCCAAGCCTCGTAATATTTTTGGTCAATAAATTGGGTCCACTGCAACAGCGGGGTGAAGCACACCAAGGCCAGGAAAATAAGGGACTGCACTACCACAAAATAGCGCATCACGCGCGCCATTTTGTCAGAAAAAGCTCCTTCTCCGCTAAAGAAAAACGGTTCTGCCGCAAAGCGGAATGCCTGAATAAAAAGCACCATAAAGGTGGCTATTTTCATCATAGCGCCAAAAGTACCCACGGCCTCCAGCGCTTCGCCCTCTGGCGATAAAAATTTTAAAAACTGACGGTTGGCCATTTCATTGGCAATACCGGCCAGCCCGGCAATAACCAAAGGAGCGGCATAGCGCACCATTTTTTGCAGCAAGCTTTTGGGCCATTGCCAAGTAAAGGATTTAAATTCTGGTAGAAAAAGCAACAGCATTATGGTATTACCCACCAGGTTACTGATAAAAATATAGGCCACTCCTAAATTGGGGTTGTACACCCAAGGAAGCCAAGCCTGGGCCAGCTGGTTTTCATGCAAATAAGGACACAACAGATAAAAAAACAAGTTGAGTAGAATAAAAACACCAATGGTACTTAGGCGTATGAGCAGGAAACGCGTGGGTCTGTTTTGGGCACGCAAGCGCGCAAAAGGTACTGCTGCTATGGAATCGGCAGAAACTATTAATACCATCCAGAGCAAAAATTGCGGCTGGCCCTCATACCGCAACAAACCCGCCAGAGGCTCCAAAAAAATGGTAGTGGCCACTACCAAAACCAGACAAAGAAGCAATACCCAAGAAATGGCCGCGCTAAAAACCTCTTGGGCCTTTTGGCTTTTATCATTAAAAAACTTAAAAAAAGCGGTTTCCATGCCAAAGGTGAGCAGCACCATTAGCACGGCAATATAACTGTAGATGTCTATATTTATACCATAGCTCTCCTTGTCTAACACACTGGTATGCAGGGGCGTAAGCGCAAAATTGAGCAAACGCCCCAAAATGCTGCTCACCCCATAAATGGCGGTTTGGGAAGCCAATTGTTTTAGTGATGCCATGCGCGCATAAATATAGTATACCCGCAACCTAAGCCAACCCGCTAAAAGAGCTAATTCTTAACCCTTGCTTTTTAACAAAAATGAGGTCTGCTTAAAACAGTAGAAAGGCCTAAAGCAATGGTTATATTTGCGGGAAATTTTTTGACACATGTACAAATCGCTCAGTATACTATTCATTGTTTTTGCTTTAAACCTCAAGGCTCAGTATTGCCAAATACTAGGTGAGGAAACCACGCGCCAATTGAATGAGCATGTTATGTATTTAGCCTCAGAAGAGCTGGAGGGCCGTAAGCCCGGCACCAAAGGCCATCTCTTGGCGCAAAATTTTTTAGAGCAGTACTTCAAAGCCAAAGGTTTGCAACCCGCTTTTGACGCTAACTTTCTTCAAGAATTGCAGGTGCCCTTTAAAGTGCGTCTGGATAGCACCAACAACTATTTTCGCTATCGCGGAGATGAACTCCCCTTAAACTTGGGATACTACCCCACCGAATACAGCGCCAATGGGAAGGTTTCGGGCAAAACAGAATTTGTGAGTTATGGCATTGAAAGCGAAGCGCTAGAGCGCGATGACGTAGACGATGAAGACATTAAAGGGGCCATTGCTGTAATGGAAATTGGCTCGCCAGACGGTATTCATCCGCACAGCGCCTTTAAAGAGTACCATGACCTATACGGTAGAATTGAAAACCTTAAGAATAAAGGTGCTATAGCCGTAATTCTTATTGACATTGAAAGCAAGGTCAGCAACCCCAGTCGTGATTTTAAGAGCTTGAACAGCACGGGAATTCCGGTGGTTTTTATAGAAGATGCTGATGTTGCCGAAAAACTGGACCGCAGCCGCAAAGTAGCCTTTTCAGTTAGCCAAACAGAGCTTAAACACACGGTAGCCAACGTGGGGGCCTTTGTAAATAATGGCCGCCCTAAAACCGTGGTTATAGGGGCGCATTATGATCACTTAGGCCGCGGTAAAGAAAACTCGCGCTACCAGGGAGACGCTGACCCCATACACTATGGCGCTGATGACAACGCAAGCGGCACTGCTGGCTTACTCGCTTTGGCCAACTACTTGCAAACCACGCAAGAGCCGGTTTTTAAAAGCAACAATTATCTCCTTATGGCTTTTACAGCCGAGGAGATGGGGCTTTTAGGCAGCCAATACCTGGTAAATAACCTTTCTGGTGAATACGAAATTGCCTACATGCTTAATATGGACATGATTGGGCGCATGACTGAAAATCAGCTGCAAGTGAATGGTACGGGTACCTCGCCTGTATGGCCGGCAATTTTTGATCAAATTGAATGCAAGCCTCAGCTAATTTTTAGTGAAAGTGGTGTGGGTCCCAGTGATCATACCAGCTTTTATTATCAAAATATTCCGGTATTGCATTTTTTCACCGGCACCCATCCAGACTATCACAAACCAAGCGACATTGCCGAAAAAATTAACGAAGAAGGAATTACCAAGGTGCTAAACTTGATGCTTGGCGTAATTGCCAGCAGCGCAGACCAGGAAATTGAATTTACCCCTACCAAAAATGAGAGCACCAAAGCTCCGCGCTTCTCAGTAACACTAGGCGTTATGCCCAATTACATGTATTCAAAAGGGGGCTTAAAACTAGACGGTGTTTCTATGAATAAACCCGCTTTTAAGGCTGGCCTTAAAGCCGGAGACGTTATCACAAAATTAGGAGACTATAAAATTTCAGATATTCAAAGTTACATGCGTGCTTTAAGTGCCTTTAAAGAAGGCCAGGAGGTAATTATCCAATATCAGCGTGATGGCGCTTCCTTGGAAACCACGGTAAAATTTTAAATCATGCAAATTGCGGTATTAGGGGGCGGTAGCTGGGCTACTGCCTTGGTTAAAATTTTGAGCGAAAAGAATGATTACGTGGGCTGGTGGATGCGTGATGAAGAAAATGTAGAATACATTAAAAAGTACCATCACAACCGAAAATATTTAAGCTCTACGGAGCTGGCCACTGAGAAGATTGCCATTACCACCAACCTTAACCACATAGTTGATGAAGCTGATTGCCTTATAGTGGCCATACCCAGCGCCTTTTTAAAAGATGCCTTAAAAAATCTGCAGGGTTCTTTAGAAGACAAATATGTCTTTAGCGCCATTAAAGGCATTGTTCCTGACGAGAATCTTATTGTAGGGGAGTTTTTTCACCAGCACTACCAAGTACCGCTTATGCACATTGGGGTAATTACCGGCCCTTGCCACGCAGAAGAGGTTGCTTTGGAGCGACTCTCTTACCTTACCGTGGCCAGTCAAAACCAAGATGTGGCTCAAAAACTGGGCACCATGCTAGATTGCAGCTTTATAAAAACCAATGTGAGTGATGACATCTATGGTACCGAGTACGCAGCTGTGCTTAAAAACATTTACGCACTGGCTTCCGGTATTTGCCACGGTTTGGGTTATGGCGATAACTTTCAGGCCGTGCTAGTGAGCAATGCAATACGGGAAATGAAGAAGTTCATAAAAGCCGTACACCCCATAAAGCGTGATATAAATGACTCAGCCTACCTGGGCGATTTACTGGTAACCGCTTATTCTCAGTTTTCCAGAAACCGCATGTTCGGCAACATGATTGGCAAAGGCTACACCATACGCAGCGCTCAGTTAGAAATGAACATGATTGCCGAAGGCTACTATGCGGCCAAGCTAATTAGAGAGGTCCGCAAAGAAAATGACGTTAAAATGCCCATCGCCAATGCGGTATACAAGATTTTGTATGCTAATAAAAACCCTAAAAAGGTGATGGCTAAATTGGCCAACAAATTGGATTAAAAATTAGGGGCACAAGAAATCCGTCACTTTTGAGGAATGCTTAAGCGAAAGGTTTAAGAAGCCTTCAAAAATTACAAACTGCTCATTGGTAATACCCCAGTTTTTCCAACTGCTTTACCTTAGGCCAGCATAAAATTGAGTGTGCCTAAAACTATCTTCATATTACTGGTAGCCATTTGTTCACACCTGGAACTAGGGGCGGCAGACACTTTAAAGGTCTATGGCAAGTAAGATAGCCTGGCTTTTACCCAAAGCATGTTGGAAAGCTATCAGCCATCAGCCGAAAGGCTAAGTGAATTACTACAACCCACAAGCTTGAAAGCGCGAGGACCGGTTTTAAGCTTCCCGTTTTGGTTGCAAAACCCAACCGATTAAGACCTTAACTACTGGATATGGTTACCCTACAATGATTTTTGGATTTTAGAAGAGCAAAACCAATACAGCCTTTACTACGGAGGTCATAAGGTGGGCAAAAGTCTCAATGACTTTTTTTACCGGCTTGATTTCCTGGAGCTAACTCTGCCTGCCCATAGCACCCTGCATTTTAAGGCCATTACCTGTAGCTCTATAGGGCGGCAAAGTGTAAATTACCCCATTTACCTTTTTAAGCCCGCTTATCTTTTAAAATACCAATCGGAGCTACTGCATGAGGGAAAAACAGATTTAATTATCACCTTTTTCTTTTTTTGTGCTTTAGTGATTATGATGTTGTACATGGGGATTTTGTTCTTTCATAATCAACAGGAAAAGATGTACCTGTTTTATGCCTTGTACATGTTTTTCACCCTCATGTACATGCTGCCCAAAGTGCCCCTTTTTTATGAATTTCTTGATCTCATTAGCGAACACTGGCTCATTTTCAGCTACACCAATAAGTCCAGTCAAATGGCCTTATTCATTTTTACAATTTATTTTGTGTCCAATTTTTGAGTCTCAAAGAACGAGCGCCCCAATTATATCGTGCATTTATTGGTGTGAGTACTGTGTATTTGGCCTACCTCCTTTTTTGCGTCATTAACTTTATCGTTACGGGAGAAATTACCTTGATTGACCGGCTTTTTGCGCCCTCCCGTTTAGGAGTTTTTGTTTTAGGCCAAGTACTATTAATATGGGTATAGGTTAGTTTAAACACCCTCTTGAATATTATATCATTTCCGGTAGCCTTTGCTTTACCCTAGGTTCTATGCTAGCCATAATCCGAAGGCTTTTGTTATTTCAAACTCTAAATTCGTCTCATGAAAGCCATTGTCATTGATGACGAAAAACACTGCAGTGAGTCGCTCAGATTTCTAATTAAAGAATTTGCCCCGGAAGTTGAAGTTTTATCATAAGCCAATGATCCGTTCAGAGAGCTGGTGCTTATCACAGGCCCATCAACCCAATCTGCTTTTTTTAGCCATTGAAATGCCACACATGAATGGTTTTAAGCTTTTAAGTAAAGTGAAAGACCTGCGCTTTGAAACCATCTTTACCACCGCCTATGACGAGTTTGCGATTAAGGCTTTTAAGCACAATGCTATTGATTACCTTTTAAAACCTATAGATGAGAACGATTTATTGCAGGCCTTAGGTAAAGCGCGGGAGAGATTGCAAACCAACGATCTGCACTTTAAGTTTCACGCCTTGCTTAATCAAATTGGCAAAAACACAGAAATTGACGGTAAAATCTCCTTGCCCACCATGGAGGGGCTGGAGTTTGTAAAATTGAAAGACATCATCCGCTGACAAAGCGATAGTAATTACACTGAAGTAGTTTTGAACAACCAAAAAACCGTAGTGGTCTCTAAAACACTTAAGGAAATTGAAGAGCTGTTACCTAATAGCATTTTTGTGCGCATGCACCACAGCCACGTGGTAAACTTAAACCATGTAGAGCGCTACCAGCGCGGGGCCGGAGGTGTTTTGGTGCTGGATAACGGAGACCATGTAAATGTGAGCCGCAGCAAAAAAAATGACTTTTTAAACAGCATCTAAAATAGGTAGGGCGGTCGCTATCAGATTCTCATTTCCTTTGGGCTGGAGTTATTTTCTCGTAAACCCGTTCCCTATTAGCTCCACCTTGCCCTTCCCGGTTTATGAATTTTTCCCGTTCCGCCACTACTCGCTCCAAAGCCCGGCCCTGCTTATTCTTTAAAAAGGGTTAAACCCGATGGCCCATCATGCTGGTTTGGCGTATTTAAATTCTCAAGAAGCTTGTACCTTGTAGGTGCCAATTTAAAAAACAATCTTTTTGAGTACCAATCATTCCTTTATTCCCTTTAAACTAGACCCCCTAACGCCCCAAGAATTAGAGCAGCAAGCAGTAGAACTCAACCAGCAACTGCAGAAAAGGCGCTCTTGCCGGGCGTTTTCAGATAAGCCTGTACCGCGCTCGGTTATCGAAAACCTACTTAAACTAGCGGGTTCTGCCCCCAGTGGAGCCCACAAACAACCCTGGCGTTTTGTAGCCATTAGTAACCCCGCCTTAAAAGCAAAAATTAGGGCAGCGGCAGAGCAGGAAGAAAAGGCCTTTTACCAGGAGCGGGCACCTCAAGAATGGCTAAAAGACTTAGAGCCCTTAGGAACCCAATGGCAAAAACCTTTTTTAGAAACCGCCCCCTGGCTAATTGTGATTTTTAAAAAACTCTATGGCCGTTCATCATCAGGCAAAGAAAAATATTACTACGTAAATGAATCGGTGGGCATAGCCTGCGGCTTCTTAATAAGAGCTTTACACCAGTGTGGTTTGGCCACGCTAACCCATACCCCCAGCCCCCTAAACTTTCTGTCAGATATTTTAGAACGCCCTCAAAATGAAAAACCCTTTTTGCTTTTGCCGGTGGGCTTTCCAGCCAATGACGCACAGGTGCCTAACTTAAGTCGTAAAACATTAGATGAAACCAGCCTATTTTTCACCTAATTTGCCGGTACTAAACAGCTACCAAAAAACATGAGGGCTTTTGCTGAAAAATACCCGCTCCTTCTTATCATTCCTTGTGTGGCAGTGGCCAGCATAGCGGGTATTAACCAGTACCAGTATGGTATGTGTAATCAGTTTATCTCCATTCCCTGGCTCCAGGATTTAATGGAGCCCCAGTTATACCCCCATGACTTTTTAGTAGACCAAAGGGAGAATTCGCCTACGGTTTTTTTGATGGTTTTAAAAGCGCTACTGCCCGTTTTTCAAACATTACCCTGGTTATTTTTCATCCTCTATTCCTTCAATCACCTGCTTCTATTCTTTGCTATTTATAAGCTGTTTTTCAGTTTATTTAGAGATACCCGTGTGGCTATTTTGGGCATAGTAGCTTGCTCTTTTGCCTTTCCGGTTTTAGGAGACATACACCTTTGGAGCACCTCATTAATGGAAAGAACCCTGGCCCTACCGCTGCTGCTACTTTCTATTAGTTCTCAGTTACGCAAAAATTTTTGGTGGGCTGTTTTTTTGCAAGGCATAGCATTTAATATTCATCCACTTTCAGGTTTTTATGTGGTAATTATTAGTTGGCTGGCCATTGTTGTGGCTCAAGGCTTTAAAAAAGAATACCTGGCTTATGCAGTGTTATTTCTGGTAATTGCCAGCCCTGTACTTTATTTAAAGTTTAGCACTCCTAGCCTTAACCCAACTGCATGGCAAGAAGCCGTTTGGTTAAAGGTGATGCGAGTCCGCAATGCGCATCACGCATTTCCCAGTGCCTATTCTTTAGAAGTTCTGGTAAAATCTGCGGCCATAGCCGTAGTTTTTGGAGGTATGGTAAGCACTTTAAAGCTGCACTCATACTTAAAAAAATACTTGGTAGGTTTTGCCTGCGCCACCGCTCTGCTGCTGCTGATAGGCCTGGTTTTCACAGAAATCTACCCCGTTAAATTGATCCTGCAGTTGCAGTTTTTCAGAGCTTACCGCTTTTTTATTTTTCTTACGCTGGCCTTGTGGGTGGGCGGCTTAATCCTGCAACCCAAACCTCTTTACTACCTTCTTGCTCTTTTAGTACTAAGCCAATACTTTGCGCAAGATTTGGGGAAAAGCGCAGCGGCTGTGGTCTTAATTTTCCTTGGCTGGCTGTGGTTTAAAAAAACCCTCAAAGGATCTAATGTCCTGTACCTATGCGGGCTCTACCTCTTTTTGGGCCTGGCTGCTTTTACCCAACGCGATCACCGTGCTTATTTTAAAGGATTACAAGACCCAGAATGGTACAACCTGCAAGGGTGGTTTGCGCAAAACACATCGGCTGAAAGCCTGGTAATTGTGCCCCCGCAGCAATTGGGCTTTAGGGTGTACAGCCAACGCAGCAGCTATGGCGATTGGTACGATGGAACCAAAGCCTTTTTCAGCGAGACCTATGCGGCCTATTGGTGGGAGCACATGTCTAAGCTGAACTGCACCAACCCTGATTCACTGGTGCAAGACTACCGGAAAAATAAGGCGGACGTTTTTCTTAAGATTGCCCGAGAAGAGCAAAAGCGCTTTAAAAATGTGTACGTCATTCAATACCAAGAAAGCCCGCTAGCCCTGCCTAAAGTGAATGAATTTGGCCGTTTTGTAGTATACCGCATTCCTTCTTTTTTAGATTAGTCTAAATATATTTTTAAGGCTTGGGGGCTTTCCCTAATTTTGTCGTTATGAACGCTTTAAGTTTTACGGAAGAGAATTACCTTAAGAGTATTTTTTTTCTCAGCCGTCCGGGTACCAAAATGGTGAGCACCAATGCTTTGGCAGAAAGACTGCAAACGCGAGCCGCCACCGTTACAGATATGCTACGCAGGCTTTCTGATAAAGATCTCATTGAATATAAGCCCTACAAAGGCGCTCAACTCACTGAGGCTGGCCAGCAAAGGGCGGTGGCCATTTTGCGCAAGCACCGTCTTTGGGAAACCTTCTTAGTAGAAAAACTGGCCTTTGGTTGGGAAGAGGTGCACGAAATTGCCGAGCAGTTAGAACATATTCAATCCACTGCGCTCACCGAAAGGTTAGCGACTTTTTTAGGGCACCCCAATTACGATCCGCATGGCGATCCGATTCCTGATGCGCAGGGCGTATTCCCCAAGCGTGCTAACCTTACACTAGATCAGGTAAAAGCCGGTCAGCGCCTGGTCGTAAAAGGGGTGAAAGACAGCAGCACTGAGTTTTTACGCTACATCCGCAAAGCCGGTATTGGCTTAGGCGATGAACTGACCGTAAAAGATATTGAGCGATTTGATGGCAGCTTACAGGTAATGCACCACGGTAAATCCCTAATGCTAAGTGCTATTGCCGCTTCAAACATTTACGTAAAAGAATTATGAAAAAGCTTTTTCCCGTCTTCACACTTGCCTTGATTCAATTTTTATGCAGTTGCCAAAATCAAGAAAGCTCTGAAAAAGAGATGCCCACCGTAGTAGCCACCACCAGCATTTTAGGAGACGCTGTTTCCGTACTGCTGGAAGGGGTAGACAGCGTGCAAACCTTGGCCCTTATGGGTCCGGGCGTAGACCCACATTTATATAAGCCCTCTCAGGGAGATATCACACAGCTAAGTAATGCTAATCTAATTGTTTACAATGGCTTACGCCTTGAGGGCAAAATGCAAGGCGTATTGGAAAAACTTAAAAATAAACCCGTTTTTGCAGCTGGTAAGGCCTTAAATGAGGGAGACCTTATCAATGCTACCGAATTTGGCGGTGCTTATGACCCCCATATTTGGTTTGATCCTTTGCTCTGGAAACAAGTAATTAAAGGACTTTCGGAAAAACTTAAAAAGCAATTTCCCCAATATTTGGCTCAAATTGAGAAAAATGAGCAAACCTATCAGCAAAAGCTAGACATATTACACCGTAACACCATTCTTTTATTGGATAACATACAAGAAGACCAGCGCATTTTAGTA
This sequence comes from uncultured Bacteroidota bacterium, assembly GCA_913057235.1. GTDB lineage: Bacteria > Bacteroidota > Bacteroidia > Flavobacteriales > Schleiferiaceae > CAJXNI01. Next base: position 24,215 of record CAJXNI010000005.1, read on the forward strand.
ACTGCCCATGATGCTTTTAAATATTTTGGTAGGGTTTATCAAATTCAGGTAGAAGGCCTCCAGGGAATATCTACCACCGCAGAATATGGCATTAAAGATGTTGGCCTGCTGGCCGACCTTATTGCCGAAAATAGCATCAAAGCTATTTTTGTAGAAAGCTCTGTACCTAAGCGTTCCATTGAGGCCGTTTTAAACGCCTGTGAGAGCCGAGGCGCTCAAGTAGTTTTAGGAGGAGAACTTTACAGCGATGCTTTGGGTGGCCCCGATAGCAACGCAGACACCTACCTCAAAATGTTTCAACATAACGTTGAAACCATAACCACCGCCCTGCAATGATAGCAGAGACGCAAGAGGTCATCCCCGCCTTAGAAGTGCACAACTTAAGCGCCAGCTATCAGCGCAAGCCGGTGCTTTGGGATGTAGATTTTCAGTTGCCTCAGGGTAAGTTGATTGGCGTAGTTGGGCCCAATGGCTCAGGTAAAACCACCTTGCTCAAAAATATAATGGGCCTTATGGAGCCCGACAGCGGTTACGTAAAACTCTTTGGAGAAGATCTGGAGAAAGTTCGGCACCGCATTAGCTACGTACCCCAGCGCGAGTCGGTTGATTGGAACTTCCCCGCTAGCGTACGCGATGTAGTAGAAATGGGCCGATACCGGAAAAACCGCCTCTTTAAAAGACTAAAAGCACAAGATCACCAACTGGTTACCGAAGCCCTGGAGCGCGTTAATTTATTGGAGCTTTCCCAAAGGCAAATTAGCCAACTTTCTGGCGGACAGCAGCAACGCGTTTTTATTGCCCGGGCCCTGGCACAGCAAGCCGACCTCTACTTGATGGATGAGCCTTTTGTAGGAGTAGATGCCGCCACGGAAGAGGCCCTTTTGGAATTACTTACGGAAATGAAGAATGCGGGCAAAACCGTGGTTATTGTGCACCACGACTTACAAACTGCCTATGAATATTTTGACTGGACTGTGCTGCTGAATACGCGCCTAGTAGCTGCTGGTCCGCAGGAAAGCATTTTTAAAAAAGAGCTTTTACAGGAGGCCTATGGTGGCCGTTTAACGGTGTTGTCAAAAATTGGTGATCTCATGGCGCGCAAAGACTTTCCGGCCAGGGAAACGGGCTTTAAAGAAAAAGAGGGGCTAGGAGATGGATAGCTTGTGGACCTTTTTGCAGTTTAAAGATGCCACATTGCAGCTGGTAACCGCTGGAACTGTACTCATTGCCATGGGTGCCTCAGTGGTGGGCTGCTTTGCCTTTTTAAGAAAGCGTGCCTTGGTAGGCGATGCGGTGGCGCATGCCATTCTACCTGGCATTGCCGTTGCCTTTATGCTTACCGCAGCTAAAAATCCGCTTATTCTACTAAGCGGTGCATTAGTGAGTGGCTGGCTGGCCTTGTACTGCATTGAAATAATTCAAAAAACTTCTAAGCTTAGCGCTGACACGGCCATCGCTGCCGTACTAGGCGTTTTTTTTGGCATTGGCATTCTTTTACTTACTCATATTCAACATAGTGACTTAGAAAACCAGTCTGGTTTAGACCGATTTCTATTTGGCAGTGCGGCCAGTATGAGCACCGCTGATTTACTCACCTACGCGGGAGTAGCCCTCTTTCTGCTTCTAGCCATTGCCGGGCTTTACAAAGAGCTAAAGTTGTTTAGCTTTAACCCTGAGTATGCGCAGGTACTGGGTTTACCGGTAAAAACCATTAGGCGTCTCATTAATAGCCTTACTGTAATGGCCATAGCCATTGGTATTCAATCAGTTGGTGTAGTTCTTATGGCCGCTTTACTAATCACACCGGCCGCTGCTGCTCGCGCCTGGACCGATCGGCTTTTGGTGATGATTTTTTTGGCGGCCGGCTTTGCTGCTTTCTCAGCCTTAGTAGGCTCTTATGTCAGCTTCTCTGCTACCGCTATGCCCACCGGGCCATGGATTGTGATGAGTCTTTCTTTTCTGGCTTTGATTTCATTGTTCATCGCGCCCCAGCGAGGATTATTAGCGCGTTTGAACCGCCAACGCCTTAACCGCATAAAAATACTAACTGAAAATATGCTGAAGGCGTTCTACAACCTGGGAGAGCGCGCAGGCACCTATCAAAAGTGGCTTACTGCCGAAGATTTGGCAAGAGTGCGCGATTTCACCCATGCCGAATTGACCCAGGGTTTGAGAATCTTGCGTAAAAAGCACTTGGTAATTCCAAAACAAAGTGGATACCGGCTCAGCAGGCAAGGGTTAGACGAAGCGCGCAGAGTGGTGCGCTTGCATCGTTTGTGGGAAATGTACCTGACACAGCGCATGCGCATGAAGTCAGATCACATTCACCCCAACGCAGAAACCATTGAGCACATCATTACCCCTGAAATTGAAGAACAACTTTTACGGGAGCTGGACTTTCCCGAAAAAGACCCTCACAGCTCACCTATACCCTACCCCCAATGAGCAGTGCCGGATTTTACATAATGGCTACCGGTGCAGTAATTGCCGCAGCCTGCGCACTTTTGGGCAGCTTTTTAGTGCTACGCAAAATGGCCATGGTGGGCGATGCCGTTTCACACGCAGTACTACCCGGCATTGTGCTGGCCTTTCTAATTTCAGGAAGCCGCGGCAATCTCATCATGTTGGTGGGCGCAGCCATCACCGGGGTGCTTACCACTGTGCTTATTGAGCTTTTACACAAAAAAGCCCGGCTGCAAGAAGATGCTTCCATTGGCATCACCTTTACCTGGCTTTTTGCCATAGGCGTAATCCTCATCAGCAGTTTTACCGGACAAGTAGATTTAGACCAAGACTGCGTGTTGTATGGCGAGATTGCCTACGTGCCACTTGACCTGCTCTACACCAGCAGTGGCACTGTATTGGGTCCACGCGCTTTGTGGGTGGGGGGCGGCCTGCTGTTGCTAGTGGTCATCTTCGTTCTGGTAGGCTTTAGAGGCTTGAAAATTTCCACCTTTAATCCGGAGTACGCCAAGGCGCTCGGCATTAGCACCGCTTTTTGGCACTTTAGTTTTATGGGCTTGGTATCCCTTACCACTGTAGTTTCTTTTGAGTCGGTTGGCGCTATATTAATTGTGGCTTTGTTGGTAGTACCAGCCGCCACGGCCTACCTGTTAACCCATCGGCTTAAAGCCATGCTACTACTAGCTGTTCTTTTTGGGGTGTTAGCCTCAGTGGGAGGTTATTACCTGGCGGCAGCGCTCAACGGCAGTATTGCGGGAGCCATGGTTACGGTAGCCGGTATTCTTTTTCTTTTGGCCTTTGGCTACAGCCGATGGGAGAATAGCCGCAAGGCTTAAGCCTAAAAGATCCTTCTGTTTGCCAGGATTTTCACCTCCTAAAATGCTACCTTTAAAACTAAAGCCATTATAGCCCTTGGTACAGAAATACTGGTACAATGCATTTGGCCTCAATCACTTTGAGATTATAGATCTAAGGTTATTGCTTATGGATTACCCCTCGCAGCCTAATGCCGAAAAAGTATGGGACACATGGAAGCAAAAACACCGCATTCTCAATTTCCACAAGGGTTTCCCAGATTATTTCAGGCAATCGCAAAAGCTTTTTGACCAGACGCTTCCTTTAAAAAATCACGGGCTGTAGAAATAGTCGAGAGTGTCGCGGAAAGGAATACTAAAAGTTAAAGTATCGCTTTTGTATACTTCTGGATACTTGTATAAAGTAAAAACCAACTGATACTCTACGTTAGCCGGCACGGTAAAGTAATAGGCATAGTGCCCCGAAGACTTTCCAGGCAGGGTAATGTGTTGCGTGTGTCTGAATCTAAGTGGTGTTGCTTAGTGAAAATAAAACCTACCCCGCCCCGCAAGCTTGCGGGACACCCCTTCCCACGGAAGGGGAAGAATTGCGGATAAATAGCAGGGCTAGGCCGAACTTCCCAAAGAAGGGGAAGGATTGCGGATAAAAAAAGCCGCCCCGAAAGTCTTCGGGGCGGCTTGGGTTCTAATCAATAAAGCGTTGCGCCCGGTTTGGGCATCGGCCGTAAGGCTTAGCGCTTTAAAATTTGCAAGCTGGTTTCAGCATCTACCTTTAAGGTATAAACCCCGGTGGGTAAACCGCTGAGGTCTATTTGTTGACCGCTTACTTCTAATACCTTCTGCCCTTGTAGGTTAAAAAGTACTGCGTTGTTCACGGCTTGGTTTAGCCTCACTATACCGTTGGTGGGGTTGGGGTACACCTGTAAGGTTTCTGCACGCTCTTCTTCGGTTAAACCGATGGTACCACTAATGGCATAAAGCGAAAGTGTACCGGAAACCTCATTAGCCACTGCTAGCATAGGGCTACCGTTAGGGCTCTCGGCTGCGGAAATAAATTTGATGTCTTCAGGACCTAAATCACCGGCATTAGGGTCATCAGCGGCCACGCTAAAATCTCTATTCAGGTAGTAGCTCACAAAAGTGGGCGCAGTTGGGTCGGTTACATCGTACACCATTACACCACCCATGCGCTCCAGGCCTACAAAGGCAATTACTTTACCGTTTATCTCGGCAATTTCAATCGCTTCGGGCTCTGAGCCTTTATCGTCACTGCGGCTTTTCTGCGAGCTGTTATCATCATTGTTGGAGTTAAACTCGTTAGGGTAATCGCTTGCTAAAACCTGCGCAAACTCGTCTTCACTATCCCATACCAAAGCTCCGGTGCTGGCATTCCAAATGCTGAAAGAGCGGGCGCCATAGGAGTACAATTCATCGTAGTCGCCATCGCCATCGGTATCGCCTAAAGAGGTGGTAATTAAAAGGCGGCCCAGGCTGTCTTCCATTTGCAGGTTAGCTGCGTTGGGGAAAGCGGTAGGGTCTAGGGTAAGATCCTCTATTCTTTCCTCTTCGCTGTAGGCATCGTAATCGCGGGCGTCACCCTCATTGGCAGTAGCTAAGTACACGTTGCCCCCTACTTCAAAAGCTTTCATGGCATCGGGTTGGTACATGCCAAACACAGGCCAGTTTCTAATGTCTATGCCCGAAGAGCGGTTGCTGGCATCCATACGGTTATTGCCCGTGCTCCAGTCTTTAAAGCCTAAGGGAATTAAAGCGGTGATGCTGTTGGCGGTAAGGTCTACCACTGCCACCGTATTGTTTTCCTGACACACTACGTAAGCAGTAGAATTATCAGGAGAAACAGCTACGTACTCAGGCTCCAGGTTTTGCGATAGGCGGGGTTGGGTACCCTCAAAACGGATGTCGTCTATTTGCCAAAGGGTAGAGTTACCGCCCCCGGGGGCACCGCGGTAGTAAAAGGCCACGCTTACGCGATCACTGAGGTAGTTTTCCAGGCTGAATTTTCCAGAGAAAGTATCGGTATAACCGCCTGGTGAAAGGGCAAACTGATTGGTGATGGTATCCCAGGTAGCGGTAGCCGGGTCGGTGTTTACGGCCTCGTCATAATCGGTGGAAACCAACACGTCAAAATCACCGCCACTAAAGTTTTTAGCGCTGTAAAAGCTGAAGTAGGCTGAGTCCAATCCGGTTAGGTTCTGGGCAGGAGTGATTAACCAACCTACGGTGGGGCCGCTGGAGCTAAAAGCATTGGCCTCGGCAAAGTGGTCTCCGCTAAAATCATCGTAAGCCCAGCTTTGCGATCCTGCGGTCATTACAAAAATCAGGTTGTCTAAAGAATCAGCGGTGGTCTCAAAGTCTTCAAAGAAATTAGCCACCGGACCAAAGTTGCGCACGTTAGCCGGGTAGTTGGCATCAAATCCGGTGAAGTCCAAGGTAGTTACGTTGGCTTGGGTTAGGTTGGCTGCGCCTCCTGATAAATCTATGATAGAAACCGAACCCATGGGGTCTGCGGTGTAATCATCATCGGGTTCACCCTCATTGGCGGTAATCGCCTTGGAACCATCGGGGGTGAACGTGATCATATCGGGTAGAACCCCTACCTCTACTGCGGCCAGAAAATTACGCTGGTCGTCAAAAAACACGGCCTGCCCATTGTCGTCAAAGTCATCGGCTTCCACCGCCACGGCCAACACACCATTGGAAAAAGCCACCGAGTTAGGCGCATCGCCATAATTGCTTACGTCAATGGAGTCAATCCGAACCGGGTTTGTAGGGTCGGTAATATCCAAAACGTCCACCGTTTCCGCATCAGCGTTTACCGCGTACAGCAGTTGGTTGGCGGCATCATAGGCCACAATTTCCATGGCGCTTTCATCAAAGCGGCCGGTTTGGTAGGTGCCTATTACATTAAGGTCTACCAGGTTTTGGCTCCAGGCCGATGAAGACCCTAAAGCGCATAAAGCAATGAGTATTAGTTTTCTCATAATTGGTGTTTTATAGTTTTTGCAAATATGTTACCGGTAACTTATCTAAGCGTATGCTCAATGTTAGGGCTGAGTTAAGACTTGTAAAAGCTAAAAAGCCGCTTTTACCAAGCTTTAGGCCAAGTTGATTTTTTTTAGGCCTGTAAATTCTTCTTGCGCTTTGGGTCTTTACAAAAGTTCTTGGCCTAGGGCTGTTCTTTAAAAAAAACTGCCCCAGGATTGCTCCCGGGGCAGGTATGATTCCAGCATAAGGAGGGGAATTTATGCTAGAAAAGCACTTACTTCACCACCCTTTGGGTTTCTCCGTTCAGGTGAATCAGGTATACGCCTTTTGGCGCTTTGGCCAAGATTTGCACTTCTTGCTGGTTTGTGCTAAAGTGAGCCACTTTCTGCCCATTGAGGCTATAGATAGTGACCACATGGTTAGTTTCTACAGCCGGCAGGCGCAAGTAGAGTGCCTCATAATTACGGTAAGCATACCAGGTGCTGGTATTGCGCTCTTCTGCTGCGCTGGTAGCCACGTTCAAATCACGCTTGGCACTAGTGCCCGGGCAAGTACCCCATACTGGTTTATTAGCATTGGTTAAAGCTGCAGTACCCCCTGCAAAATTAGTAGGCTCGCTACTGATATTGGTCACACACCAACCGGTTAAATCCTGGTTGAAAGCTGTGGCGTTATTAAACATACCTGTCATGTCTGTCACACTCGAAACGTCCCAAGAACCAATGTCTTGGTTGAATGCGCTAGCATCAAAGAACACATACGACATATTTGTCACACTAGACACATCCCAAGAACCAATGTCTTGATTAAAAGCCGATGCAAAGTCGAATATAGCACTCATGTTTGTCACACTAGACACATCCCAATGGCCAATGTCCTGATTGAAAGCGGATGCCTGGCTGAACATATAACTCATATTCGTCACACTCGACACGTCCCAGTTGCCAATGTCCTGATTGAAAATGTTTGCATAACTGAACATAAAGCTCATATCCGATACATTGGAAACATCCCAGGTACTGATGTCTTGATTAAAGGAGAAAAAATAGAAAAGAAAGCTCATATCAGTTACCTTACTCACACAAACTTTGGTAAAGTCACCCCCGTTGGTCACCATCGAGTCCAGCATGGCGCGATCTACTACGGTGTACCAGTTATTTCCGCTATCAAGTGAAAAGCTGTCTCTTACCGCATAGGCATCACAAACCACGCAACCTAAACCGGGCGCCACCGTATCTGCATAAGCGTTGTTGGGGTTGTAGTTGATGGGGCTTGTACTTGGGCAGGTACCCCATACCGGTTTGTTGGCATTACTTAAGCCGGAGGTACCACCGGCAAAGTTAGAGGGCTCAGAACCTATATTGGTTACGCACCAACCGGTTAAATCCTGGTTAAAAGCTGTGGCGTTATTAAACGTACCCGTCATAAACGCTCCCGAAACATCCCAGTTGCCAATGTCTTGGTTGAAAGTGGCAGCGCTATCAAACATAAAAGTAATGCTCGTGACACCAGACACATCCCAAGAACCAATGTCTTGGTTGAAGGCGGACGCCTCTCGAAACATAGAGAACATGCCCGTGACACCAGACACATCCCAAGAACCAATGTCCTGGTTGAAGGCGGATGCCTCTCGGAACATAGACTGCATTTCCGTGACACTCGACACGTCCCAGTTGCCAATGTCTTGGTTGAAGCTAGCTGCTGCCCGGAACATCTCATACATATTGGTCACACTCGAAACATCCCAAGACCCAATATCCTGATTAAAGCTTACAGCAGCATCGAACATCTCTTGCATAGTGGTGACACTCGAAACATCCCAAGAACCAATGTCCTGATTGAAAGCGGATGCAGAAAAGAACATTAAGCTCATATCCGTCACACTCGAAACATCCCAAGAACCAATGTCTTGATTGAAGGCGGATGCCTTTCGGAACATAGACTGCATTTGCGTGACACTCGACACGTCCCAGTTGCCAATGTCTTGGTTGAAAGAGGATGCAGAACCGAACATATAGTACATATCCGTCACACTCGAAACATCCCAGCTGCCAATGTCCTGATTGAAGGCGGATGCATCCCTAAATAGGTTAGACATCTTAATGACACTCGAAACATCCCAATTACCAATGTCTTGATCAAAAGCACTCGCGTATTCAAACATCCCCTCCATAGTCGTCACACTCGAAACATCCCAAGAACCAACGGGCTGGTTGAAGCTAGCTGCTACTGAGAACATAAAATCCATATCGGTCACATTGGAAACATCCCAGGTACTGATGTCCTGATTGAAAGCGGATTGGTATTGAAAAAGCCTGTTCATATCGGTCACCTTACTCACACACACCCGGGTAAAATCACCTCCGTTGGTTACCATGGAGTCCAGCATGGCGCGGTCTACTACGGTGTACCATACATTGTTTAGCTGAAATGAATCGCGCACCGCATAGTTATCACACTCCACACAGCCATTGGCATTTACCAAAGCCCCGTTGGGGTTAGAGGTAGAGGTGCAAGTGCCCCAACTAGGCTCATTGGCCGAGGTAAGTACGCCCAGGTTACTAAAACCATTGGGGCGGCTGGGTATTAGGCTCACACACCAACCGGTAAGATCCTGGTTAAAGGCCGCAGCTCTCTGGAACATGCGGACCATGCGAGTTGCACTGGATACGTCCCAATTACCTATATCCTGGTTAAAAGCGTTGGCGCCCTGGAACATGCTTTGCATATTAGTGACACTCGATACATCCCAACTGCCAATATCCTGGTTAAAGGCATCGGCTGAATAAAACATGGCCCGTGCATCGGTAACCTTAGATACATCCCAGTTGCCAATATCCTGATTAAAGGCTGTGGCCTTAAAAAACATGCCGCTCATGGTCGTACCATTAGATACATCCCAAGTGCTGATATCCTGGTTAAAGCTGCCTTCGTTTCTAAATAAGTTGGAAAAGTCGGTTACATTGGAAACGCACACCTTGGTAAAGTCACCCCCATTGGTCACCATAGAATCCAGCATGGCACGATCTACCACCGTGTAGGTGATGCCGTCTAAGGTAAAGGTGCTGCCCACCACGTTATTGGAACACTCTAAACAACCATTGCTGTTAAATGCAGCCGCGGCTGCTCCGGGATTAGAACTTGGAGAACAGGAGCCCCAAAGGGGTTCATGACCGGCCGTTAAGCCGCTGCCTACCTTGAAGTTTACCGGCTGGGTGGGGATTTGATTTACACACCAACCTGACAGGTCTTGATCAAAGGCTGCCGCTAAACGGAACATCGAGCGCATATTGGTTACACTCGATACGTCCCAACCACTGATGTCATTGTTAAACTGGCCCGCAAATTTGAACATCCTGCGCATATTGGTCACGCTCGATACGTCCCAGCTGCTGATTGTATCATTAAATACCAAGGCATCCTCAAACATACTCTCCATGGTAGTTACCGATGAAACATCCCAACCCGATAAACTCTGATTAAAAGTGGTGGCCCGGTAGAACATCCCTTGCATGGTGGTTACAGACGATACATCCCAGCTGCCTATGTCTTGGTTAAAACCTCCCTGATTGGCAAACAGTCCTTGCATATCTGTTACCCCGGATACACACACCCGGGTGAAGTCTCCTCCGTTACTTACCATAGAATCCAGCATGCTACGGTTTACTTTGGTGTACCAAACTCCGCTTATGCTAAAGCTATCACGCACTGCATACGTATCGCATTCTAAACAACCCTCTGTGTTAAAAACCGCACCTAAGGGGTTGCATCCGCCCCAGTCAGGCGCGTTGTCAGCGGTAAGCGCGCTTTGGCCCGAAAAGAAAGAAGGAGCAGTGGTTATCTGAGGCACACACCAGGTGCTAATATCCTGATTAAAAGCTGTAGCGCCATTAAACATGCGCTCCATGTCTGTTACAGACGATACATCCCAATTACCCAACGGCTGGTTAAAGGCTGAGGCCCTGAAAAACATCCGCGACATATCTGTTACCGTGGCTACCTCCCAACTGTTTAAAGGCTGGTCAAATGCACTGGCCAGCTCAAACATTTGCGCCATGGAACTTGCTGAAGAAACATCCCAATCGCTAATATCCTGATTGAAAGCACTTGCTCCTCTGAACAGGCCCTCCATGTTGGTTACCGCTGCTACGTTCCACTGGTTTAAGGGCTGATTAAATACGGAGGCTCCACTAAAAAGGTTCCCCATATCGGTGACATTGCTTACATCCCAACTGTTTAGTGCCTGGTTAAAGGCCGATGCGCCAAAAAACAAGGTGCGCATATCGGTTACGCTGGAAACATCCCAATTACCTATAGGCTGATCAAAGGCACTGGCACCGAAAAACATACCCCGCATGCTGGTCACATTGGCTACATCCCAACTGCTTATATCCTGATTAAAGGCAGCAGCCTTTCTAAATAACTGCGCCATATTGGTCACCTTACTTACGCATACGGCTGTGAAATCACCTCCGTTGGTCACCATGGAGTCCAGCATGGCCCGGTCTACTACCGTGTACCAAACATTATTCAACTGGAACGAATCTCTTACGGCATAATTATCGCATTCCACGCAGCCGTTAGCGTTTACCAATGCTCCGTTGGGGTTAGTGGGACAAGTACCCCATACCGGCTCATTACTTGCCGTTAAAGCTGAGCCAGCGGAAAAATTTAAAGGTGCTGAGGTAATTTCATTTACGCACCAACCTGAGATATCCTGATCAAAAGCCCAGGTTTGAGCTAACATCGCTGACATATCGGTTACATTAGATACATCCCAAGAACCTATATCTTGATTAAACGCTCTGGCTTGCGCAAACATCGCTGACATATCGGTTACACTAGATACATCCCAAGAACCAATATTCCGATCAAAGACATTGGCTTGTGCAAACATCCATGACATATCGGTTACGCTTGATACATCCCAAGATCCAATGTTTTGATTAAAGGCCATAGCGGCCGAAAACATGCCTCTTGTGCTAATTACATTAGACATGTCCCAACTACTGATATCTTGATTAAATGTGAATTGTGCAAAAAACAAGGAATCCATAGTATTTACCTTCGAAACACACACCCGGGTAAAATCACCCCCGTTGGTCACCATGGAGTCCAGCATGGCCCGGTCTACCACCGTGTACGTGTTGCAGTTTAGAGTGAATTGCTCACCTACATTGTAGCCATCGCATTCAATACAACCGTTGGCATTTACCAAGGCATTTTTGGGATTAGCGGCAGGGCTATAAGGGAGGTTGCTGGCCACCCAATTCGAAGTATTACCCATTTTTGAGACGCCATCCAAGGTGGCATCAAGATTATTGCCCGATTGATCCGACACCACCGTAAGGGCCGTGTTGTTGCCGTTTGGGGTTGGCGTTCCACCTTCTTCAAAGTCATAGAAAATAACCAAATTCGCCTCGTTACCCGAAGGGGAAGCTTGCACCAAATTGCATATTTCCTGTTGCGTAAGCGCTTTATCCCACAGGGTTACATCATCTATCTGTCCCTCTAAATCTCCTTTATTCCCGTGCCTGCGGCCCATCATTAACTGAGCACTGGGCCCAAAACTAACGGTGTCTGTATCGGTATAGCTCAAGATTTCAACCGCATTGCGGTAAACCTTAAAATTGATGCCTTCTTGTACGGCCGCTATATGCACCCACTCTTCCTGGGTTTCCTTTACGTTGGACCATTGCGCTGGGGTTCTGGTAAAGTTATCACTTCCCCAACCCCAGCCTTGGTTGGTTTCATTGTAAACGATGGCATCGAAGGTAACGCCATTTGCAGTTTGCAGGGTTACCGGCCCCGCAGCACTTTTACCCGATATATTTAGGCTTGATGCCGAAATTTTCACCCAAGCGGCCAAGGTTTTATGGCTGCCAATCGTTCTGCCAATTCCGGCGCTCACTATTTGCCCATTGTTGTCACGCAGATCCATTACGGTGTTTTGCTGTCCATTTACCGCGAGGCTAAACGCCAAGAGACAACACAGAATTACAATTGCCGATGCATTTTTCATTTTTAAAGGCATTTTGGTTGGATGAATTTGTTTCATAGATGGAACGATTTTGTTCCTTAAGCGAAAATATTCGATAAACAGAATAATCCAAAGAAATTTGTAAATAATTCTAGGCTTAAGACATTGAGCGACTGATTACTAACTACTCTAAATCGATGTTTTTCTCGTTAGGTCACTTTTAGGAAGTATAACCCGCAATGAGGGACCCTCGCTAAATTCGCAGCCCTACCGCTACATAGAAACTGCGCGGATCAGAAGGAGTGATGCCCGGCCCAGGGTAGCCCGTAGCCCTGCGGGTAAAGTAGCGGGTGTTGGTGAGGTTATTTACCCCGGCTTCAACGGTATAGCGCTGGTAGCGGTAGCTCAGTGAAAAATCTAAAATGGCGTAAGCCGGCACGGGACCAATAATTCCCTGACGTAAGTCACCCGCATCGGGTACGGGTGAATTCTCTACATCAGTGAACTGCTCACTCAGGTAGGTGTATTGCAGGCTAAAGAGCAGGTTCTTATACCCCACATTGATGCCCGTTTTAAGGTTTACCGCTGGAATAAACTCCACCTGATTACCCCTCACGTTGTTCTCCTCACTGCTTAGGTAAGTGCTCTGGGTAAGCGCCAGATTAAGGAAGTTACTCAATTGAAACTGACGGCTAGCGCTTCCCACTACCTTTAGCCAATTCACCTCCGCAAAAGTTTCCAGGCCGTAAATGAGGGCGGTGCCTATATTTTTACGCACCCGCTGCGCGCGATCGTTCAGGATTACACCAATACGGTTGTCGTAAATGAGGCTGTAAATGCTCACATCATAATTCAGATATTCCTGCCAGTTTCCGCGTAGTCCCGCATCGGCTGTAAAGCCACTTTCATCACTGATATTAGGATCAATTTTAAACGTGGGGTTTACCGTGCGGATGTCGCTAAAGGTAACCGAGCGGTAGTTTTGCGAAAAGTTGAAATAGGTTTCCAGAGAGGGGTTGGGTTTATAGGAAAGCCCCAAACCAGCCAATACAAAAGCCCGCTCCAGCTCACGGTTGTCGCTAAGCGTATCTCTAAAAATGGCATTGCCGGCATTGTCAAAATTCACTTGTTGGTACTCCCCTTCACTGGCCGTTTTTAGGTATTCAAAACGCAGACCGGGCGTTATGGAGAGCTTGGAGTTCAGGTACAAAATGTTTTCTGTAAAAGCGGCCCAGTTGCGGTTGGGAAAAACAAAGGCACTTTGGTTGGCATAATCGGGAAAGCGCTCCGTGGCTAGGCTAAAATCAGGGTCTTGCCCCCGGCTTCCAGGCCCTTGCACCGCGGTGTTTTGGGCGTGGTAGTACTTGCTCCCCACCAAAAAAACCGCTCTTTTGCCTTTGAGGCGATAGCGGTGCAGCAGGCGCGCTTCGGCCCCGGCATTGGCAAAGGTGCCTTTGATGACATCCCGCGGGTTCAGGTAGTTGCCCTGAGCATCTTGCTCGTCAATCTCCGTAATGGGGTTTTGGTTTAAGCTAGAGGGTCTTCCTCTATAGCCTACCGCCTGCCTTTGGGCGTTTAAACCAAAAAGATTGAGACTAAAGTTGGTTTTCTCGCTAAAGAGATGCTTAAACTTTAAGGCGTACAACTGCCAGTTTACCTGAAACCAATTGCGATTGCGGTTGCTAAAGTTGGGATTTTGCGCAAACTGGGCATCGGTTAAACCGCCCGGTTGCTTAGCCAGGTAATTCAAAAGCGTGTATTCTAAAGCCACCTGGGTTTGCTCTGCAATTTGATAACCCAAATGGCTGTACACATTGCGGGCATTGAACTGCGAATTGGGCCGCCAACCATTACCCTGCCGGTAGTTGAAAAAAGTGTAATAGCTGAATTTTCCTGCGGTGCCGCTAAGGCTGGTAAAGTTGGTATACAAACCATAGCTGCCCAAGGTGTTGCGGTGTACAATTTCCAGGCTGGTATCAGGGGCAGGCTCTTTCATTTTAAAGTTAATGAGGCCGCCAAACTGGGTACCGTATTGCAGGGAGGCCGCCCCGCGCACCACCTGAATTTCGCGTAAGCCCTCGGCCGTAGGCGTGTAGTAGCTCTCGGGATATCCCAGCACATCGGCACTAATGTCGTAACCGTTTTGCCGCACATTAAAATTGCTGCTGCGGTTAGGGTCCAGGCCCCGCCCACCAATATTGAGCTGCAGGCCGGCATCATTGTTCTCGTAAATATTAAGGCCTACAACCTGAGCGTAAATTTGCCTGGCCTGGTTGGCGCCTTGGTTGGCCACCGTGTTGTCCATTAAAACTACCTCGCTCTTTTTACCGGCATACACGGCCGTGCCTTCTACCTCCTTAAGGCGGTTAAGCCTAAATGTTTTTTCGCGCTCCTGGCGGATGACCACTTCGCTCAGCTCCTGGCTTAAAGGCTGCATTTGCAGCGTGAGGGAAGTATCGGCCTGCAGGCTGAAATTGAGTTCCTGTGATTGAAACTGATAGCTGAAAAAAATTAATGTTTGGGGGCCAGCGGGTAGGTTGCTGAAATTGAACTTACCCTGCGCATCGGTTACGACCAGCTTTTCACTGGGCGGGTGAAACACCTCTACACCAGCCAGTGGCTTTTGAGTACCAGTGGCCACTACCTTCCCCTGCACCTGCAGCTGAGCCATCAGGCAGTGGGTGAATAATCCTAAAATGCTACAAACCGTAAATCGTATCATTAAAAGGAAGTATCCAGTTTTTGGTGTGCCAGCCTCTACGGTGCTGGGTTAAATCTACACTTGGGTCTATAAAAGGTTGACTGCCACGCCCGTTCAGCGCCACGTAACTTTGGGCATACACGGCCAGGTCTCCACGCTGCTGGGTTTGTTGGTAGTGTTCTTCTAAAAAGTGGGCAAATTCCAGTATAAAATCGGGCTGAAAGCTCATCTGCTTTTCTTGAAAGGCGCTTAAAAACGCGCGATTGTCTACCGTAAAGCGTTCGCCCTTTTGAAGATCTACCACGGTAAAGTTTACGTAGCCCGCTTTCTCCATGAGCATCACCCGCCAGCTGAAGCGAAAACCTTGTTCATGCCAAAAAAGCTCACCGGGATAGCCCAGGTAACGCCAGGGCCAAAGCAGCTGCAAAGCCAAAACGGCTGCCAGTACGCCAGCGGTCAATCGCTTCCGCGGAAGCGCAGCCCAGGCCAAAACCCGGCCATTGTCAAATACCGCTTTAGGCAGGTGCAACCAGCCCGCCAAGGCGCTTAAAAGCCGGTGGTGAAAACCGGCACTGAAAAATACCAGGGCACTTACAATCATAATGTAGGGAAACATGCCAATGGGAAACAATACGCGGGTAAGCACGTGAAAAATCACCACCAGGGCAAAGGCCCATTTACGGGTAGGCCGGTACAAGAGTAAAAAGGGAATAGCCAGATCGTAAAGCGCGCCCCCCCAGCTAAAGGCGTAGTGCACCCAGGTTTGCTCCAGCCAGGGGCCTAACAGTGGCAAGTTATAGCGGCCGGGCAGCCAGGTGGCCAAGGGCTGTGCTTCCAATAGCCAGTCTGAGTTTAACTTGGCCAAACCAGCATAAAAATAAACCAGAGCCAGCAGCAGTTTCAGCACGTCAATACACCAGCGCGGTATTTTTTGAAAAGCCACTTGGGGTTTACGCCAGGCATCTACTGAAAAGTAGGCCTGAGCCGGTAAAAAGAGCAGCACAAAACTGAGTACCGAAATAAAATAGTAGTGATTGAGGTAGGTGGTTTTGTCCATCAACTCAATGTAGGTGAAGCTGAGAAAAAAGAGCAAAATGGCGTAACGGTACCATAGCCCCAGCGCCACCAGCAAAGCGGCTATCCCGCAAAGGGCAAACAACCCGTAGGTGTAAATACCAAGGGGCTGTACCCATTCAAAGCCGTAATAGCTAAAATGAAAATCAGGTTTCAGGTACAATTTTTCAATCCAGCCCATGGCCCAAAAGCGCAGGATGCTCGCAAACATCATCAGGCCAAAAAAAACACGAAAGACCGCCAATGGGGCGGCCTCTGTGCTTTGGGCTAAGTACTGTTCAAGGGCTTTTTTCATTTAATCGCCATCGGCATCAATGTAGTCTACGCGCACGTTTAGGGCTTGCAGCATGTCTACTTTTAGATACACTACGCCTTGTTGCAAGTCATCGTAAATGGCCAACAAAGCCTGCGGGTTGCTCTCGGCCTCTTGCCTAAAACTACTGGCAAGGTTTTGGGCACGGCCTTCGGCCAAATCCATTTGCGTAACAATGGCCTCACTCAACAAACCGGCCCCATGTTGGGTACCCAGGTAATCCAGGTAGCTCTGCAGGCTTTCGCCCGATGCCTGACCGTTGAATCCCATTCCGGTAAAGAAATTACGGTGGGCGGCTAAACTGCGTAAAAAGAGGCTTTGGCTCAAAGTATCGGTGTACACCGCTTCCACACTTTGCGGTAAGGTGTTTCCTGAAAACACCCCGGCAGGAATGCCCACTTTACCAGCTCGCAATTCCTTCTCAAAATGAAAAACATAGTCGTTCACCATTTTATTTACGGAGGCTGCGGCTGAGGAGCCATCGCGGCTCACAAAAGTTTGACGGTAATCGTTTTCCCAGTCGGCCAGGGTGTTACCCGCCAATAATTCCAGCCTTTCTGCCAAAGCCTGCAGGTAATCTCCGTAGCGCGGGTCATTACCAAAGCGCGTGTTGGTTTCAGCCAAAGTTCCTAAACCGCTAAGCAGGTAATCAATAGCGGGAAAGCCCTGTCGATTAAAAGTGCTGGGCAAGGTTAAGTTGTAGCTGGCCACATTCACAAACTCTAAAATGCCGGCCGTATCAGTAGGGTACACGTTGGTGAAGTTGCGCAGGCCTTTTTCTTCAGCGGGGCCAATGGCTAGGAAGCTCACCGCCTGCCAGGCGCGGTAGGCTTCTCTAAAGGCCGCGTGGGTAGCGCTGTGCTGAGCGGCAGTGGGGTTATCCACATAAGTGTTTACAGCCGTAAGTAGGGCCTGGGTACTTTGGTGGTAGTTTTGATAAGCCGGAATGGCGTAGTCATCGGCCCAATGCACCAGCATGGCACTGCGGTCAAAATTGTCAATTGGCTCATTGGCCTCCCCCTCCTCTTCATTAGGGGTGCAAGAAAGGGCTGCGCTTAGCAAAAGCGCAAGCCCAATCATCTTACTCAAACTCACCTTTTTCATAAATGCTATTAATTTAAGTTAGCGGCCTGGGCCACGGTAAAATTAAAACTTGCGGCAATATCCTGGGCTATGTTTTCCAAGGTACTGGCCTTAATATCCCAAAAGCCATTGGGCCCATCGCCTAAAAGGCCATTGCTACCTAAAAAGTTTTCTACCTCAGCAGCACTAAAATAAGGCTGATTGGTAGCCGGGTTGTGGGTGAAGCGCAGGCTGTAAATAAAGCCATAAGCCTCTGAAAGGTCGTGAAAAGCCGTTCCGGTATCGCCTGCCGCCATTACTTGTTTGGCGGTTTCCAGGTAGTACACGGCCCGTATGCCTATAATTTCAGATAGCTTTTCGCGGATGATGGCCACCTGCTGATCGCGTACCTCATAGTTGCCTTCAGTAATTGCCGCCCGCCCTAATTTCAATGCGTTGTAGATTTCTACCGCTATGTTGGCAAAGTCTTCGTCTCCGGCCACACGACCTAAGTATTTGTTTAGAAAATCATCATCACCGCCCAGGTTGGTAAAAGGGTCGGCACCGTTGGCCGCACCACCAAAAAGATAGCCGTAGGCCTCATCCCACTTGTGCTCCATGGTGGTGTAGGGCTTACCTTCAGCGGTAATACCCTTGCTGTTGTCTTCACGATTAGTGCCTGCGTCCAGCACCCCGGCATCCAAGTAGTTGTTAATCATTTGGTCCAGCACCAAGGCGCCAATTAGTCCTTTACCCACGGCCTGGTTGTACTCTAAACCTTGACCATTTACGAAACGAGCGGAGCTGCCATCGGCAATTTGACCAGCCACCCCTGGTGCCGCGGCTTGATTTTGGTACGGAAAAATTTCCTGCACCTGCAACCCGATCCAATTTTCAAAATCGGCCTTGATGGCTGCGCTCTCCGTGGCGCTGGTGTTAAAATACGCGTAGGAGGCGGCTGTTTTGGAACGCAAACTTTTGGTTGAGGCATTTAAGGCGGGGTTCATAAAGGGGTCTACCGGATTGCCATTGGCGTCTTGATTGGCGTACATTTCCAGAAGCTCTTCTTCGGTTTTGGAGAAATCAAGCAGGGCGGCATTTAGTTCTCCTCCCATGGCCAGGCGGGTAGTTTGTCCCTCATAACTGACCGTGCTTTGGCCGTTCCGTTCAAAGGTGTAAGTAGCCGGGGCCGTAACACCATTTTCACTAAAGTTGGTGTTGTTGTTTTCTTCTTCGCAGCTGCTTAGAGTAAACAGAGTAGCAGCGCTTAAAGCTAGGGATAGTGCGGGTTTACGCATTTGTTTTTATTTAGTCTGTTTTCAAATAGTAATCTGTGGCAAAGCTAAAACAGGGAATTCTGATAGCCAAGCTTATTTAGAAAGTTTTTAAATAGGGTGAGTGGTGGGCCAAAAGTTTCCTAGGCCAAAAATCAAAAAAGAAGCCGTCTCATAACCCAATGAAACGGCTTTTTTATGTTTTTCCTTCGGACTCCCATTCGTGCATGGTTATCAAATACTCAATTCTCAGAGAGGCTAGGTAGGTTTTGAGACACTTTCTTTTAATGCTTAAGCTTTTTAGCCTAAGCTGCGCAATGTCTGCAATAGCCGCGAAGAAGTAATTCGGCCGATTCTACTTTAAGACTATCCGGAGTTTTTACCTTAGGTAGCTTTACTTCCGGCAAGCACTGCGTTTCTCCACAATGGTTGCATTTAAAATGAACGTGATTATCATGGTGCTGCTCGCTGCTGCAAGCCCCGCTGCACAGTGCGTATTTTACACTTACCTCATCATCGGGTACGCGGTGTACAATGCCGCTTTCTTCAAAGCTTTGCAGCACCCGGTAAAGGCTGGCCCGGTTTAGCTGATCGCCCAACAGGGTGTTGAGCTCTCCGTGGCTTAAGGCCCGGGATTGATCTAAAAAAGTAGTTAACACCAACTCACGGCCCAACGTTTTACGCAGGCCGTGGTGGTGTAAATATTGTGCCGGTGTTTCCGTCATTAGTCTAAATGCAGTTCGCCTTTTACAATGCCGTAATTGCCATCACTGTCTATGGCTTCAATCTTAATTTCATACTCACCCAATGGTGCGCTGGCTGGCAAAGCAATGGTGAAGTTACTCAAATCAAAAGACGTGTCAGCATTGCCTGTCAATTCAATTTCCTCCTCAAAAAGTGCGGCTTCTGCTTTTTTGTGATGGTCATGACCTTCGTGCTTTTCTTCAATTTTCACCTTCACTTCCTCTAAATCCTTGTCATCTGTAACGGTTCCCACTAAAAAAATTGTGTCGCCCGGGGCGTAGTCTAAGTGGTTCGCTAAGTTAGGACTGCTAATATTGAACTGAGGCTCATTGCCATTTACCAAGGTGAAGTTGAGTTCTACAAAGTCACCCTCATTGCCTTCCGCATCCAATACTCTGAAAACAGCGTGGTAGGCCCCGGCTGTAGCCGATGCGGGTACGTCTACATGCTCGTGCAAATCCTGGGTTTTTCCGCTTAAGGGAATAACCATTACCTGCTCCCACTCCGCTTTTTTGCCGTGCTCATGGCCGTCAAATACATCGTGAATGTCAATCTTTAATTCACGCAACTCTTCGTTATCACTTAGTTCCGCATCAATGTGCATTTCAGTGCCAGATGTAACCTGAATGTCGTGATCTTTCTCGTTAATGGTTACTTTGTTAATCTGAGGTTTCACGGTATCCTGTACCTCGTCATCCTCATCGGTGCAAGCCACAAAAGCCAAGGCCAAAAGGGGCAATGCCCAGTACTTTTTCATTTTCATGGTGTTAAATTTTGGGCAAAGTTAACCTTTATGCAACAGTGTTGCAAATATTAAAAAGTTGCCTTTAAGGCGATGTTGAAATTGCGCCCCTGTTCGGGAAGGTTCAGGATACGGTAACGGGAGAGGTGCTTGAGGTACGCAGTGTTGAAAAGGTTGGTGCAACTGGCCTGGAGCGTAAAAGCTTGCTGGCCCAATTTAAAATCGTAACCGGCCTTGAGGTGAAACAGGTGGTAAGCGGGGGTGGCGTCTTCATTACGGTCGGTACGGTTTTGCGCAGCGGTAAAGCGCCAACTGGCCCCCAGGCGCCAGTGTTCTTCCTCCCAGTTGAGCTGCATAAGGTTGGAGAAAGGCGGGGTGAAAGGTAGCGGTAGGTTGGTCTCTACGTTGTGGTTAAAAAGGTATTCTACCCCGTTGCTCCAGTGCAGCTTGCGCCAAAAATGCCAGTCCAGGTACAATTCAGCCCCCGTTTGAAAAACCGCACTTTCATCGTAGCGATACAGCTGGCCGGCATCAGGCAGGTTGCTAAAACGGCCGCTGGGCCTTAAAAAAATGTAGTTGAAAAAGTAATTAGCAAAAGGCGTAAACGTTGCCAAAAAGCGCGGCTGCTGAAAAGTGGCAGCCAGGTCCAGCTGCAGACCTTCTTCGGCCTTAAGCCCCGCCTGACCCTGCTCATGCCTGAAGGTGCCGTGGTGCACCCCATTGGAAGCGAGCTCTGCCACCACGGGCAAACGGAAGCTTTTGGCCAAATTGGCTTTGAAGTTCCATCGCTCAGCAGGCACAAACGAAATTCCGGCTGCAGCCGAGTAATTGAAGAACTGGCGGTTTAAGGCGGGCGAACGCAAGACCAAGCTGTCGATATCATTCCACCAGCGGGTAAAGCTGGCCGCGCTGTTAATGCTGCCGTAGTCTAGCCGCAGGCCGGCATTCCAGTTCCATTTTTGGGCTTTTACGTTTTCAGCTAGTAAAAACACGCCCCCATTGTAGGTGGCAAAAGAGGGAATCAGGTATTCAAAACCATCCCGGTTGTTGCGCTTGTATTGCTGGTTCAGCCCGGTGGTAAACTCCACCTGGCCCTGGTGCCAGCTGTAATCGGCATTAAGGGTAAGGGTGTGCAGTTGCAGACCCAAGGCCAGGGTTTGCGAAGAGTCCAGCTCTTCAAAACCGTGGTTATGGGGTAAGGAGTTTTCAGCGCGGTTGTTAAACTGATAGCCGGCATTTATTTGCAGCCAGTGGCCTCCTAAGCGAAAGTTTTGCCGAGTATACAACTTGGTGTGGTTAACCGCTTGATTGGGCAAGGCCAAATTGCTGGTGCTGCCAATGGTGCCTACATCAAAGGCACGGGGTATGCCGGTAGCGCCCGGGTACAGCCCCAACTGCTGGCGGTACTGCGAAAAAAGGTAGCGCGAGGAATAGCCTTCTTTTTGCTGCCCCACTTCAAACCGGTAACTGAGCAACTGTCCAGCCGTATTTTTTAGGGTATTATTGGTAATGGGCAATACAAAACCATTGTAGGTAAACTCTTCGGCCGGCACTCTAAAATCGCGGTAACGCTGAGCGCTAAGGCGCGCCCGTACAAACCAATCCTGCTTGCGGTACTGCAGCTGACCCGAGCCACCCAGGGTGGTATTATTGCTGCGGTACAAAGTAGTAAGCTCCCCGCTGAGCCCTGGTTTGGGTAGTTTGTTGGGCAAAATATTGAGAACGCCTCCGGTGGCATCTGAACCGTACTGCAAAGACTGTGGACCTTTTACCAGCTCCATGCGCTGGGCCTGAAAGGGGTCTATTTCCAAACCATGGTCTTGCCCCCACTGCTGGCCTTCTTGTTTAATGCCCTGGTCTAGCACGCTTACGCGATTGCCCATAAATCCGCGGATCACCGGCTTGGCCACCCCTACGCCCGTGTTTAAGGCACTCACGCCTGGTAAATCTTCCAGGCTTTCGCCCAGACTGTTGGCACTAATTTGGTCTTGTAAAGAGGCGCTGCGGTTTTGCACGGTAAGGCTACTCTTTTGCTGGCTCCTGCGGGAGAAGCTTTCTTCCACCACCACTTCACTCAACTCAATAAAAGAAGGTAAAAGGGTAAGGGTTAACTGATTTTCTTCAGGAAAGAGGAGATCAAAATCACGGGCTTTAAAGCCTTCCTTTTCTACGTGCAAGTGGTAGTGCCCCGGTGCCAGGTTGGCAAAAGCTACCTTGCCACTGGCCGAAGTGGTGTCCAGCAGTCCTTCGCGCGGCAGCGATACCAGCACACCCTGCAGAGGCGCCTGACTTTGCCCGCTAAAAACCTGTATAGAAAGTTGCGTTTGGGCAAAGAGGCCGGTATTGCCTAAAATTAGTACTAGGAGCCAGGCTTTAAGCCGATGCTGCATTTTTAAAATAATCCCAAAATATCATTGCCGTTGGCCAACACAATTAAGGCTAAAAGAATTACAAAGCCCACCAATTGGGCATACTCCAGCACCTTTTCGGCTGGCTTGCGGCCGGTTACCATCTCCCAAAGCACAAAAACCACGTGGCCCCCGTCTAAAGCGGGAATAGGTAAGATATTCAAGAAAGCCAGCATGATGCTTAAAAAGGCGGTAAAGCCCCAAAAGCGCTGCCAGTTCCATTGGGTGTCAAACTGCTTGCCAATGGTGATGAAACCGCCCACTTGTTTGTAGGCCTCAGTTTCGGTATTGAAAATTAAACGAAACTGCCGGATGTAGTCGGTTAAGACAGTTTTAGACTTATTGAAACCTGCGGGTATAGCCGCCAAAAATCCATACTTTTTGGTTTCCACATCGTAGTAGCTCAGAATGGAACGGCCACCGGGGCGCACGCCTATTTTTCCGTGCTCTGGCACGGTCATGCTTACCTCCTTAAAGTTTCCTTCTCGGTACAAACCCAGGGTAATCTCCTGATTGGCATAGTTAGGAATGGCCTCTACATACTGATCAAAAAAGCGCAATTCTTTTCCATTCAGACTCACAATGCTATCGCCCACCTGCAGGCCGGCCGGCTCTGCTACCGAAGTATCGGTAAACTCCCCTACCAAATACGGGAAGCGCAAACCTACCATGGTGCTTTGCTCGGCAATCAATTCCTTTTTGGCTCCGTCATCAACGGGTAGCTCTACCCTACGTCCATCGCGCAAAACGGTAATGGTGTTTTCACTTAGCAGAATTTCTTTGGGTATGGCCGAAAAGCGCTCGATTTTCTTGCCGTCTACTTCCACTACCAGGTCACCGGTTTGCAGGCCCAATTGCTGGGCATTTTCGTCTACTACCAAACCGTTTTTAATGTTTTCAATGGGCAGGTACTCCTCTCCGTAGTACATCATCATACCCGTGTAGATGAGTATGGCCAAAATCACATTTACGGTTACCCCGCCCACCATAATAATGAGGCGTTGCCAAGCGGGCTTGGTTCTGAACTCCCAGGGCTGCGGCTCCTGAGCGAGCTGCTCCTTGTCCATGCTCTCGTCTACCATGCCGGCAATTTTCACATAACCGCCTAGGGGCAGCCATCCTATGCCGTACTCGGTATCGCCAATCTTCTTTTTAAAAAGGGAAAAATAGGGGTCAAAGAAGAGGTAGAATTTTTCCACCTTAGTTTTAAACAGTTTAGCCGGTATAAAGTGGCCAAACTCATGCAGCACAATCAGCAGCGATAAGCTCAAAATAAACTGGGCTGCCTGAATCAAAATATCCATACTATCTTCTATCTATTGCAGCGGTTTGCACCGATGTTTTCAAAAAATGCAAAATTACGGTTTCCATTTGGTTTAGGGGTAGAATTGCTTCACCCACTCCAGCGCTTGCGCCTTCACTTGCGGGTGGGGGCTTTCCCGGGCCAGTTTCTTAAAAGTGGCGGCTAGCTTTTGCCGGCCCCGGGCGTCTAATTTCTCGGCCTGCTTCAATGCTTTTAGCTGAAGCTGAGGCCTTTCTGCGTCTAAGGCAATGCCCACCACCGTAGAGAATAAATTGCCGCGGGCATTTTTCAGTAAGTGTTCTAAGGCCTCCGTTTGCCACTGCAAATTTTGCTCCTGCGCTAGTTCTGCCAGCCAATAGTTTTGGGGACGAATAGCGGTCAACTTCACAAAGGCCTGGGGCTGAGCCTGTACCCGCACACTTTGCGGACTTTCCGCCAAGGGAATTTGAACGGTGTCGCCTAGCCCCAGCTGCACCGCTACGGTATCATAGCAGATAGGCTTTCCCTTGCCCAGGTAGAGCCCCACCCTAGCGGTAAAGGCAAATTGGAGATTGGTGTCGGGCTGGGAAAAGTACAGTTGCAAGCTTTGAATGCCTGCGGTGTACTTAAAGCGTACTTCCGCCTGAAGCGGCTGGCGTTGCCGGTAAAGAGTTTGGGCTAGCAGCAAGTACCTTTCCTGGCGGGCGGTGAGGTTGGCCAGGGTGTCGGTCAGTTGTAGAGTGTCGGTCAGCCGTACGCTTAGGTACTCTTGGGCTAAAAAGAGATTGATGTATTCCTGCCAAAAGAAATTGCCCTGTGGCGCGCCACTTTGGTAGCGGGCTTCCAATAGGGCTTTTCTCCACTCGGGGCCCAGGTGCTGGCTGTAAAACTGATATTGGAGCAGGGAAGCTTCCTCTTTTTCACCTTCCGTAGCCATTAGGGCCGCAGCCTTGTTGCGGTGAAACTGCTCCGCAGTAATTCCTGCAATGCGGACCTCAGGCTCTTGCAGAAAAAAGCCGCTGGTATCAAAACCTTTCGGTTCATACAGCGCCACCAACTCATCTTCTAAAAATAGAAAGCCGGTTTGTTGGGTGTAGTAAAATAGGGCCGGCTCTAATTGCGCTTCCACTTGCTCAGCTTGTAAGTTTCTGAGACTGTTTTGGCTAAAGGCGTAGGTTTCTTCCAGGTCTTCGGCATCTTCCCCGGGGTCAAAATCTCCAATGATCAGGTAAAAGCCATCGGCCTTGAGCCCGGTTTGCATGCGGGTGAAGTAGGCCATACCGCTTGGCGTGCGCACGCTAAACTCCAACTCCCCGGGCGCTTTGAAATGGGTGCCTTTAGGCAGTTGCAAATTGAGGTGCACCTTGGGCTCTTGTCCACTTGGCACGGGGTAAAAGAAACCGGGCTGGCCGTAGTTCTCGTCTTCTACAAAGCTGAGCGCATTTAAGGCAAAGCCATTTTCTAAGGTGGTGTAAAAAGGGCTGCTTCCCAGCTGATTTTTAGCAAAGGCGTAGTGCACCCGAATTTGCGTGCGCGATTCGTACTGCGCGGGCAATTGAAATTGCAAGCGGTTTTGTTGGTAGGTGAAAGGCACATCGCCCTTAGGCAAACCTTGCACCCACTGTATTTTTTGTACTTGCGCTTGTAGCAAAACCAGTTGGACCACTTGGCGGGGAGCGGCTTCTTGAAAACTGAGAAGGGCTTCCAGGTACAGCGTGTCTTGCTTGGGCTGGTGCCGATAGCTGAGCTCTACCGTTTCAACTAGAGCCGTTTGAGCGCTGGCCAAACGAAGGAGAAGGAATGCTGCAAAAAACGCCCGAAGCCTAAACATGAAATTTTAACTTAGCGGCTAAATTAAACTTATGGCAGCAACGGCAAAGTACCAGATTAAGGTTAACGAGCAAGAGTTTGATATTGAGACACTTAAAAACAAGGGCCAAAGTGGTACCGTAAATGGCGCCCCCTACGAACTGGATTTGGTAGGCAATGCGCAGGAGGGCTTTAGCCTGATTCACCAAAACCAAAGTCACCGCATACAGGTACTGGAAGCCGATTATGACAGTAAGTCTTTTACCCTAAATATTAACGGTGCGCTTTACACGGTAGAGGCAGCCGACAAATACGATTTGTTGCTGAAAGAATTGGGGATGGAACACTTGGCCGGAGCGGCAGTAAACGATCTGAAGGCGCCCATGCCAGGCTTGGTATTAGACATTAAAATTGCGGCCGGTGATACGATTAAAAAAGGCGACCCGGTTTTGGTTTTAGAAGCCATGAAAATGGAAAACGTGCTAAAAGCAGAAGCCGATGCCACCGTGAAAGCGGTGTTGTGCGAGAAAGGCGCAGCGGTAGAAAAAAACCAAGTACTGGTAGAGCTAGAGGGCTAGTACCTGAGTTGATTAAAGATTTGCGCTATCACTACGCAGCAATGAGCCCCTCTCCTTAAAGCACGCAAAACCTACCCCACCCCGAAGGCATTCGGGGCACCCCTTCCACGGGAAGGGGAAGGATAGCGCGTAAATTTCTTTTCAATTTAATTATCTATAAAAATAATCGGCTTTCCGTTCCCCTTCTGCCAGAAGGGGTGGCGCGGCCAAGGGCCGTGGCGGGGTAGTGCTTGGCGCCCCTCACTAAAACGCCCTAAGGCAGCTCAAAGGCGAAGCTGCCGCTTACCTGATCCAGGCTAAGGGTATCGCCATTATCACTTTTAAGGAGACCAGAGCCTGCAAAATGAATTTGCATGTGCTCCCCACTACCCAAGCTTTTTTTACCGTAAGGCATTACCTGCTCAATGGTAAAAGCCCCGTGTTGGTGCAGCGTTCGGTAGGGCGTGCCGCTCACATCATAGTAAATGAGCTCTACCGTATTGGTATTTAGCGGGTTGGATTCCAATAGCGGTATGCGGCTATAAAACAGACTTTGGTCACAGTTGATATTGGGACCCATTACCTCTTTGGTGATTTTTTGGCGGTAGCCCGATGCAAAGCCTACTTCAGCCGAAATGCGCAGCGGATAACTGGCCTGACCGGGCCCAATTTGGAGCTTTGGCTGATCGGTTGTTTGGAGCTGATTGTTTAAACGCCACTCTACGGAAGATAAGGTGCCTTGGTTCACCGAAACTTCAGCCTGCAGGGTTAGCGAGTCAATGGGATTTAAATTTAAGAGCGCTTGATCGGTACTAGCCGTTTGCAGCTCGTACTCTATGCGTGGCACGCAGGTAACGGCTCCAGCCGATAAGAGGGTGACCGCCAAATCAGGCTGCTGCTGGGTATGAATGGGACCCAATTGCAAGGTGTCGTCATTTACGGCTGCCCCTCCGTTTACGTACCAGTTGACAATACTTTGGGCATGACCCGGGTTGGTGGTAAAGGTGTAATTCACCTGATTGGGCTGCTGCGTAAAGCCCGTGGGGCTGCGCCAAGGCAATACGCCTTCGGTGAAAACCTGTCCGGTAGAATTTTCATCACCCCGCAACACAATCACCAAGGCATTGCGTAAATCAGTGCTGTCTTGGGCCAAGACTGATTGCATGGTGACAACGCCATTATCAATGCTGTGGGTAGTAAAAAGGGCGTAATTCTCTTCTCCTGCGTTAAACTCCAGAGCTTGCCCATCTAAGGTGGCCTCCGTAAAAAAGCGAAAAGGTTCTTGGTAACTGCTGTTTACACCTGCTTCCTCATCGCTGCTGCAAGCAATTGCTAAGGTTATAAGAAAGATGAGGGCCAGTGTTTTTTTCATAGGTCTTAAAACAAACGGTAGCGCAAGGTCAAATCGGTTTGCAGCAGGCGGTGGTTGTGCTCAAAATGCCTGTGGGCATTATTGGTAAGATCACTTAGACCGTAATTCAATTGTAAGCCTACACTCAATTGGGGGTAAATTTGATAAAAGTAGGCCATTTGCAAACCGTAGTTCACTGGGTTAAACTCTGGGCGCTGCTTGGAGTTGCTGTGTTCCTCTACATCGGTAGCGCCCTTTTGGGTGTGGGTAGTACGGGTCATGTCCATACTCACCGTGAGGGGAACATCGGCATAAGCCCCTACACTAAGGGCGTGCGCGGGGTTTAGCTGGTACTCAAAATTGATGGGAAAACGCAGGCTACCAATATTCTTGTAATGCTTTTGGGTGTTCACTTCCGTGCGACCAAAGCCAAAGAACACACTGTCGGTTTCAATTAAAAGACCCATATCTCCGGTACGGTTGTACTGTGCGCCAGCCAGCAAAGCCATGCGGCTGTTGATGCGGTAACGGTACCCCAAACCGGCATTCCACCCGGCTGATTGGCCTGAGGCATAACTGGTGTTGGCCGCAGGACCTCCTGAAACAAAGAATTCATGTTTGGCCTGATAGCGTGGCAGCACATCGGGCTTGACCGGTTGAATGGGCGCTGGCGCTTCAAAAGGCTCTGGCAAATCCATTAATGGTTGTGCACTTTGGGGGCTGGGGCTAAAGCTGGCCATACCCAAAGGACTGAGCGGTGGCAGACTAACTCCCGCCTGACGAGGGCTTTGGGGAGTTTCCGCTGCGCTGGTGTTGCTGGCCGTTAAGGCCGCTTCTACAGGAGTGGTGTTGGGCGTAGCAAGTTGACTTGCTGGTGCCGTTTGATTGGTTGAAATGGTGGACTCTGTTGCTGGCTGCTCGGTGGTTTCGGGCTGTTGTAAAGCGGGAGTTTTGAACGTTGAAGGAGGGGAGGTAGCTTCTTCAGTAGCTTCTATCGCAGGTGATTGCACCACAGGGTTTTGCACACCTGTATCGCCCTGAGGTAATTGATTTTGCCAAAATAAAGCCGCAGCAGTGAGCAGCCCAAAACCCAGAATAGCGGCCGTCATACGCCAAAACATGAAGTAATTGGCGGGCTTGCTATCCAGCATTTTTTCCATAGCCTGCCAATTGGCAGGATTAAAAGGATGCGCCCGTTGAGCCCCTAGCTTTTGCTTAAATAATTGATCAAACTCCTTCTCCGTCAAAACAGTATTGCTACGTTATTGATAACCTTGGTTACTAATTCTTTGAGCTTTTTACGGGCACTGCTCAAATGCCATTTGCTGGTGCCCTCACTCATATCCAGCTTTTCCGCTATTTCTTTGTGGTTGTACCCGTCAATCACATAAAGGTTAAACACTTTTTGGCTAGCGGGGGGTAGTCTTTTCACCATCTCCAAAAGCTCATCTGCATTAAACTTTTTTTCGGCTTCATTAAAATCCATGTCCAGCAACGGATAGCTTTCCATGGGTTCTTCCACAAAATCTAATTTGGAGCGTTTACTTTTTCGATATTCATCTATGGCCGTGTTGATAGTTATACGTCTTATCCAAGCCTCAAAAGGCACATTGTCTTGATAAGACTCCAGGTTTTTGAGAATCTTGTAAAAGGCCTTATTGAGCAGAAACTCTGCATCTTCCTTGTTATTCTCATACCTAAGACAAACCGACAAAAGAATGCTGTAGCAAAGTTTGTAAAGCTCAAATTGAGCCTTACGCTTGTTTTGCTTGCAATCTTCTAAAAGCGTTTTATCTACTATTAAATTAGCCATAGACCTTGGGGCTAATTTAATTTAAAACTTACAACACCAAGGTGCAAGACTTTCAAAAACCTCTTCTATCTCATTAGCCCGATGCTTCACAAAAAAAGCAGCGCTCCTAGGGGAAACGCTGCTTTTCAAAAGGGGGTTGGGTATCTTTTTATTTTGACAATTGCATGTCTAAACGCGTAAGGTCTATAAAGTCCATTACCCGCTCATGCACTTGCTTACGGTCTACATTTTTAATTTGGTCGGTGCCAAAACGCTCTACACAAAAAGAGGCCATGGCCGAACCATAAATTACGGCCCGCTTCATGTTTTCAAAGCTAATATCCTGGCTGTGCGCCAAATGGCCCATGAAGCCTCCTGCAAATGTGTCGCCCGCTCCGGTGGGGTCAAATACTTCCTCCAATGGTAAGGCGGGGGCAAAAAACACTTCACTTCCGTGGAAGAGCAGGGCTCCGTGTTCGCCTTTTTTAATGATTAAATATTCAGGTCCCATGGTAAAGATTTTTTGAGCAGCTTTTACCAACGAATACTCTCCGCTGAGCTGTCGGGCTTCTTCATCATTAATGGTTAGCACATCCACCTGCTTCAACACTACCTTTAATTCATCCAAAGCCACATCCATCCAAAAGTTCATGGTGTCTAAAGCCACTAGTTTGGGCCGTTGGTTCATTTGTTCCAATACCTTAAGCTGCACAGCCGGGGTGAGGTTTCCCAACATTAAATATTCAGTGTCTCTAAAGGCTTCCGGAATTACCGGGTCAAAGTCGGCCAGCACATTTAATTGTGTGTCTAAGGTGTCGCGGGTATTCATGTCATTGTGGTATTTCCCTTTCCAAAAGAAAGTTTTTCCACCTTTTACCTGTTCCACCCCTTGAGTGTTGATCCCTTTTTGAGCAAAAAGATCTAAATGTTCCTGGGGAAAATCTTCACCTACCACAGAAACAATTCGTATTTCATCCATAAAATTGGAAGCCGAAAGTGATCCGTAAGTAGCTGATCCACCGAGTATTTTACCCGATTCACCAAAGGGGGTAATCAATTCATCAAAGGCAACCGTGCCAACTATTAATAAGCTCATGTAGGGGGCTTTAAAATTTTGGGGCAAATATTGTGTATTTATTAGAAAGGCGCTAATATTGCAGCCCGTTTTTGAGGCATCTAAAAGAGATGTTGAAAAAACGAAAGAAAAGCTTCCTTAGCTCAGCTGCCCGCCCGGATGAACGGAGGTTCACCGTTCGGACGGGGTTAGAGTATCTGATCAAAGGTTATTAAAATAATGCTTCCTTAGCTCAGCTGGTTAGAGCATCTGACTGTTAATCAGAGGGTCCTTGGTTCGAGCCCAAGAGGAAGCGCTAATAAAAAGCCAATTGTGTAAAAGCAGTTGGCTTTTTTATTTGTATGAAATCTTTTCGGGCGAGAGGTTTACCCTGAGCCTTAGCCGAAGGGAGCCCAAGAGGAAGCGCAGAGAAAGCCTGAGCTTTTGCTCGGGCTTTTTTGTGGAACATGTGCAGGATACATTGACTTTCAGTGCCAATTTGATTAACTGCCAGACCCAACTGATCATTCAGCTTCAATCGCCTTATGTTGAAGAATTGCAGAGGCTAGTATGACTAAAGGACAAGCCTCCCACAGACCTCCTTTTTTAAAGCCTATTAAATAGCACCACTACCTTTCTAAAACTGGGGTCGGGGCCCGATGCTTCAAATAAAGCTACCTCTAACTTAATTTGTTGAGGAGCAAAGCCCAGCTCCTCAACCAAGAATGCTTGCACAGCCCGCACCCGCGCCTGTTTTAATTCCAGATTTTTTTCCAGGCTACCTGTACTACTGCTGTAGCCCACCAAGCGCACAGAGCCTTGATTGAAGTTTAAGTTTTGCCGCAATACGGCCTTGGCTTCAGCCGATAAGCCCGAAAGGGCGTTCTCAAAATAGACCTCCAAACTATCCCTTTGTGGAACCGGAAGGCGGTCTGCCAGAGCTGGCATAGGGCTCACCACGGTAGGCGGCATGCCAGAGTTTGCCTTATTCTCGAGTTGAGCGAGACGTTGACTCAAGTCCTGCACACTGTCGCGTAAAGCTTGTACAATTTGCGCGGTAGAGTCTGCGGCCTTTACCTTCTCTGGATAAGGTGGCTTTCGCTCACCGGTAATCACCAAATTCAAAGAGGATTGGGTATGGCGCGCGGCTTTGTGTTTTGTTCCAAAGGTGTAAATCAGTCCAAGGCCCGCGGAGGCATACGGCTCCCAGGCGGTGCCGTAATCAAAGCCGTCAAAGCCATCGTGCTGCACCAGATTGGCCTGAACTTCAAAATTCAAACGCCATGCTTTAGCCAATTGAAAACTTGTACCTAGCCCGCCAAAAAAACCATAGTGCTGGCTGTGCAAACCGTGGTTTAAGGCGCCGTCCTGTTGCAGAAAACGCTGAGCTTTAAACCGCCCGTGCAGCAAGCCTGCGCTGTTGTAAAAATGCCAGCGCCTATCGGCCGCATCCAGGCTTAAGCTGGTCCAATTGAGCAACATTGCTACACGCAATTCGGTAAACTCATTTTCATAGAATTCCCGTTGATTGGCTCCGGCTAAATGCCCAAAGCGGCCTTGCAATTGAAAACCCAAAAGCGGGTTGGCAAAGTACTCCACCCAAAGCTCTGCCCCCCAATTAGGCGTGCCAGCCGCATCTTGCCAGCCGTGAGGATCATCGGCCAAAGGGCCATCCCGTTCAGGACTGTGGATATCATAAAGTCCAACACCGCGCAAACCTGCAGACCAGGGAGCTGTTTGCGCCCTGCTGAGATAACCGGTGAAAACCACAACAAATAGAAGGATGTTTCTCATGGCCGCAACTGAATTTTACGTACTACCCGCGCCCGGGCACCCTGTATAGTTAAAAGATAGGAACCCGCAGACAAAGAAGGTAAAGGCAGTCTTTCGCGCTCACCGCTCGCTTTTATTTGCCACTGGTGCATCTTTTGCCCCGTGGTACTCACTAAGCAAATTATATAGTCCTGCTTTTTAGGCAAGCCGGTGATAAAAAGCTGGCGGTAGGCCGGGTTGGGGAATAGTTGCAAGTCCTGTAATAATGCTTCTTCCAGGCCAATGCCGCCTCCACTTTGGCCTACCACAAAATCTGCAGAGTAGGCAGAACAGGCGTTGGCATTCTGCACCCGCACCTGGTAATTACCCCCCTGGCTGTACTGGTAGGTTTGCTGGGTAGCTCCCGGAATGGGCTGCCCATTGCGGTACCATTGATACTGCGCAAATAAGCCTGTGCCTAAAACGGTGCTGCCCAGCTGCTGCACTTGCGGACGGTTTGGGGCTGCGCTCACCTGCACCGCAAAGCGCCCCTGCTGGCTGCAGCCGGTGGTATCTGTAAATATATAACTTATAAAATGCTGACCCGGGCCGGCTTGGGCCGGGTCAAAGGCCCCGTTTTGCATGCCTGGACCTTGCAAGTTTAGATTCTGTCCTTGCCTAAAATCCTGGGGCGAGTCGTTTTCACAATAACTTAGTTGTTGCGGCAGCACCGGGAATTGAGCCGGTAGCACTGTTACCGAAAACTGCGTTTGCACGGTGTTTCCAGACGCGTCTTGCAAAGTGAAGACGTTTACGGTGGTGCCTACCGGCAGCACCGTGCCGCTGGGTTGCCCAGCTGTCTGGGTCACCTGAACCGCCCCACAATTATCGCTGCCCTGGGGCAGACTGAAAAAGTAAGCAGCCCTGCAAAGGCCTACCGTATCAGAAGGGGGCACTTGGGTAACCACCGGGTCTTCTTGGTCTAAAACCCGCACGTTAAAGCTGGCCGTTGCCACATTATTGGCTGCATCAGTGGCCGTAAAAGTTACCCTAGTGCGGCCTACCGGAAAAGTGCTACCCGTTGGATGCGTGGTAGTAAGAGTAGCGCCTGAGCAGTTATCCACCACGGTAGGCAAGGCGTAGTTGGCCACGGCAGAGCAGCTTCCCGCGGAAGCGGCCACGGTAATGGTGCTGGGTATATTGGTGATTTGGGGCGGTAGCTGGTCGGCTACGGTTACGCTAAAACTGTAGGTACTTTGGTTAGTGGCGCTATCGGTAGCGGTATAGGTGATTTGCGTAGTGCCCACCGGCAGGGTATCTCCGGACTCATGGCTGCTGCTGAGGCTCACCGTACCGCAATTATCAATGGCCAGCGGTGGGTTCCACTGCACCACCGCGCCACATTGGTTGCTCAAGGGTGTTTGGCTTATAGCCGATGCATTGGCCGTAAAAATTGGCCTCACGGTGTCTAAAACGCTTACCGTAAATGAATCGATGCGCAGGTTGTTCTGGGCATCCGTAGCGGTAAAAGTAATGGTGTGGGCACCCACACTAAAAAAGCTTGCGCTGGGGCGCGATGCAGTCAAGGTGGCTCCGCTGCAGTTATCGTGAACCGTTGGCAGGTTAAAGCTTACGGTAGCTCCGCAACTTCCCGCGGCAGCGTAGGCCACTTGGTTAGCGGGCACATTGCTTAACCACGGTCTGATGGTATCTAGCAGCGTTACACCGGCCGAAGCTTGCGCCAGGTTTTGCTGCCCATCTCGCGCATAAACCTGCACCAACTGACCCATGCCTCCTGCACAGGTAAGAAGGGTATCGCTAAGCCAAAGGCTGTCAATGGCACAATTATCTGAGCTGGCTAACAACAGATCACTTGGGCTGATCAGAGCCTGCCCGGCCGAGTCTAGGAATAGCGTGGGGTTTACCACCGTTAAAAGCGGTGCCCGGGCATCTGCTACGGTTAAGATTGCGGAAATGGTATCACTGTTGCCGGCCGCATCGGTAGCGCTAAAAAGCACCGTTTGCGGGCCTATATCAGCACAAGAAAAGTTTTGCCGTGACACGCTGAAACTTAGCGGGCCGCAGTTATCAGAACTGTTACTATCCAGCTGAGCCGGATTTAAGAAGGCTTGGCCCTGGGCATTTAAAAGGAGGGTTAAACTGCGGACTTGCGCCTGAGGAGCTATGGTGTCTCGCACTAAAACTATAGCTTGAGCGCTGTCTCGATTGCCCTGAGGGTCAGTACCTACTAGCCACACCAAGTTGGCGCCCCGCTGGCTGCAATTAAACTGATTGGGACGCACGCTCAGGCTTAGGCTGCAATTATCAAAACTGCCGTTGTCTACCACTTGTGGGTTTAGCGTGGCTTGCCCATTGGCATTGAGAAACACCTCGGCATTTTGGGCACGCACCGTGGGGGGTACAACATCGGGCACACCCGGCAAGCAAGAACTTTGGGCAATCACCACCTGGTCAAAACCCAAACCGTCTGAAGGCCAGGAAAAATTATCAAACTGGCTAAAACGCACTTGAAAGCCCGCCCCCACACTTTGGCCATTCGCTTGCACAATGCTGTCTAAATCATAAGGCCCCATGGTTTGCCAGCTGCTTACCCCATTGGTGAGAGCCACCAAGGGAATCCAGGGCTGGGTTGCGCTTCCGCGGATTTCTACCTGGTCCTGGGCATTTGGTTCATCGCCCTGATCAAAAAAGCGGAAGCTGAAAATAAGGTTGGTGTCATTCTGGTAGGCGCTCAGGTTCAACGTTAACACGGCTTGCGAGAGGGAAGGACTGCCTGCGGAATTGACGTCCAGCGCCAAGGCTCCCAAACCCGCATCGGGCAAACCGGGAAAGGCAGTGCCGTAGCGCACGCGGCTGCGGCTAGTCTGCGGGGTTGCCTGCCAAAAGGCCCCGCTTTGGCAAGCAAAAACACTGCTATCGGTTAAGGTGCCACTGCTCTGTTCAAAATCTTCAATAAAAGGGAGTTGTATCGGCTGCAAAGCTTGGCAACCGCTTGGTTGTGCCCAAGCTGAAAAAGCTCCCGCAAAAGCCAAAAGTATAACGGATAAAGAATTGCCCATAGCACGGTTGAGTTCGTGTCAAAAATACACGCTTTGCCGGCTCTGTTCAAAATGAATGGAGGTCAAAGGCTTTAATTTTTCCATGACGCCCCGCCAGCCAAAGCTTTCCGCTTTCTGGCACCAGCGCGCAAGTCCAAAAGTCTTCAGAACTTAGGTGATGCCAGCTCATACCTAAATCAAGGCTGAGGGCCGCTCCCTGCGGGCCACAAACCGCCAGCACCCATTTTTGGCCCCATCGGCCTAGAGCCGAGCCGTAGTAGGCACCGGGAACCGGAGCCGGCTGGGTAGGCTGCCAGGTTTGGCCTTTGTCAAAGCTTAGAAAAACAGACTTTTGTTGACTGCTATCGGCTAGGTTGCCGCCAGCTATGCTCCACACAGAGTCTTGCGCCTGCACAGAGGTAATGCCGGCAAAATCGCCTGTGGGCATGGGCGTAGAAAATGCCTGCCAATTTTCCTGATCCGGATTCTTTACAAGCAGGCGCGCATGGCCGCCCGCTCCCGTACCGATTATAAACTCATCTGGTGGCCCGGCCGACACGCAGGTGCCGGAGGCGGCAAAGCCGCCTTCGCCCTTAAGGGCCAAGGGTACATGTTGCGCTTCTACCCGTAACCAGCTCTGGCCAAAGTTTGAGGTTTCCAAGATAAAGGGCAGGCCGTCTACTGCGTCTGCATAGGCGTAGCCCTTGCCAGTAGCCTGCAGTGCCAGTGCATCTAAAAACCCTTTGGGATGCGGCATTTGGTAACGCAGCGCAAAACCCTGGGACACCGAGAAGCGGTAAATCCGCGAAAGCGAGCCCGGGCCCGCAGAGAGCACTAAACAAGAGTCTTGGTTAAATCCGTGTACGTCTCTAAATTGAAGACTGTCGTTTTCAGGAAATGAAAATCGTTGCCAGGTTTGACCTCCATCTGTGGTAAGCTGCACCATACTTTGCGTGCCACTTACCCAGGCCAACTGGGGGCTTAGCCAGTGCATACCGATAAAAAGCGGTTCGCTTGGTAGATTTTGAGCGTGGCCCTGCTCCCAAGCCCAGCAGCACGCGACTAAAAGCAGTGCAAGCTTTTTTAGCGGAGCTTTTGACGCCACTTTTGTACGGTTTGAGGATTTAGTTTTTGCGTAGATTGAATGAACTCTTTACGCATGTAGTTTACCACCGCGCTAATTTCTGCATTGGTAATTCCGGCAATAGCCGCCATTTCCCGGTTGTACTCCTTACCATTCACCTCAATGGGACCTTGTAAACCCTGAGTGATAATGGCCACCATTAAAGAATCATTGTTAAGATAGGTAGGGTCATCCAGAGGTGGATACAGCTTAAAGAAGCCCCGGCCTTTATTGCGGTGGCAGTTCTTGCAATATTGATCGTATACCTCATCGCCCTGAGGCTGGGTAAGTTCTACTGGGTAAAGGTTGGCCGCGGCTATTAAAAATACGCTCAGTAATAGTAAGGAATTGCGAATAAAAGGGAGGAAGGTCATAAAATAAATTTTAGCAATTTACCAGTTTATACCTTGGAAATGCGCTCCAACAAAGTTTTTTTATTGTTGCGGCTTACCGGCAGTTCGTGTTCAACCAACGTGTACGTAGAAAAAGGTTACTATGAAAATGGAAAGTTGTATCTGGATGTGGTAAATACGGTTGGCGCTAGTAAGTTAGTTATTGACGCGAACAGCACCGTAACGGAAACAGACCAGCGTCAGAGCTTCACGCAAGTGCTTAATCTAGACTCCAACAAAACCAAGGAAACCATTATTTGGAATATAGGCTACATATTTGATGCCGGTTTTGCCATTAGTAATAATTTAGGCGGTGGCACTGATGTGCTCTATTTTGCAGACGGGCCCTGGGGTGCCGACTATGAGCGCAACACCGGGGTAAGATCGGCTGCCTTAAGCATTATACCCGAAGCGGGTTACAACGTAGTGGCCAATGAACGGCACCTAGAGCGCGGTGCGCAATTTAATGGAGACGTTAAAAACTACGTAAGCTTGTTTCGCATGCTTCGACCTGGTAATGGCTTAACAGATCTATCAGATTACAATCAAATAGAATTTGAGGCCAGTTTAACCGGGGCAAATGAAATTGTTGTAACCCTTGTAAGCGATAGCGTTGCCCAATGGCAAAATCAATTTAAAACAACGGTGAGTGTTACAAATGGAAGCCTAAACCGTAACAGCGTAGATTTTGCAGACTTTAAAAGTTTAGCGAGAGGTAAAATCCGCAGAAGCGATCTTGTAAATGTTACTTTTTCAGTGGTAGGCGATCAATCAAACTTTAACCCTACCACGCTTATTGTTGACAATATAAACTTCACCCAAAACGGCAGAGGTCTTGGCGCTGAAGACTATGCTAATAACAAAGAGGAGAACCTTACGGTATACCCTAATCCTTTTAGCTACAGCACCACGATTGATTTTGACGCAGCGCAAGCTAGCGATTACCGTATTGAATTGTATGACGTGAGCGGTAAGTTGGTAGACTTTGCCCAGATCAGCAATGTTGTGCCAGGTGTTAACAGTGCCCAATACACCCCGGCTAACCGGGTGAAATCAGGAGTTTATCTGATCAAGGTTATTGGTGCTTCCCAGACCTTAACCCAACAAGTGGTAATCCGAAAATAACCGCTTAAAACTTTGTTTTCATGTGAAAAGCCCGGGTGAACATTTTTGCCTGGGCTTTCTTTATTCTGGCACCATGCGAATTGACAAATATTTATGGTGCGTGCGCAAGTACAAGACGCGCAGCCTAGCCACCCAGCAAATAAAAAAAGATAAGGTTAAGGTAAACGATGAGGACGTGAAGCCATCTCGTGAGGTAAAGCCGGGTGACCTTATCACCTATCGAAAGGAGGGAGTAGACTTTAGGCTTAAAGTGTTGGACATACCCAAATCTAGGGTAGGGGCAAAATTAGTAGCTGACTTTATGCAAGATGCCACGGCCCCTGAGGAACTGGAGAAACAAGAATTTATTCGCATGATGCATACTCTAAACCGGCCGCGGGGCACGGGTAGACCTACCAAAAAAGAACGCAGGGATTTAGACGATTTTAAAGATCTTGATTAGCTGGAAAAATTTGAGCCAATAGTTTTTCTAGCAGACTCTTATTAAGCTCGTGCTTGCCTTCAAAAAAATGGGTGGTGTAATGGATGTCTTTATCCTTTAAGAAGCGGAGATGCTGTTCTAGTTGCACGTTAGAAATGAACTCATCCTGCCTTCCCAAAACCATGTCTACGGGTATGCTTTCCAAGCGATCATGCGCTTTAGCAAAATCCAAATCTGGAGGAAAGGCCCCTGCCCAGTTAATGAGGTGAGAAAAAGGGACTTTACTGTGAGCCACCCAACGGCAAGCGGTTGCCACCCCTTGTGAAAAACCCAAAATGGCAATTTTCATGTAGGGCTGCTCTTGACGCTCTATTACTTCATAAGCCACCTGGTCCAACAAACCGATGTAATCTGCTATATCGGTCAGGCGGTCTTCTTTGGTCATCCAACTGGCCCCCACCCGGCCTTGGCTGCCCTTCAGGTAAAAACGGTGTAAGCCCTCAGGAGCCACAAAAAGAATATCTGAGCGATTTAAGGCGCTGAATTTGCGCAAGAAAAATTGTGGCAGCTGGCCGTAACCATGCAAGACAAAACACAAATATGGCCGATACACAAACGGCTCACCACTTAAATAGTAGCGAGCCGTGCGCGTGTACGAAATTCTTTGTTCTAAACTCAAAACTGGGGTTTACGCTTTTCTAAAAAGGCGGAAGTGCCTTCATTGAACTCCTCGGTGCCAAAGCACTTTCCAAACTCTTCAATTTCTACCCGGTAGCCATCTTTATCTTGGCTAAAACCCGCGTTCACACACTTTATAGCGCTGTTAATGGCGTTGGGGGAGTTCTTAATCATTTTTCTCGCTAGCGTTTTACAAAAATCCAAAAGCTCATTAGGTTCTACCACATGATTAACCAAACCCATTTCATAGGCTCTGGCGGCCGATGTCATTTCTGCGGTAGTAATCATCTCTAAAGCACGTCCTTTGCCGATAAGCTGTGCCAACCGTTGGGTACCGCCATAACCGGGAATTACCCCTAAAGACACTTCGGGCAAACCCATTTTGGCATTAGTTGAAGCTACACGGATATGGCAGGCCATAGCCAACTCTAGCCCGCCACCTAGAGCAAACCCATTAACAGCTGCTATCATGGGCTTGCTAAAATGCTCCACGTAATCAAATAGCTTTTGCTGCCCCTCTTGTGCCAGCTCTGACCCTTCGTTCACCGAATAATCAGCAAATTCTTTAATATCGGCTCCAGCCACAAAAGCTTTTTCTCCACTACCGGTAATAAGCACCACCCTAACCTCTGGATTGGTATTTAATGCGTGTAGCTCGTCATGCAGCTCTTGAATAGTGGCTCTATTGAGCGCATTTAGTTGCTTGGGTCGATTTATGGTAAGCAGCGCTATTTGGTCTTCTAAGGTGCTGGTAATTGTAGAATGGTTCATATGCAAGCAAAAATTTGGTGCAAGTTTAAAGGCTTATTTACTAATAGCAAAAGTGACCTTCACTTTAACTTCCAATAAGGCCTTGTTAAGCCTAAGGCCTTCAAAACTCACCATAGGATCTACTTTTAGCTTAAAGCTTTTTGAAGGCTCGCCAGGCATTACCTCAACCCCTGTAGCCGAACCCAATTTGATGTGGGTAGCGCCAGCCATGGCCTGAGCTTTTTTCTTGGCATCCTCAATGGCCAAATCTATGAGGTTTTGCATTATCTCCTCTTGATTAGGCATCATGAGCTCCACCTGAGTTACTTGTGTAGCGCCTTCATTTAGCAAATCTTCCATTACTTTCTCAAAGATTTCCAAACTATCCATCACCAGTGTAAGGTGCTTGGTAGAACGGTAAGCATTTTGCGCTCTTACCCTATCGTACTCGTGCTGAACCAAGGTGGCTCCCAGCGTAATTGATTTCACGTAGGGTTCTAGATAGTACTCTTTGACAATGTCTTCCGCTACTTCTTCGGCTTCATCCCAGGCACCATCCGCATCTTTATCTAATACAGAAATAGCCACAGTGATCTTTACTGCCTGTGGCAACTTATACGATTGAGCTGTGCCCACTGCGCTAATTTGCCCGGTGGAAATGAACGGAATGGTAAGGGCTAAAAATAAGGCGGCCAGTGTAGTAATTCTTAGCATGTTCAGTTAAATTTAAATAATGAGGCAAGATACTTTTTTTCATTCAGGCTTTAGTGCAAAGTGTACGGTTTTGCTTTTAGCAAAGTTAACCTATGCCTCACTAAAGGCTGTTTTGCCCAATTGACCCGTAGCCATTGTCTTTATATAAAGCTGGATGCCCCCCACTGAATGCTCTTCTATAAATAGCACCGCTCCAAGGCTTTGACCACTTTCAGCCGTTAAAAGCTCCGCTTTTTGTCCAGCCTTTGACATGGCCAGAGTTATGACCCCCTGCTTAACTGCTTTAGGATTGTTTAGGGCTGGTTTGTTCACCTGTAAGTTGGTAACACCTTGGCTAGCAGCACCACCACTACTTCATTGTAGGCAAAAATATTGGTAAGGCGAAAGCTCGCTTCTTGATACACCTTAAAATCATCAGCGACTATGCGGTTGAATGCGGGCGTATGGGCTGCTTAACTGGCTTACCTCTTTAGTAAGCTTCAAGTAATTGACCGCACCCTCTATACGCTCCGTAACCAATTGCTGCACTTCTGCTTTAGCGCCAAACCTTCTGCTCTAATGACTACCTCTAAATAATCAGCCGGCACCTGTCGGCTAGCCTCACCGGTAACGGTAATGTAAGATGGCTCAGAGGCGGGTGCTTGGGCCGAGATGCTTATTACCCAAGGCAGGGGTTTAATGCTACCGAACAGGGGTGATTTCTTCATGGTGTTTGGGTATTTGTAGGTAAAAAATAGTGCCTTGCAAAGGGGCTGGCTTAAAGCCGATGGTTCCTCCCAGGCTATTAACAATTCGTTTCACCAAAGCCAGGCCTAATCCCATGCCTTTGGTCTTAGTCGTAAAACTGGGTTCAAAAATCCTATGAGCTTGGTCTGGGTTAATACCAGTGCCATTGTCTTGCACACTTATGTTAACGGAGGTTTCCGTTTCAGCCACCGTAATCTCAACACGCTCTTCGCGCTCTTCCGGAACTGCTTGCAAGGCGTTGTTGATTAAATTATTCATTACGCGAATTAATTGCTCCTTATCGGCCAAAATTTCAAGGTTATCATTGGGGCAAGAGAAGCTTACATTGTTTTCTGTGTATAGGGCTGCCACCCGGCTAATTACCTCCTGCACCGGAAAGCGCTTTTTCTTCACCTCGGGCATGCTGGCAAAACTTGAAAAGGCCTGGGCTATGTTGCTCAGCGTGTCTATTTGGTCAATCATGCTCTGACAAAATGCTTGAAGCTTTTCCGGCTCAGAAGTTACCAGGCTCTTTTGCAGGTGTTGCACATTTAAGCGCATAGGAGTTAATGGGTTTTTAATTTCATGGGCTACTTGCTTGGCCATTTCTTTCCAGGCACTTTCACGCTCCGTTTGAGCCAGCTTTATAGCCGATTCTTCCAAGGCCTCCACCATGCGGTTGTACTCGTCTACCAGCGTTCCAATTTCATCATTAAATTTCCATTTTAAAGGTGGGTTTTTTTCGCTTATGCGGATGGTTTTAATCTTCTCACCCACCGCCTGCAAAGAGCCAGTAATGTAGTTTGAAAGAAAATAGGCAATAAAGCCCGCTGCTAAAAAAAGCAAAAAGTAAATTTCACCCAAACGCATTAAAAAAGCCTTCAAGTCTTGGCGGTGAATATCTTCTGTATCAAAATAAGGCAGGTTAATAATCGCTACTGGCTTTTCCTGATAATTGCGGATAAAGTCAAAAGTAGAAAGGTATTCCAGGCTATCACTGCGCGTTTTTAGCAGCACCTGGTCAGAGGTTTTGTACAAACGCTCCATTAGCTCATAGTTGATTTTGGCGGGAATGATGTGCTTTTCATGCAGCTCAGGGCGGCTACTAATCAGGAGGTCTCCATTGAGGCTGTAGATATTAATGTCCATGGAGTTGAGTCGGGCCAGTTCGCAAATTTTATTGTCAAACAGGCGCACAATGCTATCGGTGTTGTCTGATAGCTCTTGCTCCCTTAAAAAATAATCTATGCTTTGCGTTACTGCGTACTCCTTACGTTTAAGGCGTTCTTCATGGTAGAGCTCATTCTCTTTCTTAAAGTGGTAAAACGAGATAGTACCGGTTAAGAAAAAAGAGATCGCAATAATCAGCAGCATGCTGAAAAATATGCGCCCCCGCAAAGTGATGTTGATCCGCTTCAAGCTCCCAAACTTTAGCGCGAAAGGTAGCAAAAGTCAGACCAATACCGGTGTTTCAAGGGGAGCCTTCTAGGCCATAAGCCATAAAAAAAGCCCTTTGCTACTAAAGGGCTTTTTTAAGGCTTTAATAACGCATGTTTAACTAGCCATTCAAGGCTTCTGCACCACTTACAATCTCCAAAATTTCATTGGTGATAGCCGCCTGACGGGCTTGGTTGTACTCCAAACTAAGGCTCTTTTTAAGATCGTTGGCATTGTCTGTTGCCTGATGCATGGCCGTCATACGGGCACCGTGTTCAGAAGCGTTGCTGTCTAGCAGGGCTTTAAAAAGCTGGGTCTTCAATGATTTAGGAATCAAGTCATCCAAAATTTCTGCTTTGGCCTGTTCGTAAATGTAGTCGCCTCCGGCCTTAGCCTTATCTTCATTCTCAACCTCACGAATGGGCAAATACTGCTCAACCTGCACATGCTGTACGGCTGCATTTTTAAAGCGGTTGTACACCAACTCAATGCGGTCATACGCACCCTCACGGAAAAGACGCATAAACTCTTCTGCTACCTGCGCGGCTTCTTCATAGGTAAGGTTGTCAAAAATGGCGTTGCGCTCGCCAACCTGTTTAAGGTCAGGATCGCGCTTGCTTAAAACCTCTGCCGCTTTTTTACCAATACCAAATACATGCACCTCTGCCTGTGTTTGCGCTTTATAGGCCAGCACCTTTTTCATAATGTTGGCGTTAAAAGCTCCGCACAAACCGCGGTTAGAAGAGATAGCTACCAGCAATACCTTTTCCAGTTTTTCAGGCTTGCGGCTGTAAACTCCCTCACTAGAATCCAAGGTAGCACTCACGTTTACAAGAATTTCTTCCAGCTTTTGAGCATAAGGGCGCATTTGAACAATGGCATCCTGCGCTCTTTTTAGCTTGGCAGCCGATACCATTTTCATAGCAGAGGTAATCTGCATGGTACTGCTTACCGAAGTAATTCTATTTCTAAGTTCTTTTAAGTTAGCCATTGCTATAAGTTTGGATAAACCGGAGCCGAATGCTGCTCCGGTCTACAATTTTCCAACTAATATTTAGAAGCTAAGTCTTTAGCCACTTGTTTCAAGGTGTCTTTTACCTCATCGGTTAATTTACCGGCTTTTAGGGTATCCAACACATCACGGTGTTTGGCGTCTAAGTAATCCAGGTACTC
The DNA here is from genome assembly GCA_913057235.1 of uncultured Bacteroidota bacterium. GTDB lineage: Bacteria > Bacteroidota > Bacteroidia > Flavobacteriales > Schleiferiaceae > CAJXNI01. The sequence goes on from CAJXNI010000005.1 coordinate 67,992, forward strand.
AGCCTCAAACTCACGAATCTTTTCAACCGGCACGTTGTTTACCAAGGCTTCAGTACCTACGTAAATAATAGCCGCCTGCTTTTCTACCGGTAAGGGACTGTTTACACCTTGCTTTAGGATTTCTACGTTACGCTTTCCTTTTTCAATAACGCGTAGAGTGGCCGCATCCAGGTCTGAACCAAACTTGGCAAAAGCCTCAAGTTCACGATACTGCGCCTGGTCTAACTTTAAGGTACCCGATACCTTTTTCATAGACTTAATCTGCGCATTACCACCCACACGTGATACGGAGATACCTACGTTAATGGCCGGACGAACACCCGAGTTGAATAAGTCTGACTCCAAGAAGATCTGCCCATCAGTAATGGAAATAACGTTGGTGGGAATATAAGCTGATACGTCACCCGCCTGCGTTTCAATGATGGGAAGAGCTGTTAAAGACCCCCCCCCTTTTACCTTGTCTTTCAACGATGGGGGCAAATCATTCATATTTTTAGCCACATCATCATCGGCAATAATCTTGGCGGCACGCTCCAGCAAACGAGAGTGTAAGTAGAATACATCACCGGGGTACGCTTCACGACCGGGAGGACGTCTTAACAGTAGCGAAACCTCGCGGTAAGCAACGGCCTGCTTAGAAAGATCATCATATACGATTAAGGCCGGGCGTCCGGTATCACGGAAGTACTCACCAATGGCCGCTCCGGCAAACGGGGCAAAAAACTGCATGGGCGCGGGATCTGCTGCGTTAGCTGCCACAATCACCGTGTAATCCAAGGCACCTTTTTCTTCCAGGGTTTTGGCAATGTTGGCTACGGTAGAGCCTTTTTGGCCTATGGCCACGTAAATACAGAATACGGGCTCACCAGCTTCGTAAAATTCACGCTGGTTAATAATGGTATCAATTGCCACGGTAGATTTACCCGTTTGGCGGTCACCAATAATAAGCTCACGCTGGCCACGTCCTACCGGAATCATGGCGTCAATGGCTTTAATACCGGTTTGCATGGGCTCATTTACCGGCTGACGGTAAATTACACCGGGTGCCTTCCGTTCAATAGGCATTTCAAAGGTTTCTCCTTCAATAGGCCCTTTACCGTCAATAGGCTGGCCCAGGGTGTTTACCACACGCCCTACCATGCTGTCTCCTACTTTAATAGAAGCAATTTGGCCGGTACGCTTTACGGTGCTACCTTCTTTAATATCGGCATCGGCTCCTAAGAGTACAATACCCACGTTATCTTCTTCCAGGTTAAGTACAATTCCGCGTAAGCCTGAATCAAACTCAACGAGCTCACCGGCTTGAGCGTTGCTTAGACCGTAGGCCCGGGCAATACCGTCACCCACTTGCAAAATGGTTCCTACTTCTTCTAATTCTGACTCACTTTTGAATCCGGCAAGTTGCTTTCTTAAGATTGCTGATACTTCAGCGGGATTTACTTCTGCCATGTTACTGTTGATTATAAAGTTTTTTAAAAGTCTGCTACGTAAAGGTTTTTCTTGAAATCCAGGCGTAAGCGCTGCAGCTCAGAAGCAATGCTGCCGTTGTACTGCTTATCACCCACTCTTAAAATTAGTCCGCCAATTATATGGGGGTTGGTGTTTACTTTAAGTTGCACTGGTTTGCCTACCTGCTCTACTACGGCTTTTTCTATTGCCGCCAGTGTTTTGGCGTCTAGCTCTTTGGCTGAAGTAACCGACCCCTCCAAAACACCCTTGTGCTGGAGGTAGATGGTAGTATACGCTTGCGCGATGGCCGCTAGACCTTGCTCACGACCGTGTTTTACCACCAAGTTTAAGAAGTTAAGGGTTAGCTCGGTTACAGAATCTTTAAAGAGTTCGGCAATAATATTTTGCTTCTTATCGGCTTTAATCACCGGGCTTTTTAGCACTACCTCAAAATCTCTGGAGTCTGCTATTAAACGAGCTACGGTCTCCATGTCTTGTTTCACCTGTTCTTCCTGCTTGTTTTCAAGCGCCAGGTTGTGCAAGGCTGTGGCGTAAACTCGTGCTAACTTAGTTACCAGCATGGTTTAGTTGAGTTTAAAATTCTTGAGGTGGTTGTCTACCAACTTGCTCTGCTTTTCCTTGTCGTCTAGCTCGGCCCGCAAAATCATCTCGGCAATTTCAATACTCATTTCGGCTACCTGGTTTTTAAGCTCAGTAATGGCCGCCATTTTCTGATTGTCTATTTGCTCTTTGGCCGAGGCGATGATTTGCTCCGCTTGCTCATTGGCATCTGCTTTGGCATCACTCACAATTTTATCGCGAATGTCACGGGCGTCTTTCATCATTTTATCACGCTCCTGACGGGCTTCCTGCAAAATGCGCTCATTGTCGCTTTGCAAGCGCTTCATTTCTTCACGGGCCTTTTCAGCAGAAGCCAGTGATTCTTTTATAGATTCTTCACGACCTTTTACGGCTCCTAAAATGGGTTTCCAGGCAAACTTGCGCAGTAACACCAATAGAATTAAAAAGGTGATGGTGGTCCATACAATTAAGCCAATATCGGGCTTTACTAAGGGATTAATTTCTAAAAACATGGGCTTCTTTTATTTTATAAATCCTTGGGGAGTTCATTAAAAACCAAAGCGCCAGGCAATCCCTGTTACGCTTTGGTTCTAATACCTAATTACGAGATTAGGGCTACTACAACACCAAATAGGGCAACGCCCTCAACAAGTGCAGCAGCAATAATCATCGCAGTTTGGATTTTTCCACTGGCTTCAGGTTGACGGGCTATACCTTCCATAGCACGACCACCTACTTGACCGATACCGATTCCGGCACCGATTACCGCTAGACCAGCTCCAATTGCAGCAAAACTCATAATTAACAGGATTTATAATTAAAAAAAATAGTTACTAATTAATGGTGATCTTCGGCCACAGCCTGCCCTATAAACAGGGCAGTAAGTAGCGTGAAGATAAACGCTTGCAAGGCTGCCACCAGCAACTCTAACACTGAAATGAACAGCGCAAAAGGCACAGAAACGGCAGACATGTAAACCGATTTAAAAATGAATATTAAGGAGATTAAACTCAGCACAATAATGTGACCCGCAGTAATGTTGGCAAACAAACGAATCATTAGCGCGAAGAACTTAATCACCACGTTACTCAAAAATTCAATCACAAAAAGTATGGGCCATAACCACCAGGGCTGAGGGGCAAAAATGTGTTTCCAGTAGGCCTTGTTTCCGCTGAAGTTTACCACCAGTAAGGCAATCACCGCTAAGGTTAGCGTAAAAGAAATGTTTCCGGAAAGGTTGGCACTAAAAGGAAAGAAAGGCACCAAGCCAATAAGGTTGATAATCCAGATAAAGAAAAACAAGGTGAGCAGGTAGGGCATGTAACGGCCATACTTAGGCCCAATGTTGGGGATGGCAATATCATCACGCACAAAAAGAACCAGCGGCTCCATAAAACCAGCTAAGCCAGAAGGCACACTGCCTTTCTGGTAATTGCGCGCTACACTACCAAAAATGAGTAACAACAGGGCAGCCGCTAAAAATAGGGTAAACACGTTTTTAGTAATGGAAAGGTCTAAGGGCAAAGAGGCGTTGGTAACGGTGTGGTCGCCCTCAAACTCCAGGTGTTCTGCACCCGCGTTCAACTCGTAAATATCATCATGGTAGTTTACAAAGCGCTGTCCGTTGCGCTCTACCACATGGTGTCCGTGAGTGTCATGGTGAAAGGCGCTGCTCATGAAGGTAACCAGACCTTTGGACGTATACAGAATTACGGGCAAGGGCACTGAAACAGCCTCCTCGCCTTCACCGTATACATGAAAACTGTGGGCATCAGCAATGTGGTGCATTACCACTTCCGTAGGATCAAATTCTTCCTCCTCTGCGTGAGCTGTCTCAACTTGGTCTGCGGCACTTTCTGATACCTCAGTGGTACTAGTCGAATGGTTTTCGGCTTGGTGAGACTGTGCGATTATTCCTGTAGGAAAGGTTACGCTAAAAAGCGCAACTGATAATACGCTGAGATTTAAAAATTTACGCATTTTGAAAACTTGTCAGGATGCCCTTTAAAAAATCGGTGCAAATGTAGAATTATTTCTGGCAAGAAATGGCACCAGAAAATAAATATTTTATTTGGCCCTTACACCACGCTCTCACTCATTTTTCAACAGCTCATAAACCTGGCTTACTTCCCAGATAAGGAGCAAAAGATATGGGGTCATAAAATGCAGAACTATTTGCTCTTTAAGCACCGGGTTGCTTTGCAGCGGAAACCATAAAAAGGCGGTGGCCAGCATGAGTTTTATAAGGCTGAAACCTAAAAAGGCAAAACCGGCTTTAGTGGGAATTTTAAGACGAATGAAAAAAACCGTGGTATAACTAACCCAGTTTAAAAGAAATAAAAACAGATAGGTTTTAGTAAGGAAATCAGGAAGATCGGCTAGCGCCAAACGGTATTCTTGCACCAGAAATTGGTGCCCTAAATAAAGTAAAAGACAACTAAAGCCTAAAAACAGGGTAGACCGTAAAAGCTTTTTCAAGCGAATGGTTTATTTGGATGATTTAAGCAGATCTTTCAAAGCCAGGTACAAGGCCAAAAAAATAGAAACCAAGGTAATTACCAGAGTGTACAAACGACCACCCTCTGAATATTTACCATCAAGCCAGTCCCCCAGCAGGGCCCCGGCCACCACCAAGGCAATCATTTGAAAGCCAATGGTAGAATACTTGATGTACTGATTAAGAGGCTTCTGACTTTTTGCTTTTTTGTTTTTGTTCTCCGGTTTTGTCATCGTTTTGCATTTCGCGCACAACCGCTCCCATATTGCAAGAGCCACTAAACTCTGCTCCTGTAGCCACAGAAAGTTTAACGGTGGTGATATCACCTTCTACGCGGGCGGTACTTTCCAAGCTTAGTAGTTCATCAACCAACAGGTTGCCACTAAACTTACCCGAAACGTTGGCCGAGCCGCACTTCACATCACCCTCTACCTTTCCTTTTTCGCCTATAACTAGTTTGCCGGTAATGGAAATATCGCCTTTCATAAGACCATCTACTCGAAAGTCGCCATCAGAGCTTACAGAACCATCAATGGTGGTGCCTGCTAAAATTCGGTTGCTGCTGCTTTGCCCGGTGTTCACCGCTTCTTTGCTTTTTTTAATCATTACCTTAGTCTATTTATAGTTGTCTTTGTAAAACTCCATGTAGCCCTCAACATCTTGGTTGGTGTAAAATTTTGAAAAGTTAGCATTCGAAATTACAAATTGTTTATAATCAACTGACAAAAGTTCGGTTTCCAGTATTTTTTCGTTTTGTAAATTTTTTAAATACTGCTGGGCGCGACTCTTATTGGGAAGCCCGCTCACCGAAACTAGTTGATATTGCGTGCCAATCATAAAACTCTTAGCTCGTAAGGGGTCAGTAGGGTAGTACTTGGTGTTAAAATCGGTGAGTTTAATGGTAATTTGGTTGGCACTGGCCCGCTGGTTTGGAAAGAGCACCACAAAGCGATGCATAGAGGAAAAATCAGTACGGTAAGCAACCGTTTTTTCCTTTTCTCCGCCCTCTTTTTGGGCCCCTTTTTCAGGAGCCGCCTTTTTAAGCATGGCCGCTGCCTTAGCGGCCGCCTCCGTTTTAGGGTAACGGGCTACCACCTGCTCTAACAGCTTAATGTACTCTTTTTCTTTTTTCTGGTAGCCGGTACAAAGTGCCTGAAGCAGTAAAAAACGCGGGCCGTATTCACTTTCGGGGTATTTAGTAAAGCCCTCTTCAGCTAATTTTTCGCTTGCGCGATAGCGCTTGGCCTCGTAACCACTGTAGGCTTTTACGTAAAGCTCTTTAATCACGCTATTGTCTACTTCTTCTGGGTCTTTTCCCTCTTTGCGAATGAGGTATGCGTACTCAGAATCAGGGTAATTATCAAAAATCAATTTTTTGTAGCGTTCGGTTTCATTGGGGTCGTCTTGCACTTTAAATACCCTGTACAGCATGTACCAAACACGGGCTCTGTTGTCATACTTCGGATAGCGCTCCAGCAATTCCCTTAGAGAGCCTGCTGCCGCAAACAGATCCTTTATTTCTTCCTTATACAAAAGCGCGTTGTCCAGCAGGGCATTCTGTATTTTTTCATGACTAGCCGCTATTTGCTCTTCCGTTTCCGGGATGTCTTTTAGGTAGGTTTCAGGATCAAAGCGTGGGTCATCTTTTTGATCTTCTCCCGCTCCTGCTGAGCCAGACTCTGCGTTGGCGGCCCCTGCTGAACCGGCATTGATGGTTTTATTCTCCCTACGCCAATTATCTTCTAACTTTCGGTTGCCCCAGCGCTGCACAAAAGCACTGGCTCCCGTGCTGCGTAAAGTGGGGTTGTAAAAATAAAACTGTTCATTGGCCTTGCCGGTGCCCGCAATGCCGGCCATACCCCCTCCACCGTCACCGGTGTTAAAGGCAAGCTGTGCCATTTCGGCCCGCTGCCGCTCTAATTCTTTCTGCGCCTCTTCTTCCTTTATTTTGTCAATGATTTTCTCCACCACGGCCATGCGCTGCTTTTCGCTCATCCCGGCAAGGTTTTGCAAACTGTCTTGCAAAGAAATTACCCGTAGGTTTTCAACCAGTTTGCCCAGACTTTCTTTTAAAGCTTTAACGCGCTCATAGCGCGAGTGATCTTTGGGTAGGTTGCTAAAGGTGCTGTCGTAATAAGCTTGAGCAGTGGGGTAGTCTTTCTCCTCAAAGTTTATTTCGGCCAACCACAAATAACTGAGTGCTTTTTGCTCGGCATTTTTGGTGCTGGTTTGTATAGATTTATTGAGGAAGGCTACCACCTGGTCCGGGTCTTCCATTTTATCGGCCACCTCAGCCATTACGTAGTAGATCTTGTCGCGGTTGTCATAGTTTTTTTCGTCTTCCAGCATGTCGCGCAATTCATCATACACACGGTCTGGATCTTGCAGATCTACATCGTACACACGGGCCCTACTTAATTGCGCGTTAAAAAGCATTTCATAAGGCGGATTCAATTTAATCACCTCCTTGTATAAGAGGCTGGCGTCATAATCATTGCCCAGGCGTGTTTGCAATTGCGCAGCAATGTAAAGCCAGCGCATTTTTTGTTCTTTTTCCCTTGATTTTTCAATGGCCTGGGTAATAAGTTGGTAGGCATTGCTGTAGCGACCACGGTCAATTTCTAACTGCGCATAAGCGGCATACACGTCATCTTTTAGTTTTTTGGGCAAATCTGAGTCTCTGTAAATCCGCTCAAAGCGTTCGCGGGCAATCACAAAGTTCTCTAGGGCTGTTTCAGTTCGGGCGGCCCACAATTCAGCCTCTAGTCTAATTTCGTCTTCAGCGCTGAACTCTTGAATGACGTAGTTGAAAGTTTCCAGCGCTTTTAAAAAGTCTCGGTCGTAAAAGCGTGCTTTTCCAATAAGCAGGTAACTATCGTCAATAAAGTCATTTTTTTGACGATTACGAATCATCATGGAGTGTTGAGAAATTACCTTGCTGCCTTTTTCAATGGCTTTTTCCAAATCGGGTTTAATAGAGCTTACACTTTGCTCATCGCCTATTAAAAAAACCGGAAGCAGCTCATCATAATCCTCTTCATGACTTTGCTCTAAGGTTTGCTGCGCTTTAAGCAAGGCCTGCTCACCATTAAAAAGCGGGTTGTATTTACTCACCATTTCATGATAAATGCGGGCCGTAAAGGTGTCTTTAGTTTTACTGCAGCGCGCTAATAAAAGGACGCTAACAGCTAATAGGATAAAGAGGCGGATGTGATTTTTCAAGTTATCGGGGGCCTTTTTTGTGGCTAGTCTAACTCCTAAACGGCAAAAATATTATAATCCGCGGCACCTAACGCGTATTCCTTAAAAGAAAGCTGCTTTGTGTTGAACGCTGGCTTGGTGTATGAGGTGTTGCTTTTTGATGTGATATGCTTCTTGGTTGGCGTTGGAATAACAAAAGGCACAAGGCTCTAATTGGCCTTGGGCGTTATAGTTAACTGACCTTAAATGATAGAAGCAGCCTATTCTGCGTTGGTGATAGCCCATATACACAAAGGTGGGCGTGCCCGGTTCTGCCGTTTGATGGTTGTATTTTATGTACGCTTCTTCTAAAAGGTTGTGTTGCCTTTGCGCCAGACTTTGAGTGGAGGGCAGCGCTTTTTGGGGCTTTGGGAAATCAGACAATTGCACATAATGAACCCCTAATTCTTTGGCTTTTTGCATGAGCGAATCTATAAACTGTGGTGTAGTTTCTGCAGGGTGCGGCTGAAGGTGCCAAGCGGTGGCCAGCTCTTTGGCCTGTGCGTGTAAAATGGCTTGTTCTGCCCAGTAGAAGGCTTCGGGGTTTCCTATGCGCTGGTTGTGTATTTCATCTTGGTGGTGCTCTAAAGCTACCGACACGCCTTTTAGCCCGGCCTCTTTTAAAAGGGTCATGCGCTTTTCGTCTAATTTGTAGCCGTCGGTTAAGAGCCAAACTGTAGCCCAGGGGGCCGCTTTTAAGATTAGTTCTACCAAAAGGCTAAATCGCTCTAATGCCGCAGGACCGCAAAGCTGAATTTGGTGTACACCTTTGGCTTTAAGCTCTTCTAAAAGGTTGAGGTAGTCTTGGCGCTGCAAGGCTTTAACGCGGCTTTTGCCGGTCCAGGCTGGTGCCGAAGGGTTTGCAGGCGACTCCCCACCCAGTTGAATTTTTGCAATATTTAAGGGGCGCTCCTGGTTGGGCTGGGTAAGCACCTGCAATTCATTCTCCAGTAAGCGGTTAAACGCTCGCGAGGGGAAAACCGGCAAGTGGTAATGCCAGTGGTATTTCCCTGCGGTACGGTGCACACGGCAGCAGGTAAGCTGCCCTTGCAAGCGTTGGTATTTGATAAAAAGTTGTTGCCTTAGCTGACCTGCTTTTTTAAAACCCACTTTTTGCAGGCACGCCCAGGTGATTTTAAGAAATAATTGCAGATGCACGATTTTTAAACGCAGGCTCAAGGTGCGTGATTGATGGTGCAACATGGTTGGAAAATTTAAGTGTTTCTTCTGTTTAGCGTGCCAAAACTACGTTGGGGGTTAAGCCTGATTTTTGAAGAAAACCAGCTGCCAGACTAGGTTATGGTTATTTTTGCCAAAGGCCTGCTTTGGATTAGGGTGGGGCCATTCACAAATTCGCAAAAATTGCCAATGGCACAGCCATCGGGTTTAACCCTGGTATTTTTTGCCATAAATTTTAAGGCCCCTGGTAAGCTGCACTTTTGTTTTATGATATTTGCACCTAAGCATGGCTCAGAAAAACAATCCTAAAAAGCCCTTTATCAGGAAACTGAGAAACAAGTACCGCCTGGTAATTTTAAATGACGACACCTTTGAGGAAAAACTGTCGTTTAAACTCAGCCGTCTCAATGTTTTTTTGCTTTCTGGTTTTTTAGCCATTTTGTTGGTGGCCTCCACCACCCTGCTTATAGCCTTTACACCCTTGCGTGAATATATTCCTGGATACTCCAGCACACGATTAAAAAGGCAGGCCTATGAGCTGGCTTTAGTAAGCGACTCCATTCAACAACAGCTCAACCACAACAAACGGTATCTGTTTAACATTAAAAACATTATTGAAGGACGCACCCCAGTTGATTTTTCAGACACTACACTTACTGATAGCGTGGTGGAAGCGGAGCTGGAAAGCGGCATAACCAAGAACGATTCTATGTTACGCGTTTTTGTTGAAAATGAGGAGCAGTTTGACGTATCGTCTCAAATTAAAAGCACTTCTGCTTCCGTTTCAGCCAACTTTTTTACACCTTTAAAAGGGCTGGTTACTCAAAGTTTTGACCCTGAGAAAAATCACTTGGGGGTAGACGTAGTTGCTAATGAAAATGAAGTGATATACGCTGCGCAAGACGGCATTGTTATTTTTTCGGAGTGGACGGCTGAAACCGGTTACGTTTTGATAATACAGCACTCCAATCAATTTATTAGCGCCTATAAACACAATTCTGACTTACTCAAAAAGCAAGGCGAAATTGTGAAATCTGGCGAGCCGGTGGCCATTATTGGCAATACCGGTGAGCTCACTTCTGGCCCACACCTACACTTTGAGTTGTGGTATGATGGTTTTCCGGTGAACCCGGAGAACTACATTGATTTTTAGAGCAAGTTTTATGACGGAAAGACCTCGGTATTAAGACGACCGGAGCTTGGGAAGACTCTTGGTGCAAATTCGAGAAAAAGTTAATTGGTTAAATAGCGGTGCTGCGCGCTGAATCGCAGGCGCTGGCAGTCAAAGGCGGATGCTCAGCCCTCCTGGACCTGTGCTGAGTTTACCGAAGTATCAGGAGGGGCCAGGGGTGGTAGAAAAGCTCGTATTTTTTGCTGGCTGTGCAACCTCTCTGCCAGAAGTAGGATTGCGAAAAAACTGAGGTGCCGCGTCTCAGCGCGGCATGAAAAGCAAGCAGCTCACTAATAGACCAGTCAACAAGCTTTCCAATCAACTACCTTCAAAACCCTCATCGGGCGGAAGCCCTGGTTCCTTGCTGGCTTCTACGGCCAGGGCATCACAGCGTTCATTTTGGGGGTGGTTGTTGTGGCCCTTAATCCAGTGTAGCTTGGGCTGATGCTGCTTGTGTAGCGGTAAATAGCGCTGCCACAGGTCTACGTTTTTTTTGTCCTTGAAATTTTTCTTGACCCAATTGAACAGCCAGCCTTTTTCAATAGCGTCTACCACGTACTTAGAGTCTGAGTAAATATGCACCTCATGTCCGGGTTGTTTGATTTTGCCCAAAGCCTCAATTATGGCCAAAAGCTCCATGCGGTTGTTGGTGGTGTTTCTAAAACCAGCACTAAACTCTTTCCGGTGCCCTACGGCCTCCATAACAATACCGTAGCCCCCGGGTCCCGGGTTTCCCCGAGCGGCTCCATCTGTATAAATTGAAATGCGCAAGAATTAAAGGTCCTTTAAGATGTACTCAATTACCTCAGGGTAGTGTTTGTACTCCAGCTGACGTACTTTGTATTCCACGTCTTGCCAGGTGTCTTCAAAGTCAATTTCTACTTCTTCCTGAAAAATGATTTCCCCTTCATCGTACTCTTCAGATACGTAGTGAATGGTTATACCACTTACTTCTTCTTCATTTTCAACTACCGCCTGATGCACGTGTTTTCCATACATGCCCTTCCCTCCGTAATCAGGTAAAAGCGCGGGGTGTATGTTTACAATCCTATCAGGGTACGCCTCAATTAGCGCTAGCGGAATCTTTTTTAGAAAGCCTGCTAATACGATTAACTGGGTGTTTTTGGCCTGCAGTTTTTCAATAAAACTGCCGTCTTCCATTTCGGCTTCTGTAACCTGAAAACAAGGGATTGCGTGCTTTCGGGCTCTGTCAATAACCCCGGCTTTAGGGTTGTTGGTGTAAATGGCCGTTACCCGGGCCAATTCATTATCTGCAAAATATTGGATAATATTTTCGGCATTGGTGCCTGAGCCTGAGGCTAACAGAACTATATTTTTCATGATTCTTTAATACGAAAGCGAAAATACAATTTGCCCTTAAACACTCTAATAATTCATGTTTGAATTTTGATAAATTTACTTTCTTTGCAGCTTACTAATTTTAAAAAATCCACCATGTCAGACATTGCTTCAAAAGTAAAAGCGATTATAGTAGACAAACTAGGAGTTGACGAAAACGAAGTAACCAACGAAGCCAGCTTCACCAACGATTTAGGTGCCGACTCTTTGGACACTGTTGAACTAATTATGGAGTTTGAAAAGGAATTTGATATTCAAATCCCAGACGATCAAGCCGAAAACATTGCCTCAGTAGGGCAGGCTGTTGCCTACATAGAGGAAGCAAAGAAGTAATTAAATGGAGCTCAAAAGGGTTGTTGTAACAGGTTTGGGCGCTTTAACGCCCATAGGAAACAGCGCTGATGAATACTGGAAAGCTTTGCTTGCTGGTACCAGCGGTGCGGCCCGCATTACCCGTTTTGATCCAGAGAAATTTAAAACCCAGTTTGCTTGCGAGCTTAAGAATTTTGACGTTAAGGATTACCTTGACCGCAAAGAAGCCCGCAAGTTAGACCGTTTTTCACAGTATGCCTTAATAGCTGCTGATGAAGCCGTGGTTGACAGTGGTCTTTTAGATGCTGGTTACAGCCTCAATAGAATTGGCGTTTTATGGGGTTCTGGAATTGGTGGCATTGACACCTTCCTGGAGGAAAGTTTAAACTTTGCCAAAGGAGACGGCACCCCGCGGTTCAACCCCTTCTTTATTCCAAAAATGATTGGCGATTTGGCCCCAGGTCATATTTCCATTAAGTATGGATTTAGAGGACCCAATTACACCACGGTATCGGCCTGTGCGTCTTCTACCAACGCCATAATTGACGCTTTCAATTATATCCGTTTAGGAAAAATTGATGCCTGTGTGGCGGGCGGAAGTGAAGCAGCTGTAAACCAGGCAGGCATGGGTGGCTTTAACGCCATGCACGCACTAAGTACCCGAAATGATTCTCCAGAAACGGCCAGCCGTCCTTTTGACAAAGAGCGCGATGGCTTTGTGCTGGGTGAGGGTTCTGGGTGTATTATTCTAGAAGAGTATGAGCACGCTAAAAAGCGAGGGGCTAAAATTTATGCGGAGTTAACCGGTTCTGGCGTAACATCTGATGCGCATCACATTACCGCGCCACACCCTGAAGGACTGGGTGCCAAAGGGGTTATGGAGCAGGTTTTGGAAGAGGCTAGGCTCAACCCATCAGAGGTAGATTACATTAACGTACACGGTACTTCTACGCCTTTAGGCGATGTAGCAGAACTAAAAGCCATCAAAGCGGTGTTTGGCCAAGATGCTTATAACATGAACATAAGCTCTACCAAATCTATGACCGGTCATTTACTGGGAGCAGCCGGAGCTATTGAAGCTATTGCTGCTATTTATTCAGTAGTGCATGACATAGTACCGCCTACCATCAATCATTTTACAGATGATCCGGATATTGACAGCAAATTGAACCTCACGTTTTTGGAGCCACAGGAACGTAAAGTGCGGGCTGCCATTAGCAACACCTTCGGTTTTGGTGGGCACAATGCCAGCGTTCTGTTCTGCAAGCCTGAGTAATATCTATGCTTAAATATTGGTTAACAAAATGGAGTTCCCTTCTAAAAACAGAAGGGAACTTTTCGTTTAAGGTAGCCTCCATTACCGGCTTTAAGCCGAAAAACGAGCAACTCTATCGTTTGGCTTTCACCCATAGTTCTGTATCGGTGGAAACCAAGGGTAAAAAACTAAATAATGAGCGGCTGGAGTTTTTAGGTGACGCGGTTTTGGGTTCAGTAGTCTCTGAATACCTCTATCAAAAATATCCTCATAAGGGGGAAGGGTTCCTGACTAGCATGCGAAGCAAAATTGTAAGCCGCCAACATCTCAATAAGCTTGCCCTAAATTTAAAATTAAATGAGCTCTTAGAGTATAACACTACGGGCAGTACCACCCCTAAATCTATTAATGGTGATGCCTTTGAAGCGTTGATAGGAGCCCTATTTCTAGACCGCGGTTACCGCTGCTGCCAGCGCTTTGTAGTGCATACCATTTTGCAAAATCACGTGAACCTTGAGCTCTTGAGTAAGCAAGTGAATAGCTACAAGAGCTTAATGTTGGAGTGGGCTGCTAAAAACAAGCAAAAGCTTTTTTTTAAAATGGTAAGCGAAAAGGGCCAGAGCCATGCCAAACACTTTGTGATTGCTTTATGGTATAATCAAGAACAAGTAGCCACGGGCAGCGGCCCTAGTAAGAAAAAAGCTGAAGAACAAGCTGCCCGAGACGCTTACAATATCTTAGCTTTGAACCATGGCCCAGTTTAAGCTTGAAGCAGACTTTGCCGATACTGAGTTGGCCGCTTTTGGGATTTATTCCAGTTTGGGGGCTAGCCGCTTTTGTTATGCCCTCAACAATGCATTAAATCTGCAGCTTGTGCGTGCCGCTAAAGATTATTCCGCTAAAAAAGGAGCACAAGACTGTTTTTTTTTGACTTTTGGCTTTAAAGACCCAACAACTGATTTACTTTGGCAGCTGGTAAAAAACAAAGCAAAAACAGAAGCGGCAGGTGAACTGGACCAGGGTGGGTTATTTAATGCGGTAGAACAGAGTACGCGATGGCTAAGCTCAAAAACTAACTTTGATTACTTGTTATGGATAGAGCGTGATGATGCCCTCAAAGAATGGCCGCAAAAAATAGCAGATCAATTAAAAGAGTTTTCTTTCATAGAAACCTTTGAAATACTTTCAGACCGCCTCAATAATTTAGTTCTAAATAAAACACAAGCATAAATGTCAATCAACAAAGCAAAAATAGTAGCCACCCTAGGCCCGGCCTCTTCAGATTACAAGGTAATGCTGGCCATGGTTAAAGCAGGTGTAAATGTTTTTAGGATCAATTTCTCGCACAGCGATCATAAAACTGCCGAAGAAAACATTAAAAAGGTTCGGAAGCTTAATAAAGAGTTAGACCAGAATATTGCCATACTTGCTGATTTGCAAGGGCCTAAATTACGCATTGGAGAAGTAGAAGAAGGAGCCGTACTCAAGGTAGACGATGAGCTTACCTTTACTAACAAAAAGGTGAAAGGCAATGCCAAACAGGTGTTTATGACCTACCAGCAGTTTGCCTCTGATGTAAGGGTTGGTGACCGAATTATGATTGATGATGGCAAGCTTTTACTGGAAACTGTAACCAGTAACGGTATTGATAAGGTAACGGCCAAAGTGTTGCAAGGGGGGCCCTTGAATTCACGTAAAGGGGTCAACTTACCCAATACGCGCATCTCTTTACCCTGCCTTACAGAAAAAGATTTGGCCGATTTAGAAGTGGCCATGAAAAACGAGGTAGAGTGGATTGGCCTATCCTTTGTGCGTAACCCAAAAGATGTTCGCCAATTAAAAGACATTATTGCCAAGAATAATGCTCCCTGCCACGTTATTTCTAAAATTGAAAAACCTGAGGCGGTTGTGGAGATTGATGAAATTATTGAGCTGTCTGATGCCATTATGGTGGCCCGTGGTGACTTAGGGGTGGAAGTACCCATGCAAGGAGTGCCCTTGATTCAGAAAATGATTGTAAATAAGTGTCACTTGCTATCTAAGCCGGTGGTTATTGCCACCCAAATGATGGAAAGTATGATTGATAGTCTTACCCCCACCCGGGCCGAGGTGAATGATGTGGCTAACTCCGTATTGGATGGAGCAGACGCGGTGATGCTGAGCGGTGAAACATCGGTAGGAAAGAATCCTGTGCAAGTAGTAGAAGCTATGTCTAAAATTATTGCCCACGTTGAAGAAAGTGGTCAAATTAGTACTGAAACCGAAAACCCTCCTAAGTACCGCAACAAACGTTTTATCACAGACTCCATTTGCTACAATGCCAGTAAAATTGCTGACCAGGTTGGAGCCAGCGCTATTTTAACCATGACTTTTAGCGGGTACACGGCCTTTAAAATTAGCTCACACCGCCCTAAGACTAGTATTTTTATGTTTACCTCTAACCGTAGTATTTTGAATACTATGAGTTTACTTTGGGGAGTGCAGGGTTTTTTCTACAATAAAACGGTAAGCACCGATGACACTTTCAGCGATATTAAACAGATTGTAAAAGATAAGGGTTTAGTGAGTACAGGTGACTTAATTGTAAAAATTGCCAGCATGCCTATTGAAGAAATGGGCATGACGAACATGCTAAAAATTTCACAAATCGATGAGTAATTATCCCAAAAGTTGGACAGCTGAAAACAACAAATTAACAAGAGGCTTTGAGTTTGCGAATTTCGTGGAAGCCTTCGGGTTTTTAACCCAGGTGGCTCTAGAGGCCGAAAAGGCCCAGCATCATCCCGAAATTAGTAATGTGTATAACAAGGTTTCCATAAGCCTTACCACCCACGATGCGGGCAATACTATTACCGAAAAGGATGAAAAGCTAGCCGCTGCAATTAACAATCTTTTATAGAGCGGCCGTAAACTGTTTTAAAAAGCGGGCATCGTTTTCAAATAACATGCGAATATCAGGTATTTGAAAACGATGCAGCGCTATGCGCTCTACACCAATTCCAAAGGCAAAACCTGAATATTCTTCGGGGTCAATGTTGTTATTTTTAAGTACAGCCGGGTCTACCATGCCGCAACCTAGTACTTCCAGCCAACCGGTACCTTTGGTCATTCGGTAGTCGCGCTCATTTTCTAGTCCCCAATACACATCCATTTCTGCGCTAGGCTCCGTAAACGGAAAGTAAGAAGGACGCAGTCTAATCTTGGTTTTGGGCCCAAAAAACTCCTGCGCGAAAAAAAGAAGCGTTTGCTTGAGGTCTGCGAAGCTTACTTTCTTGTCAATATATAATCCTTCAATTTGATGAAAAAAACAGTGTGAGCGCGCTGAAATGGCTTCGTTTCTGAAGACCCTTCCTGGCGAAATGGTACGAATGGGTGGTTTTTCATTTTCCATAACCCGCACCTGCACACTAGAGGTGTGGGTGCGTAGCGCCCAATCTGGATCTTTAGCCACAAAAAAAGTGTCTTGCATGTCTCGGGCCGGATGCTCTTCAGGAAAGTTTAGGGCTGTGAAATTGTGCCAGTCGTCTTCAACCTCTGGTCCCTCTGAAGTGTTAAATCCAATGCGGTTAAAAATCCCAATAATCTCGTTTTTCACCAGGTTTACAGGATGCTCGGCTCCCAAGCCCTCAAAGCGCACTGGCCGGCTTAAATCGCCTTCACTGAAACTCTTTTGAGCCTGACCCGCTTCATTTTGCAGAGCAGCAATCTTAGCTTTAGCTTCATTCTTTAAACTATTTAAAGGCTGCCCAAACTTCCTTTTTTCTTCGCCCGGCAAGGCTTTAAACTCTGTAAAAAGGCTATTAACCAAGCCCTTTTTGCTTAAGTATCTAATGCGCAACTTCTCAACCTCGTCCGCGTTTTGTGCGTGTAAATTTTGAATTTCGTTTCTTAGTGACTCAATTTTTGACTGCATAGAAAGCTAAAAACAAATGCCTTGCGTTAATTTTTATATTTGCGTGAGGCAAAGATGCTAATTATTTAGGTTCCGCTATGAAAAAGAGACTATTGCCGTGGGTTTTGCCCTTGCTTTTTACCGCCCTTTTATTGGGCTGTGAAAAGGATAAAAAAAACTATCGGCTAGATTTAACAGTAACTGTACAAGATTCTATTAAGGCTCAAAACGCCTTAGTGCATATCTATGCTCCCGTTGAAAATTCGTTTGTAGACTTTTTTGTTTACACCGATGAGAACGGAAGGGCCTCCATTAAGTTGAAAAACAAAGCCGTTGTGGAGATTGTGGCCACCAAAGCACCCTACAAAGGATGCACCTTTGGAGAAATAGATCGCGATGGCACCTCCGTAAGTCTTGATATGAAATTGTATAACGATGAAAATAATGGCTGCCGTGGCAATCAATAAATCAATACCGTTTGGAGCCCATCTGCTCTTCCTTGCTCTTGTTATGATTTTAGGCTGTGAAAAAGAAGACCTTAACCCTGATTACCCTTTTAGGGTGGTGGTTAAAACGATAGGAGACTCTACACGCGCAGCCAATACCTTTGTAGAAGCTTTTGCCCCTATACCAGGTGCCAAGCCCTACTTTGAGGGCTACACGAATGATCGAGGAGAAATTCGTTTCACTTATGATAAAGAGGCTGTTCTATTTGTCAGGGCATCCAGAGGGCCTAAAATTGACTATCAATGGCTGGGTTGTAGCGAGGTTTTTCTTGAAGCCAATGAAGAAATTACTAAAATCGTGTACATTGAGCCTAAACAAGGTAACAATTCACTGGTAGGCTGTACGTTTGATTAAACTAGAACTCTTGCAAGAGGCCTTCCTCTAAAAAATAACGAATTAACGCCTGTTTCATTAAAATACTTTGCTCTCCGGCCTTTAAGTTCGGGAGCTTTTCCTTTACCCGGTAATGTGGCCACCCATCATCGTCTTTTCCTTCTAGCTCATAGAACCCATAAGGACTCAAAACTCTGCAAATAGCAATATGTAAAAGATCTAACTTTTGATCTTTCTTAAACTTTTTTCGGTTAGCCCCTAATTCCCGCACTCCTACTAAGAATAAAATGGTGTCTAAGTCTACATCTTCCTCAGCTCCAAATTTATCTACAATTAGTTTCTTAACCTTTTTCCAATTTTCTTTGTCTTGTGGTTCTAACATACACTGCGGCTTCTTTTAGTTTATTTGAATGGATTTCTCCCTAACAGATATTGTATTACTCATTCCAATGATTTACGGTCTCATTAAAGGCGCTTTTAGAGGCCTTATTGGGGAGCTAACCTCCATTGTAGGTTTTGTAGGTGGTATTCTAGCAGCCTTTTATTTTTCTGATTTTGTTTTCAACGTTTTAGCACGGCATATCCAAAACCCGGGCATTGCGGTAAGGGCGTTGGCCTTTATTCTGATTTTTATAGGGGTGGTGGTGCTGGTTAAATTCACCGGCAAAGCTTTAACCAAGGCTTTTGACCTCATTGCCCTTGGCGCCCTAAATCACATTTTAGGAGCCGCTTTTGGATCTATGAAATGGCTGCTTATTACAGTGGTAGCGGTCTATTTTTTTGCCATGCTGCAAGAAGAAGCCAACATAATACAGCCTAAAACTCTATCCGGCAGCAAGGTTTACCAAAAGCTTTTAGAGTTTAGCTCCTACCTTTCAGAGTATCTTGATAAAGCCGCTGGTTATCAAAGACCTGCCGCTCCTAACTCTGTATAGCCTTAATTCCCGGCAAAAGTTTTCCTTCCAGGTACTCCAGCATTGCGCCTCCCCCGGTGCTCACGTAGCTTACCTGATCGGCCAATCCGAACTTTTTAATAGCCGCTACAGAGTCACCTCCTCCTACCAAACTAAACGCACCCTTTTGAGTGGCCTCCGCAATAAAATGGGCCATCTCTCTGGTGCCCTTCGCAAAATTGTCAAACTCAAAAACCCCCAAAGGACCATTCCAAAGAATCACCTTAGCTTCTGAAACCACACTTTTCAGGTGAGCCAGCGTTTCATCTCCCGCGTCTAGACCCATCCAACCATCTTGAATAGCGTTGGCTTGAAAAACCTTTTGCTTAGCCTCATTCCTGAAATCATCTCCCGCTAAAACATCTTGCGGAAGGTGCAGCGTTACACCCAGCTCCTGCGCTTTCTGTTCAACACTGGCCGCCATCTCTAAATAGTCTTCTTCTACCAGAGAATTACCAATTAAGCCACCTTTCGCTTTTATAAAAGTAAAGGCCATGCCCCCGCCAATTATTAGGTGATCAACCTTTGATAGCAGGTTTTCTAAAATGCCAATCTTAGATGATACTTTGGCTCCGCCAACGATGGCTACCACGGGCTTTTCATTGCTATTCACCACCTTATCCACATTCAATATTTCTGCCTCCATCACCAAGCCAAAGGCCTTATTGGCAGGAAAGAACTCGGCTATAATTGCGGTGCTTGCGTGGGCGCGATGTGCGGTTCCAAAGGCATCGTTTACATAGAAATCACCCAGCTTTGCCAGTGATTTAGCAAACTCCCGGTCACCTTGGGTCTCTTCAATATGATAGCGTAAGTTTTCCAACAATAAAATTTCATTGGCTTTTAAGCTATTCGAAAGTTTAATGGCCTCTTCGCCTATGCAATTTGCAGAGAACAACACTTTGGCACCGGTAAGCCGTTCCAAATGACCTACCAGTTGTGTTAGGCTTAATTCCGACTTCCGCTCCCCTTTTGGTCTGCCCAAATGCGACATTAAAACCGGCCTTCCGCCTTGAGCTAAAATGGCTTTAATTGTTTTTAAGTGGGCCTGCATGCGGCTATCATCCGTTATTTCTCCCTGATCATTCAAAGGCACGTTAAAATCTACCCGCGTGAGTACACGCAAACCCTCAAAATTTATATCCTTGATGCTTTTCATTTCTTGTAATTTTGGTGGCGAAATTAAGTATCTGTAGTTAAAATTGCCCGAAGCATATGCTATTTAAAGACATTATTGGTCACCACCGCATTAAGCAGCAGCTTATTAGCACTGTAAAGGATGGGCGGGTGAGCCACGCTCAGCTTTTTTACAGCAAACCTGGTTCCACCAGTTTCAGTCTTGCTTTAGCCTATGCTCATTACATAAATTGCCTAAACCCCAGTGCAGAAGACAGCTGTGGCACTTGTAGTAATTGTAAGCAGTTTCTTTCAGGTAATTATCCAGATTTGCACTACTCCTTCCCGGTTATTACAAATGATAAAATAAAGAAACCCACCAGTGATGACTATCGTAAAGAGTGGTTAGATTATATTAAGCGCTGTAGTGGCATTCCGGCTTTGCATGATTGGTTAAGTTACTTAGATGCAGGCAATAAGCAAGGTATAATGACGGTTAGTGAGAGCTCCTCACTGAATCGGAAAAGTAGTTTAAAGTCTTACACAGGTGGTAAAAAGGTTTTTCTGATATGGTTACCAGAATTATTCCATCCGTCTGCCGCTAACAAGCTCTTAAAAACTATTGAGGAGCCTGAAGGCGATACGCTTTTTCTGCTTATAAGTGAAAACCTAGAAAAGGTTTTACAAACCATCACCAGCCGTTGCCAAAAACTATTTATCCCTCTTTACCGTCCAACGGAGGTAGCCACCTGGCTGGAGCAGCAAGGCACAGACACCAATACCGCTGAGCTTACTTCTTTACTGGCCGAGGGAAATTTAAATGAGGCGCTGCGTATTGCTGAAGACAGCGCCCGTTTTCATGAGTATGCCGTTTTATTCCGAGATTGGATGCGTGCGTGCCTGCGTGCTCGCGTTCAAGAGATCTTCACTTTTGTAGATGCGCTTAGTAAACAAAGCCGGGAAACCATTAAAGAAGCACTTTCCTTTTACATCCAAACCATAGAGCTTTCGCTGAAAAGCCACGTAACCGCTAGCCCAATTGAGCATCCCTTATTTAAGAAAGCCAGTTTTGACCTTAATAAGTTTGCTCCTTTTGTTCACGCCCAGAATGCAGGGCCTATTCACCGGCAATTATCTGAAGCGCATCGTGATATTGCCCGCAATGCTAACCCAAAAATTGTACTGAGCGACTGCAGCTTTAAAATGAGTCGTTATTTGCACATTAAGGCTTCTTGAGCACATAAATCAAAGAGCTCATATTTTGGTTTTGTAAACCCTGCCAATTACTTTTTAATCCTATCCAAAAAGCCCTTAGGAGGCTTGGCTTTTTAAGAATGCCTTGGCTAAGCATACTTACATAGAAGGCGTCAAAAGGCATATTTTTAATTCGCCTTACTTCAAAATAATGCTTTTGCGCTAAAGCCCTAATATCTGATTTTGAAAAATGGTAAAGATGTAGGGGCAGGTCTAAGGCAGCCCAATTTTCTTTATACTTTTTAGCATCAAAACTTTCATGGTTAGGTACTGCAATCACCAAAGTACCCCCTGGCTTTAGCCAATTGTGAAAGTTTTGTAAACTTTGATTTAAGTCGGGCAAATGTTCAAGCACATGCCACAAGGTAATAGCGCTATAATGGTTGTTTTTTGCAAAACTTTTTGGGTTATCTGGGCTGAACAAAGACACGTTTTTTCTTTCGGCTTGCTGCCGCGCCAAGTTAGAGGGCTCCACGCCCGTGGTGATCCAACCATCTTTTTGCGCTACTTCTAAAAAAGCACCCGTGCCAGCCCCGTAGTCTAAAAGCGCCCCCTTGTTTTTTTGCTCCCTATTGATGATCGCCAACTTATTGGTTAGCGCCCATTTGCGCACAAGCATGTAAAGCTTGTCGGTAAGGGTATTGCTCTGCTCTGTATGCGAAACGTAATCTTCGGTTTCATAGTATTTAGTAAGCTCAGGCCCCGCCTGAGGTCTTGGACTAGTAAACCAAAAGCCACAGTTTTTACATCGCTTTACCGAAAAAAGCTGGTGGTCTCCTCTAAAGTAGGGGCCTTTAAAAACCTCTTCGTGTTCAGTGGCTTCGCATATGAAGCATTCTTTAATATCAATCATGTTTCACGTGGAACTATCTACCCATGTATACTAGCAAAACCGAAATGTCGGCTGGACTCACCCCGCTAATGGCCTTAGCTTCCTTTATGTTAGAAGGTTTTAACTTGCCTAGTTTTTCCCTCGCCTCTAAGCTCATACTGGCAAGCTTACTATAATCCAAGCCCTTAGGAATGCTTAGAGATTCTAACCGGCTTAACTTGCTCGCATTTTCTTTCTCTTTGCCGATATAGCCCGCATATTTCAAGGCGATTTCCGCTTGCTCTAAATTCTCTGCTTTGATATTGTGCTTATCAACAACATCCTTAAGCGGCTTGTAATGCATAAATGACCTCACACCTAACTGTGGCCTGGCCAGTAATTTGGCAATTTTTAATTTCTGATTTACTTGGCTTAAACCATGCCTCTTCAATACTGCATTTGCCTCATCTCTCTCTATAGAGTGATTGGTAAACCAATTTTGTAAAAACTCTGTCTTAGACTGTTTTTCTTGGAAATCTTTCCAACGACCTTCATCAATTAAACCAATCTCGTAACCTTTTGGGGTTAAGCGTTCATCCGCATTATCTTGCCTGAGAATAATTCTATACTCCGCTCGGCTCGTAAACATTCTATAGGGCTCCTTTGTGCCTTTTTGGATCAAGTCATCTATCAGAACGCCTATATAAGCCTCACTTCTATCCAGTATCACTGCCTCAAGCTCATCTATACTTCGGGCCGCGTTTATACCAGCCATTAAGCCTTGGCAGGCCGCCTCTTCATACCCGGTGGTACCATTTATCTGACCGGCAAAGTACAGCCCATCAACAAGCCTTGTTTCTAATGAGTGAAACAATTGGGTTGGTGGAAAGTAATCATATTCAATTGCATATCCAGGTCTAAATATTTTGGCGTTCTCAAAACCTGGTATTAAACGAAGTGCCCTTGCTTGCACCTCTTCTGGAAGACTCGTACTAAAACCATTAACGTAAACCTCCACTGTTTCCCAACCCTCTGGCTCTACAAATATTTGATGCCTGTTTTTATGGGCAAACCGATTGATTTTCTCCTCTACACTTGGGCAATAGCGCGGCCCGGTACTATCAATCGCCCCATTGAACATGGGGCTTCTGTCAAAGCCCTCTTTTAAGGCCTCATGCACCTGCTCGTTGGTATAGGTTATGTAACAACTTCTTTGTTTTATGAGTGTTGTTGATTCACTGCTGTATGAAAACTTTCCTGGATACTCATCACCCCGTTGCTCCTCCATTTTGGAGTAATCCAAACTTCTGCCATCTACACGAGGCGGTGTACCTGTTTTCATCCGTCCCGCTTCAAAGCCTAAATCCACCAAACGCTCGGTAATCCCTTTGGACGCTCTCTCCCCCGAACGACCACCACCAAACTGTTTATCACCGATATGGATTAACCCATTTAAGAAAGTCCCGTTAGTTAGTATCACTTTCCGCGCGGGAATCTTCACGCCCATAGACGTGCTAACACCCACCACTTTTCCTTTTTCAACTTCCAGGTCCGTCACCATATCCTGAAAAAAGTCAAGCTTAGGTGTCCGCTCTAAAGTTAAGCGCATTTCTTCTGCATAACGCATTCTATCACTTTGAACTCTTGGCGACCACATGGCCGGTCCCTTGCTCCGGTTTAGCATCCTAAACTGGATGGCTGTCTTGTCCGCTACCAAAGCCGAGACCCCTCCTAAAGCATCAATCTCACGTAATATTTGTCCTTTAGCGATACCTCCCATGGCTGGATTACATGACATCTGCGCTATGGTCTGCAAATTCATTGTGACCAACAACGTTGTTTTTCCTAGACGAGCTGCAGCCGAGGCAGCTTCCACACCGGCATGCCCTCCGCCAACCACCACCACATCATAATCTACATTTAGCATATCACAAGTTTCACGTGGAACAATATATTTAGCTGACAATCAACTTTTTGGGGCGCAAAAGTAAGCATTTATCTTCTTCTCTCCGCATAATACTTTTCTCACTCTGAGTTCTATCATTATATCCTATGCAATGCAACAGTGCGTGCACCATTACCCTTGACAACTCCTCTTCTTTTGAGATTCCTAATTCCCCAGCCTGTTCCTGAATTCGTTCCCAACCTAAAAGCACTTCAACAATAAGTATGTTAGCTTCACTATAATCAAAGGTGATTACATCTGTGGGATAATCATGGCCTAAGAACTCTAGGTTTGCCTCTTGGATCTCTTGATTATTATAAAAAACGAAAGACGCTTCCTTGACTAAACACTTTCGCGCTTCAACAACATCCGTTAGCCAACCCTGCAATTCTTCACGGTTATCTCTAACCCAATTTGGTGCCTGCAAAAACTTAATCACTGGCTTGTTTTTCTGCTATCATTTGATAGAACTCCGCCAACCTGATATTATCCTTCAATAACTGCTCTTTAGTAATCCCTTTTTCCTTCAGGTAGCGCTCCAAAGCTTTGCGCTCAATCTGCTGTAATTCACTGGCCGCTTTTGACTCACGCTGATCATTAGTCTTGCGCTGCTGTTCTGCTTTTTCACTTTCCAATAATCGTGTTTCTACTCTTTTGTAACGCTCTACAAAATTATCATCCAACCGCTGGTTTAATAGGTCTTCCTCAATCTTATCCAATTCTTCCAGCGCCTTTTTCAGATTTCCATTACCATTTTCACCGCCCACCTTTTCCGATAGCTCTTTCAACTCTTTACGCAACTGTTCCTGCTCCGCGAGAATCTGCACCAGCTCTTTACCATTCATTCCTTTTCCCTTTCCTTTTTTGGAACCCTTTTTCAACTTCTCTACTTTTTGACCCATCTGTTGCATCTTCATACCCGTTGAACCCGGCTTGGGTTTAGCACCCCCTGGCTTTTGACAGTTTTGGTTTCCCTTCTTTTGCTGTGCCATCATTTGCTGCATCTGGCTCAAGCTCTGCTCCAACATAAGGGCCAATTCATTGGCTGCCATCATAGAATACTGGTGCTTAGCTGCCGCACGACCCTTATCCTGCTCCTGCAACAATTCTTTAGCCTGATTGAGGTTCTGTTCCATTTTGTAAAGCTCATCAAAGACTAAGTCCTTCACTTCTGGTGCCTTTTCCGCTAAAAACGTTAAACTGTCCCTAATGACCTGCGACCCTTCCGACAGACGGTTTTGTTCTTTCAACATTGCCCGGTAGCGAGGATCACCCTGGCTTAGATCTTCAATGATATCAGCGCTTACCTCCACTTCTTCAGAATAGGTTTCTAAGTTCTCAAGAATCTGCCGCAACGACTTCATATTCAGTTCTAACTGCTTAGACATCATCTGCATCATAGACTGCATCAGCAAGTCACTCATTTCCTTAGCACCCTCTGATGACTTTTTCTGGCTTTCATTGCTCTGCTGGGGTTTACCACTGGATTGATTCTGCCGGGCCTTTTGCAACTCATTCTCCGTTTGCTCCAGGCTCTTTTTAAACTGATCTGAATCTAAGGTTTGCTCTAATTCCTTATTCTTTTCACCCAAGTCCTCAAGTTCTTTGGCAATATCCTCTAATTGCCGTTCTGCGTCTTGCATCTGAGCGAGCTCATTCTTCTCGTCTTTCTTACTTAATTGCTCTAGTTTTTTACTTAGCCGATCCAGTTCATCCGCCTTTTTAAGGAGATCCCGCTGAAACACTAAGTCCTCCAAGGTCTTTTGATTACGCTCTTCTTTCCTTGCCGATCTTTTGTTCTCCTCCTGCAACTGCTTGAGTTTTTCCTGCAACGCCTCTTTATCCAGTTTTTCCAACAATTTCTCAATCTCCTTTTTGATTTTCTCCAGCTGCTTTTCCTCCTTGCTTAGCTCGTTGAGTCGCTCCTTCTTGGTACTGTCTAATTTCGGATCCTTTTTGAGCAATTCCTTCTGTTTTTCCTTACGCTTCCTTTCCTTTTCCTGCAAGGCCTCCAACTCTTTTAATAACTCTTTAAGCTTGTTCTTATCTTTCCATTGCAACTGTTTCTGGCTGCGCAAGCTGCGTTCCAATTGCTTTAGCTCGTCATTGAAGGCTTCCCATTCTTTTTGTTGTGCTTGCGCGGCTTTACTGAGGGAACGTAACTTTTCCAACTGCTGGGAATCCCTTTCAGGTTCACTCAACAAACGTTCTCTATAGCTTTGGCTGATGCTCTTTTTGGGGCCTTGTACTCCGTCATTGTCGTAAACCGTAAAGAACACCTCCAATTGCGTTCCCTCTTCTACCCTAAAAGTGTCTAGGTTAAGCACCCCCCCCTGCCTTGGCCTTACCGGCATCATGCGCTGCACTACTTGCTCACCCATTTTAATATTTTGGATAATTCTGGAAATGCCGTAATCATCTCCCACCGCCAAATCATAGACCAGAAAATTCCCTGCACTGCTGTCCTTTTCCCAGTTCACCATTACGGATGGATACTCATCGGGTTTAACCCTAACCTGACTTGGTGCCACAATGGGCTCTTTTAAAAACTCATTTTGCAGGAACAACCGATATTTTAAGGACTGCATAAGTCTCTTTGCCAAGATTCCTTCCTTAAAAACCTGTGATTGGGCGTTGGTTTCTAGAATGGCTGCGCTCTGTTTTGTAGCTCGTACGTTCCAAATTATTTCGCTACCCACTGGCACCTCGAGATTTGGTTTATGCGCCACCGTAGAAGGAGCCAAATTGGTGTAGGCCGGGGGAATAATTTCCATGCTAACACTTTTAACCCGAGGAACAGGTATCACTGTAACTTCATAATTTTTGCTAGAGAAAGCTCCAGCTACAAAAGCTAACGTCACGTTGTTTTCTAAGCCCTTTAGGTCCAAATTGAAGCGTCCGGGTGCTTCTTTAATCATGCGCAACCGTTGGCCGTTCATTTCGACCTGCGCCTCATTGGGTATTTCCTCACCTTGTAAAACCAACTTTAGGCGCAATTCATCTCCTTGACGAACCGCCAGGCTATCATTCAAAACGACAAAACGAAATGGCGTAGGCTCTTTAAAGTTTTCCGTGTAACGGATCACCCGTGTGGTGCCTTGCAACACTTCTTTCCCTCCTTCTGACAAGATCAAAACGGCAAATACCAGTAAGGGCGCCAGCGCCAAAGGCGCATATTTGAGGTTATCACGATAATTTATGGATTGCGCGAATGGAAGAGGGCGGAGCTCATCTACCCTTTGCTGCACGGCTGCACTTACCAGGGCATTATCTGCACCGCTTGTTTTGCCCAATTGCAAAGCCCCAATTATCTTGTCGTCTACGTGGGGGAAATGCCGGGCCAAAACTTTTGCGGCTTGCTCATCAGTGAGCACCTTGCCAATACCGGCCCATTGCAGCATGGGATATATTAAGTAGCTTACCAGTAAATAAAGTAGGACCAGGCAACTTGCTATTAAAATTCCTAAGCGCCAGCTACTGCTAAAACGTCCCACGTGCTCCAGAACAGAAACCAGCAGAACCAAAATAAGCCCTAAGCCTAACGCGTACAAAGCACCCTTGATCATTTGGTTTTGGTAGTACTTTTTACGGTATGCTTTTAACTTATGCTTAAGCTCTTCCAGAGTGTTCATGCTACATTAACGTAAGTGGTTCTTACTTTCTGCTTCAAAGGTAAAAAGCCTATGAAGA
Source organism: uncultured Bacteroidota bacterium (assembly GCA_913057235.1). Classification (GTDB taxonomy): domain Bacteria; phylum Bacteroidota; class Bacteroidia; order Flavobacteriales; family Schleiferiaceae; genus CAJXNI01. The sequence goes on from CAJXNI010000005.1 coordinate 95,537, forward strand.
TAATTATCTTTGCCGGCCTTAAAGAAAGACTAAAATGAGCCAACGATTGGTTAGAGTACGTTTTGCCCCCAGCCCAACGGGGCCCCTTCATATGGGAGGCGTACGTACGGCCTTGTACAATTACCTTTTCGCTAAACAGCACGGAGGCACTTTTGTGTTGCGTGTAGAAGATACAGATCAAACCCGCTTTGTGAAGGGTGCGGAAGAGTACATCATTAATGCGCTTAAATGGTGTGGCATTGCCCCTGATGAGGGCCAGGGCTTTGGGGGCGACTTTGGCCCCTATCGCCAAAGCGAACGCAAACCCCTGTACCGCCAATTTGCCGACCAGCTGGTTGAAAGTGGCCACGCCTACTATGCCTTTGATACGGCCGAAGATTTAGAACGCGTGCGTGATTTGGCCAAAAAAGCGGGTACCGCCAACTGGCAGTACAACCACGTGACTCGCGGCAGCATGAAGAACTCGTTAAGCATGCCCAAGGCAGAGGTTGACAAAAAAATTGCCAATGGCGACCCCTATGTGATACGCATTAAACTTCCGCGTAATGAGGAAGTAAAACTGAACGATCTGGTGCGCGGCTGGGTAAGCGTTAACACCAACAACATGGATGATAAGGTGCTTTTTAAAAGTGACGGCATGCCTACCTACCACCTGGCCAATATTGTGGATGACTACCACATGAAAATTTCGCACGTGATACGGGGTGAAGAGTGGCTGCCTTCAGCACCTTTGCATGTTTTGCTTTACCGCTATTTGGGTTGGGAGGATGCTATGCCTCAGTTTGCCCACCTCCCCCTACTTTTAAAGCCAGACGGAAACGGCAAACTAAGCAAACGCGATGGTGACCGGCTTGGCTTTCCGGTTTTTCCCCTGGAATGGCATAATTCTGAGAATGGCGAAGTTTTCTCAGGCTACCGTGAAAACGGGTATTTCCCAGAAGCCTTTGTGAATATGCTAGCCTTTCTGGGTTGGAACCCCGGTACCGAGCAAGAACTTTTCGCTTTAGATGAGCTGATTGAGGCCTTCCGCCTTGAGCGGGTAAACAAGGCCGGAGCGCGTTATGACCATGATAAAACCCGCTGGTTTAACCAACAGTACCTGCGCGCAAAAAGCAATGAAGACTTAGCGCCCTTGCTTAAAGCAGCCGCCCAAGAAGAAGGCTTAAAAGCCGATGAACCCTATTGCGCCCAAGTAGCTGGTTTAATGAAAGAGCGCGCCTTTTTTGTAAAAGACATGCTAAGCGAAGGCCGCTACCTTTTTGAAAAGCCCAAAGATTTTGATGAAAAAACCCTGCGCAAAAAATGGAATGCCGAGGCGCGCGGTCATGTAAGCAATCTAAAGACGATTTTTGAAAACCTCGATAGCTTTACCGCCAGCGCACTGGAAGCTGCCTTTAAAGAATACCTCCAGCAGCAAGAAGTAGGTTTTGGCAAAGTGGGTCCTGGGTTTCGTTTAGCCGTTACCGGAAAAGGAATGGGGCCCTCTATGTTTGAAATTTGCGCGCTTTTGGGCAAAGAAGAAACGCTTAATCGCTTAGAAACGGCTTTAGCCGAACTCCCTCAATAGACTATGGATAGAATTGAAGTTGAAGGCATACGCCTGTACGGCTATCACGGCTGTTTAGATGAAGAAGGGAAGATTGGCACAGAGTACAATGCCCATGTTACGGTGTGGGGCGATTTAAGCAAGGCCGCCGCCTCAGACAACTTGAACGACACCCTTGATTATGTGATCATAAACCGCATTGTGGCCAGGGAGGTAGCAACCCGGTCTAAGCTTATTGAAACGGTTGCCCAGCGTATTATTGATGCCTTGTTTGGGGAAATGACCAATGTACGCAAGGCCCAGGTGAAGCTCTCAAAATTGTACCCGCCTATTAATGGCGATGTAGAACGTGTGAGCGTTGTGTTAAAGCGAAAGCGACCCAAAAAATAAGATATAGAACCTGACCCGTTGTTCTTTTACCGCCCCTTTTTGGGTGCAGTAAAAAGAATGGTTACTTTTGCAACTTCTAATAAAGTATGGTTCCGTGGCCGAGTGGCTAGGCAGGGCTCTGCAAAAGCTCCCACAGCGGTTCGAATCCGCTCGGAACCTCTTTTTTTCCTTTTACTTTTTGGCCTCTTTGTAAGGCACCGTCTCCAAAATATAGCGCATAGCCTCTAAGCGCGCTTTGGTTTTGCGATTGGCTTTTAGCACAACCCAAGGGTTTTTAGACGTATGCGTTTTTTCAAACATGGCCTCTTTATAGCGTGTATACTCATCCCACAACTCCTGCGCCTTTTCGTCAACCGGTGACATTTTCCAGCGCTTCAAAGGGTTATTTTTAATATCCTCAAAACGCCTGGCCTGCTCTGATTTTGAAATAGAGAAGTAAAACTTGATCAGGATGATGCCATCGCGCGTAAGCATTTCTTCAAAAGGCACTACCTCCTGCATGAAGTAATTATACTCTTCTTGAGTGCAAAAGCCATTAACGGGTTCCACCACCGCCCGGTTGTACCAGCTGCGGTCAAAAAAAACAATTTCACCCGCATTGGGCAACTTATTAATGTAGCGTTGAAAATACCACTGATGCCGTTCTGTGGCATTAGGCTTGGGCAAAGCTATTACCCTGTAGTTACGCGGGTTCAAGTGGTGATTAATCCTGCGGATGGCGCCTCCTTTGCCTGCTGCGTCTCTCCCTTCAAAAAGAATGCATACCCTCTTGTTGTTTTCAATAACCCACTTTTGGAGCTTAATAAGCTGCACCTGCAGTTTTTCAATTTCCTTTTCATACTTCACGTAGCGTAACACTTTGGCAGGATCAGGCTTGTTCTGGCTTACCAAAAGTTTTACCGCCAAATTTGTATTCAGTAGTTCTAATTCTTTCTTAGAAAAATTATAAGCCATATTAATCCAAATCATAAATGGCCCGGTGAAACTTCATTACCACATTCGGGTCGGCCAGTACCCGGGTGGCAGCTTTTTCTTTACCTGCATACTCAAACTGTGAGAGCACGTAGCGCATGCTCTCAAGGCGCGCCTGTTTTTTTACATTGGTTTTAATAATTACCCAAGGACTAAAAGGCGTATGCGTTCGGCTGAACATTTGTTCCTTGTAATAAGTGTATTTTTCCCAGAGCTTTTGGCCCTCGCGGTCTACCGGGCTCAACTTCCATTGCTTGAGCGGATTTTTAGCTCGTTCTTTAAAGCGTCTCTCCTGCTCGGTCTTATCAATGCTAAACCAAAATTTTATCACTTTTAAGCCGTCTTCAAAAAGCATGTGCTCAAACTCCGAAACCTGCCGCATGAATTGCTGGTACTGCTCCAGGGTGCAAAAATCCATTACCGGCTCTACCACAGCACGGTTGTACCAGCTACGGTCAAAAAAAACAATTTCACCCGGGTTGGGTAATTCTTTAATGTAACGCCTAAAATACCACTGCCCTCGTTCCTTCTCGGTGGGTTTAGATAAAGCCACCACCCGCATACTGCGGGGGTTTAGGTGCTCTACAAAACGTTTAATAGCACCCCCTTTGCCAGCCGCATCCCGGCCTTCAAAAATTACTGCTACTCGCTGCAGGGTCTTACTCACATGGCTTTGCAGCTTCACCAATTCTACCTGTAGCTTACGCAACTGATCTTCATAGTGCAGATTAAAGTCTACCTTTTCCAAAGAACGCCCTTTAGCTTCCAGTAAGGTCCGTAAGCTTTGCGCAGGGTCTAATTGATTAAAGTCCTGGTTGGTGAGGTGCTGTTGTTTTTTCTTGTTTTTGTTTCCTGCGTCATCCATAATGATAAACTCTCCCATGAACTTTTATTTGCTTTCTTCTTTTAGTTCCTCCTCCTTTTCCATCTCAGAAATCTTATTAGCCGCCATAAAACTGGTGGTCATTTGGTTAAGCATATCGCTGGCTGTTGAAGGACTATTGGGCATAAGGATAAGGTTGCTACGGGTATTCTCACTTACTGAGTGTAAGGTATCGTAGTGCTGCGTTATCACAATTAAACTGGAAGCCTCCTGGCTGTTAATGCCTACCTTATTGAGCACCTCTACAGATTCTTCCAATCCCCTGGCGATTTCCCTTCTTTGATCGGCAATACCTTGTCCTTGCAGGCGCTTACTTTCCGCTTCAGCGGTAGCCTTGGCCACAATGCGTATCCGCTCGGCTTCCCCTTCATACTCCGCAGCGGTTTTAATCCGCTCAGCCGCGTTAATTTTATTCATGGCCTGTTTTACTTCCTCATCAGGGTCAATATCGGTAACTAAAGCCTTTACGATGCCGTACCCATAGGTGTTCATGGCTTCTTCCAACTCACTTTTTACGGCTATGGCTATGTCATCTTTCTTTTCAAATACGTAGTCTAATTTCAACTTAGGAACTTCGGCTCTGACCACATCAAAAACGTAGCTGGTAATTTGCCCGTGGGGGTTTTCCAATTGGTAAAAAGCTTCATATACTTTCTCTTTTAGCACCACATACTGCACCGAAACTTTAATGGCTACAAAAACATCGTCTTTGGTTTTGGTTTCCACCATTACGTCTAGTTGCTGTATGCGTAGGCTTAAACGGCCGGCCACACGGTCTATAATGGGAATCTTTATTTGAATACCTGCATCTCGAATACTCTGAAAACGACCAAATCTCTGAATGACCGCCACTTGCTGCTGTTTCACAATAAATAGGGCGAAAACGAGAATCACCACCACTAAAAGAACTATGGGAATAATGCCTGCTATACTCATTTTTTAAATTTTGGGAAAAGATAGTACAAAGTGCTCTTAACAGGCCAAAAAATTCTGGCTTATGCCCGATGGAGCCTGGGCAATTTTGCAACTTTGTAAGCAAAGTCTAATGGCATGGATTATTTAAAGCGTGGCGATAACTGGATTCCCCGACTGGGCTTAGGCACTTATGAAATTAAGGGGCGGCAAGGAAGGGGAGCCCTTGAGTTTGCCTTAGACTGTGGCTACAGGCATTTTGATACCGCACAAGCCTACCAGAATGAAGCAGAAATAGGGAAGGTTCTTGCCCGGACTTCCATTCCCAGAGAACGCCTTTTTATTACCACCAAAATTTACCCGTTGCACCTAGGCAAAGAAAAATTTTTGCCTTCTCTTGAGCAAAGCTTACGCGCTTTAAAACAAGACTTTGTAGACTTACTACTCATTCATTGGCCCAGCCAAACCATTGCTCTGGAAGAGAGCCTTGACCTCTTACAAGAAGCACGGGAAAAGCAATACTGCCGCTTAATTGGTGTAAGTAATTTTAACCTAGAGCTTCTGCAACGCGTAGAAAATTATAAAGTAGACATTGCCTGCAATCAGTTTGAGTATCACTCCTTTTTAGATCAAAGTAAACTACTGGAAAAAACCCATAGTATGGGCTGTTTTGCCACTGCCTATTCGCCCATAGCAAGAGGTTTAGTAAATGATGAACCCGTGCTAAAAGAGATAGCAGCCTACAAGCGCAAAACTCCCGCTCAAATAGCATTACGCTGGCTTATGCAGCAAGACCAGCTGGTAGCCATTCCAAAATCCGTTCAGATTAAACGTATCAAGCAAAACTTTGACATTTTCACTTTTAGCCTTTCGGCCGAAGAAATGGACCGCATTACCAGGCTTACGCACCAGAACAAACGTTTAATTCAATCTGAATTTGCACCAACGTGGGACTGAAATTAGACGCAGCCTATTTTCAACAAAGTGACGTGGTGGCCCTGGCCAAAGATTTAATTGGTAAGCGGCTGGTTAGCCAAATTGGAAACATCCGCACCAGCGGATTAATTACTGAAACGGAGGCTTACCGCGGCTGGGGAGACAAGGCCTGTCACGCACATTTGCAAAAAAAGACTCAAAGAACAGCCGTTATGTATCAACCGGGCGGTGTAGCCTATGTGTATCTGTGCTACGGCATTCACCACCTATTCAACATAGTAACCAATGTAAAAGACCAGGCGGATGCTATTTTAATCAGAGCCATTCAGCCCGATGCGGGCATTGCCGCCATGCTCAACAGAAGGGCTAAGAAAAAAGCTGAGCCGGGCCTGGCTGCCGGGCCTGGAAACCTTACTAAAGCATTAGGCATAACCACAAAATATTACGGACATTCCCTTGAGGGAAGCCTGCTTTTTCTGGAGGATATCGGCTTAAAGCCGGACGTGGAAAGCCGCACTAGAATTGGCATAGACTACGCGGGCGAAGATGCACTATTGCCCTGGCGCTTTGTTTGGAAAGAAAAACCCTGCGTGAGTAAAAAATAGACCCCGCTCGTATTAAGTGACTGCTAAAATTCTCTTATGAATATCTGACTTGTGTTACTTTTCTAATCCTGCAGGGTTCTTATATTTGCACTGTTTTTAATTGGTCTAAATTAGATTACGTGATTAAGAGATTAGGATTTTTGTGGATAGGAGTGCTGACCATTTGGGCGAGTGTAACCTTTGCCAATGCAGATGATCAGGCACGTATGACGGTACATTTGTTGGATTACATAGCAGTAGATTACGCTATGGCGGTAGATAAAGGCGCGGTAATTAGCGCAGCCGAATACCAGGAAATGCAGGAGTTTGCCAATACCATTGAGGCCATCACTAAAGATGCCCCAGCTGCGGTTAAATCTGATGTAGAATTACTTAAAAAACTCATTGCCAATAAGGCCCCGCTGGAAAAAGTGAGCAGTGTGGCCAACAGTATCAAGCAAAAAGTAATTTCTACCTACAATTTAAGGGTGGCCCCTAAACGCTTCCCGTCTTTAGACAACGGTGCGCAGTTATTTGCTTTGCACTGTGCCTCCTGCCACGGTAAAACCGGAAAGGGTAATGGCATTTTAGCCGAGAGCTTAGAGCCGGCCCCCACCAATTTTCACCAAGAAGATAAGGCCAATGGACTATCACCTTTTCAGGCTTACAACACCATAAGGCTGGGTGTTGAGGGTACGGGCATGCGTGCCTTTGATGAGCTTAGTGACGATGAAATTTGGGACCTGGCTTTTTACGCCATTAGCTTGCCCCAGCGCAGTGAACCGCTACCCCAATTACCTGAGAAAGAAGATCTGCCATTTTCAATAACACTGGACGACTTAGCCTCTCAAGACAACACAGAATTAAAAGCGGCCTACGCCTTAAATGCTCAACAAGCACAGTTTGTAATTCCGGCTTTAAGGCTTTATCCCAAAGAAACGGCCGAGCGCAGTCAAGGAGACTACCTAGACAAGGCTATTACTTTGCTTAAAGAATCTAACCAGGCTTATGCCGATGGCAACACCGATGAAGCACGCACCCTGGCCCTAACTGCCTATTTAGAAGGCGTTGAGCCCATTGAAGCTAAATTAAGAGCCAACAGCGGTGCTTTTGCCTCTGATCTGGAAACTCAGCTGGCCACCATGCGCAGCTTAATCGAAAAGGAGGCTCCTGCTTCTGAAGTGAACGCATCGGCCACAGCCAGTATTAAAATGGTGGAAGAAGCCCAAGCCTTAATTGGTAGCAAAACCTTTAGTGGCTGGTTAGCTTTTCTCCTTTCTTCTTCTATTATTCTCAGAGAGGGCTTAGAAGCCTTTCTGGTAATCCTCACTATTTTAGGCATTATACGCGCCCTTAAACTACCCAATGCCGCCAAGTGGGTGCACGGTGGTTGGATGGCCGCCATTGGCAGTGGCTTTTTAATGTGGCTGGCGGCCGGCAAGCTTTTCAATTTCAGTGGCGCTCAGCGCGAACTCATGGAAGGAATTATTGCCCTTTTTGCCGTGGGCGTACTGCTTTACGTTGGGTTTTGGATGCACAGTAAATCAGAAGCCGGTAAGTGGCAAGCTTACGTAAAGAATAAAATTCAGGGACTGGCCAGAAAAGAAAATATGCTGGGTTTGGCTTTCTTATCGTTTTTGGTAGTTTTTCGCGAGGCTTTTGAAAGCGTGCTATTTTTATCGGCTTTAAGCCTGGAGGTAGGCCCGGGACAGCAAATGGCTTTTGGTGGCGGTATTATCTTTGCCTTTGCAGCCTTGCTCATCATCTCGGTATTGCTGCTCAAATATTCTAAGAAAATACCCATTCCAAAGCTCTTTAAATACTCGGCCATTGTAATATCCTTTTTAGCCGTAATTCTGGTGGGTAAAGGCGTACATGCCTTACAAGAAGCGGGCACCCTAAGTATTTCTATGCTACCGGTAAATATTAAACTAGACGCCATAGGTCTTTACCCTAGTTGGGAAAGTCTATTGGCGCAACTTGGTATTCTGGCGCTGGTGGTAGTGCTTTGGAACGTGGGTAACCGAAGCGTAAAAGTAAGCAGCCGGCCCGCTAAGGCATAAGGAACCAATATTTTAAGGGGCGTTTCGTTATAATAGGGTTAATCCTATTTCCCCTTTCGTATGAATCGGTTCTTTCTTTTTGCTCTTTTGAGTTTCGCTCTTTGCAGTTTTAGCCCGGGTGACGCTAAAATTACACATCAATATTTGGCCATAAAACCTCGGTTGCGGGCTGACATTCATGAAGTCACTAACGCCCAGTACCAATTGTTTTTAAAAAGCCTTTCGGCCGAAAAGCGAAACCTTTTTAAACCCGACAGCAGCGCCTGGCAAAAGGAAAAGACCTTTGGCTTTACTCAAGCCTTAGCCGATAAGTATCACAGCCATGAGGTTTATGCACGCTACCCAGTGGTAAATATTAGTTATGAAGCCATGGTGGCTTATTGCAAATGGCTTACCCAAGAGTATCATCTAAAAGATAAACGAGAGTTTGAAAAAGTGGTGTTTCGCCTACCTACAGAACGGGAGTGGTTAGCTCTGGCTAAACCGCTGCCGGGACATAATTTGCCTTGGTACGGCAACCTAGCTTTTATACCAGTTAAGGGTAAAAATGCCGTGTACTACTGCGCAAACCTTAAAGTGAAAGATCATACCAACCAGAGCTACAATTATGTTGCAGACGGTAGCTTTTTTACTTGTAAAGTGGGGAGCTATGAAAAAAATGGTCTGGGCTTTTTTGTCGTAATTGGCAACGTAGCCGAAGTAACCGCTGAGGGCACTATTAAAGGAGGTAGCTGGGATAATTTAGTAGAGGAAAGCACCGTTGATCAAAACCAGCGCTACGCTTTACCAGACCCCCGAGTGGGGTTTAGAGTAGTTGTGGAGATTCTAGTTCCCTAAGCCTTTTTTTAAATACCTTCAAGCTTTAAAATTCTATTGAATGCGCTTAGTTTACACCTTAGTTCTAGCCTGCTTGGCATACTTTCTTTCCGCTCAAAATCAAGTGGTTGATTCAAAAATAACCGAGGTAACCGTCTTTAGCCAGGGTGCCCAAGTAACCCGTACGGTAGAAATTAGTCTCAAAGCGGGTGAGCAAACTTTACTTTTCAATAACGTTGCTCTTAGTGTAGATGCCGAATCACTACAATTAACCCAAGTAGATAATGCTGAGTGGTCTTTGCATCAGCTTAAGCATCAAGTGCAGTATTTAAGCCATGATCGCGCGTTTTTAGACAGCCTGGCATACCTTAACAAGGCACTAAATAAAACCAATAAAGACCTCACCGCCCTTAAAGAACAATACCGAAAAAGCCTGGTGAAAGAGAAAGTGCTTCTGGCCAATACCAACTATGAAAAATCTTCTAATCAGGTGAGCACCTTGGAGCAGGGCTTGAACCTGATAGATCAAAAAATGGAGCGTTTCCGCAAAGAGCGCGCTTTGCTAGATGATCAAATTCATGACCAGGAAAGAAAGCAGCAAGAATTACTGAATGCATTGTTGCTCAAACGCCTGGAACAAAGCAGCCCAAAAGGTCAGATTATTGTCAAAATTAGCAGCCCTGTTGCTCAAAAAACCATGCTCAAGCTTACGTATTTTGTAGAAAGTGCGGGTTGGGAACCGGTGTATGATTTGCAAATGACCTCCCCGGGCGAACCACTGAAAATTGTATACAAAGCCCAGATTCAGCAAACATCAGGCGAACCGTGGAAAGATGTTAAACTCAGTCTGGGAACCGCTAAGCCCACACAAGGCCTGGACAGGCCAGAGTTGCGACCCTTTGAAGTTGGCAATCTATCTTACAATACTCGAACCAGAGGGACGAACACCAGACCTCAAAATGAAATACGGGGAACGATAAGCGGCCTTATCTACAACAGCAGCACCAATCAACCGGCACAACAAGCCACCATCTTGGCCTACAATAAGTATCAGCAGGTAGTGGGTGCCAGCACTTCAAATGTGGCGGGGCAATTTCAAATTGCCTTAAAGCAACCAGCCCAGAAGCTGCTAGTGATTAGCACGGGCTACCAGCAAAAAGAAGTCTATCTAAATCCCAATCAGAAATTTTATGAAATAGATTTCAACCCCACCAAAAAAAGCTATCAAACCACTGCAGAAGACATTACCCATATGGCGGTGCGCGATATCAGTTCTGTAGAATCTAGTGTAAGGGGCGCCCGTTCAGAAGGAACAACGTTCTTTATAAACGGTGTTAAAATAAAAGGCGCAACCAAGGTGCCTAAAGAGGTATACAACTACGGAGCTTTTGAACGCCCAGCCAGTGGTACCAATTTGAATTTTACCTTAAACAAGCCTTTTAGCCTTTCTTCAAACGGTGAAAGCCTAAATGTGGTGCTTAAAGCCTTGGAAGTACCGGCCAATTTCCAATACCTGCTAATTCCCAAGAAAAGCAAAGAAAGTTTTCTGGTGGCCGAAATATCCGATTACAATCAATTGAATCTACTGGTTGGCAAAAGCAACATTTATGTAAATCAAACCTTTTTAGGAAGTTCAACCCTTGATCCGTTTACCCCCAAAGATACCTTGAGTTTAAACATGGGAGTTGACCCCCGCTTACGGGCCCAGAGGACTTTAATTAAGCAAAAAACCAGTAAATCTGCCTTTAGTGGCGATAAGACCCGTGAGTTTACTTACCAGGTTGAAATTCAAAATACTTTTGATGATAGCATACGCGTGAAACTGATCGACCAGATTCCTATTAGTAAGTCTGAGCCCATTACGGTTAAGTTATTGGAAGCTGAAGGCGCTCAATACACCAACGCTACCGGAGAATTAGAATGGAAGCTGCAAATGGCTCCTGGCGAAAAACGCAAACTCACATTCCAGTACGAAATAAAGTACCCTGGTAATGTGCGCATTAACCACTAAAATTAACCGGAGCCCTTCTCGGTTTTAGGTTCCTGGTAAAAAGTATCTTGCTCATGCTCTTTTATGGAATTGAACTCCATAAAGCGGCAATCCGTCAAAGCAGTGAATCGGTGAAATACCCGCGGGTGAATCTTCACAATTTGCGGTGCTTCAATCACTCGTGTAAGCTCATCATTGGTGTCTAAATGTCTACCATAGGCTTCCATGCTGCCTTCTAAGAGAAAAAAATGCTCAGGACTTTTCCCTACCACTTTACCAGCGTGCCAATGGTTGCCGTTAACCGTTCCTTTTTTGCGAAAGCCTAAAATTAAACCAGTAGAAGGGAGGGCCGGTGCCTCATGGGTAGTCCCCTTTTCTGTAGTAGATAAATGCGTAACATCTGTAAAATCAAAGAGAGAAACTGCCATATTTTGCCCTTAAGTCTAAAGGTAAAATTAATTTAAAAGCCTCACACAATCGATGGTAAAAACTATATTTTCGCCAAAACGAAAAAATTATGGCTCAACTAGACATTTCTCAAATTTTAAAAGAACTAAAAGTAGAACCCATAAATGCCGGTACCTCTACCGGCCAAAACGCTCTAGGTTCTGGTGAGGTTATTGAAAGCACTACGCCCATTACCGGTGAGCTTATCGCGAAAGTAAAAGCCACCACCAAAGAAGAGTATGAGCAAGTTATGGCTACAGCTGATACCGCTTTTAAACAGTGGCGGCTAATGCCTGCCCCGCAGCGGGGTGAAATTGTAAGGCAGTATGGCCTCAAATTGCGCGAAAAGAAAGAGGCTTTAGGAAAACTGGTGTCATTAGAAATGGGCAAGTCGCTTCAAGAAGGCTGGGGCGAAGTGCAGGAAATGATTGACATCTGCGATTTTGCAGTGGGCCTTTCCCGGCAACTGCACGGCTTAACCATGCACTCTGAAAGACCCTCTCACCGCATGTACGAGCAATGGCATCCAATGGGCACAGTAGGTATTATTAGTGCCTTTAACTTTCCGGTGGCGGTATGGTGCTGGAATACGGCCATTGCCTGGGTTTGCGGTGATGTAACTGTTTGGAAACCCTCTGAAAAAGTGGCCCTTTGTGCAGTGGCCTGCCAAAAGCTTTTTGCCGAAGTGCTGGAAGAAAATGATTTACCTGAAGGCATTAGCAACGTAATAGTTGGTGGCGTAGAAGCAGGGGAGTGGCTAAGCAATGATGCCCGCATTCCATTGGTTTCTGCCACAGGATCTATCCGCATGGGGCGGCAGGTAGGCGAAGCTGTAGCGCGTAGATTGGGTAAGTCTTTACTAGAATTAGGCGGCAATAACGCCATAATTATTACTGAAAATGCCGATTTAGAATCTACCCTGGTGGGGGCCGTTTTTGGGGCCGTAGGAACCTGCGGCCAACGCTGTACCAGCACCCGCAGGTTAATCATTCACGAAAGTAAGTACGATGAGGTAGTAGAAAAACTAAAAGCTGCCTACGCCCAATTAAGAATTGGTAATCCACTGGATACCAACAATCATGTGGGCCCTCTTATTGACCAGGCGGCTGTAGAACAGTATGAAATGGCACTGGAAAAAATTGCTCAACAAGGCGGTACTATGCTCGTAAAAGGAGGACGCCTTGAGGGCGAAGAATATGCCAGCGGCTGCTACGTGAAGCCTTGCATAGCCGAAGTTGAAAACCAATACGAAATCGTGCAAAACGAAACCTTTGCGCCCATTTTGTACGTAATGAAATACCGAGAGCTGGATGAAGCCATTGCCATGCAAAATGGAGTTCCGCAAGGACTTTCTTCAGCCATTATGACTACCAATATGCGGGAAAGTGAATTATTCCTTTCAGCTGCCGGTAGTGATTGTGGAATAGCTAATGTAAACATTGGTACCAGTGGTGCCGAGATTGGCGGAGCCTTTGGTGGCGAAAAAGAAACCGGAGGCGGCCGTGAAAGTGGTTCTGATGCCTGGAAAGCCTACATGCGTAGACAAACCACCACCATTAACTATTCTACCGAAGTACCTTTAGCACAAGGAATTAAGTTTGAAATATAAAGCGTAATACCTCAATAAAGAAGCCGTCTCATTTTTAGTTAATGAGACGGCTTTTCTTATTTTAAACATAAGGAAAGGGGCGTTTAGGTTAGAAGTCTATGGAAATATCCACCGTGTCATGACCGATGGATTGTAGTGGATATTTAACTATATCATAGTTCCCAAAAGAGTGGTTTTTAAAAACTATTAATTCAATGTTCCTATTTCCAAGCACTCGTGTATGCAAGATCGTATCGGACCACGCTACAAATCCCCTAACGGAATTAGAACCTGGGGGTGGGTTTATTTCTAATGTATTATAAAGCCCCGTTTTCTTAATATTCATCCGCACCCATGCATAGGGTATTAAATCTAAGTTTACGGTTTGCTTTTTACCGCGTTTTACGTTGGGGCGTATTACCTCGGTTTGTTCAGTAATGAAATAGCCGGGCGCATCGGCTATTACGTAGTATTCTTCTCCGTTGGGCACATCGCCAGCTAGGCTATAATTGCCTTGGGCATCAGCCGTAGTAGAGTCTACAAAATGGCGGGTTTCTCCAAAGGTGGCGGGGTTCCACCACTCAAAGCGTACTTTGGCAAAAGGCACAGGAGCGCCATTGTTGTATTCATAAACTTGGCCGCTTATTTGCGTAAAGGACTTATTTTCTTTCTCGCAGGCAGTGGTTAATACTGCTAAAAGAGTTAATAGTAAAAAGGGGGTTTTCATGGGGTTTAGTTTGAGTCAAAGATAGGGGGCCAGGTAGTTTAAACCCGTGCGTTTTTCGCAATCGCACCAATCAATTCATGCAGTTTTCGCAATAATGAGCAAGGCTGTTTTGAAATTTGTGCGTTTTTTGCAAAAAATGGGTGGGGCGGTTTGCGATATTCACCGCTGGCATGGATTAGCTTAGCTGAACTCGCAAGCTCGGTTGCAAATCCGCGCCAGCGTGAAGGAATTAGTGGCGCCTTTGGTGGCGAAAAAGAAACCGGAGGCGGCCGTGAAAGTGGTTCTGATGCCTGGAAAGCCTACATGCGCACACAAACCACCACCATTAACTATTCTACCGAAGTACCTTTAGCACAAGGTATTAAGTTTGAATTATAGTATTTAATTTTAGGAAAGGCCGGCAATAGCCGGCCTTTTTTTATCTTACCACCAGAATACTAAAAAACCTGTGAAATGAACCGGTTCCTTTTTGCCCTAACTCTTTTATTTAACGCTTCACTAATGGCCCAATGCATAGAGGCGGGGGTTACCAGTAAAGAATTTTTACAATGGAAGAGTGATACCACCTACGTAGTACTTAGTAGTGATAATTCTGCTTACAATGATGCTGTAAGCGATTACATGACCAATACCTGGTCTTTTAACCCGGTTAAGTTTATTGATCAAAACTTAATTGAAAAAAAGAGCTACCGTAACGCGCACAAAGAAAAAATGGTGTTGCATGTGGTGGCCTTATCAGGGGCTGGTTCTGGATCTAATAACATTAAAGCCCGTAAGCCCCAGGATGCTGAAATTGCTTTGGCCTTATTTCAAATGCAGTACCTGGGCAATATTGGTCTTGGTACTCCTGATATTTTTGTGCCCGTGCGTAAATGCTTTGCCTATTTCTCTTTTTTAAGAAAGCGCGGTAAACTAGGCTTTAACGCCTCCACAGAGTCTGTTTTTGTTACCGATTTTGATAAAAACCCTCTTCACTTTCAAATACCCCTGGCCCTGCAATATTTAGAAAATCTAACCTTTCTAAGGCAAGCCAACAGTACCAAAAAATACATCTTTAGCCATCGCTTTCTCAAAGACATCAATGACATGATTAATCAGCCAAAGCAGCTGCGTAAAAAAACGCTGGTACTTATGGACGTTCACTTGGCTGACCTGGAGAAAGGAGACGTAAAGAAAAGCCTGCGCAGTAAATATGAAATAGTTACCCCCGTAAAATACCATCGGCTTGTGGCCGAAAAAAACCCGAACTACGCGGTGATCACAGGGCGCAGTACACGCTTAGGCTACCTGGTTACCGTATTTGACCTGGAGTTAGGGCAAATGGTATATTCCGATTATGGCTGGGGTGGAAAACTAACCAAAAAACAACTAGAGGATTTAAAGGACACCATTAGGAAGGGGAAATAATTATTGGTTTTGGTACTAACCCCATAATATTGAGATCACGAGCTAATCAGCCGTTTTTGAATACGAAAAAGTATAATGAAACTCTAGTGTGAGTATATGCCGCGTGAAGTATTCCCTGGGCCTCCCGGTAGGCTGCAGCCAAAACACATATCCCAGGGCACTGGAAAAATGAGGACTCCAGTTTTTCTGATACTGAGCAATTAAGCGGTTTTGCTGAAATACCTGACGCTCGGGCTCACTGGCAACGGTGAGATGCAACTCTTCTGAAAATAGTAAGCTCTGATTATTTTTTAGCGGGTATTTATATTGAACTCTCAATCTCTCGCGTAAGCGCCTGCTTACCACTGGTCCTTCAAAATGAGAAGGGGCCTCTGGACCTCTAAAATGGCGGTATTCACTCTGCAATCGAAGTGCCAGCCTCCCTTTAGGCAGATCCACACTACGGGTTACTGAAAAATAAGGTCTTATTTCTTTTACTTCCCCTAACGATTTTTCAAAAGGTGTTTGGGGTAGCGTAATCTCAAAAAACCATAAACCCACTTCCGCTTTCCAGCTTGAGTTAAAGGTTTTAGTGGCTAAAAAATTTGACAAAATTCGCTGATGCCGCCTATCGGGGAACACATATCTCCGTTCTTCGGCCCTAAGACCCAAAGCATAATTATTAGGCAATTCTAAAGTTACTGAGCCTCCTAACCAAATCAGGTTTTGCTCAACTGTTTGCCACTGACTATAGGAGGTAAAGTGCGCCAATCCCGCAACTAAAAGAAGTACACCCCATTTTGTGCAATTCATAGAAGTGCAAAGCTAATCTTGTAGCCGATAAACTCTCAATAAATACGCTATAATTCTACCCGTTCAAAATGGTCCGATTATCTTTGAGCCTAAAAATTTTTCTAGAATGGCTACAGCCCAAACTCACCAGCATGAAGATCGCATACATGGCAGTAAATATTCTTTGGTAAATCGTTTCCAAGATTACCTGGGCGAGTTTGTATACGGAGGCATTGACGGCAGTGTTACCACTTTTGCCGTGGTAGCGGGTTCGGCTGGAGCCGGATTAGATAGTAAGGTGGTCATAATTTTAGGCTTTGCCAATCTAATAGCCGATGGCTTTGCCATGAGCGTAGGCAGTTACCTTTCTACCAAAAGTGAACAAGAAAACTACAACAAGCATAAAAAAATTGAGTATTGGGAGGTTGACCATCTCCCGGAAAAGGAGGTTGAAGAAGTACGTGAAATTTACCAGGCTAAAGGTTTTGAAGGAGAGCTATTAGATCAGGTTGTAGCTAAGATTACTGAAGACAAAGACAGGTGGGTAGACGTAATGATGAAAGAAGAATTAGACATGTCTGAAGAAACCAAGTCTCCGGTGGCCATGGGCGGGGTTACATTTTTTAGTTTTCAGCTATTTGGGCTCATTCCGCTTTTGGCCTATGTGCTTGACTATTTGTTTAGCCTAAAAGCTGATCTATTTTTGGTGAGCAGCATTTTAACCGGTTTAACCTTTATTTTAATAGGCTGGCTCAAAGCCACCGTAAACCAAACTAAAGTAGCCCGTAGCATTTTAGAGACACTTTTTCTGGGAGGAGCGGCTGCAACGCTCTCCTACTACGTAGGCAACGTGCTTGAAAAGCTTTTTGTATGAAAGCTTCAGCAAAATCTCTGGTAATTTTAAATTTACTGGGATACCTGTTGGTACTAACTTTAAATACCTTGGCCAACGCTCTTCCCTTAAATGGTTACACCACTGGCGAGCTTTCTGCCCAATATCCCAATCTTTTTGTTCCTGCCGGTTTTACCTTTTCTATTTGGGGGCTTATTTACCTTTTTCTGGGCGGCTTTACGCTGTATCAGCTTAGAGCTCTTTTTAGTGGTTCCAAAGAGTTACCAAAATCAATTTATCTAATTGGTGCATGGTTCTTTATTTCTTGTCTAGCCAACGCCAGTTGGATTGTTGCTTGGCACTATCGGTTGCCTCTCGTTTCTTTGGGAGTAATGTTAGTACTCTTATTGAGCCTTATTCAAATTTACCGTAATCTGGGCCTGGGCCTAAGGGAGGTTAGCCCTTCTGAAAAATGGTGGGTGCAAGTACCCTTTAGCCTCTACCTTAGTTGGATAAGTTTAGCTACTATTGCCAACGCAACAGCGGTTTTGGTGTATTATAACTTTTCGGGTTGGGGTTTCCCCGATGAATTTTGGGCGGCCGCTCTGGTATTGGTTGCAGGATTACTGGCGCTATTCTTTTTGCGTAAAAATTATGACCTTGTCTACGCAGCAGTGGTCATTTGGGCCTGTTTTGGCATTTTTTATAAACGTAGCTACCTTACTAGTACAGAAACGCCTGTAATTACTACTTCGGCTGCAGCCGTTGCTCTTTTGCTACTTTACAGAATAGTCCGTTACAGGTCATCTTTCAGAGGCCCGCGTGCTTATTAGTTTAAGGTAAATTTTGTTGAAACTGCTGATACGGGCTTAGGGCGCTTGCCTCGGTGCTGCAATTTTCTTCCTGCGCCTTTTCTTCTATATTTTCAATACGATTTTCAGGGGAAGGATGGGCACTTAAAAACTCAGGGGTTTGGCCATTTTGGCCCGAATTCTCCAGCTTTTGAAAGAACAACTTGGCACCATCACAGGCAAAGCCCGTAGCGGCTAAATACTCCACAGACTTCTCATCACTTTCCGTTTCAAACTCTCGGCTAGAACTAAGGCCTGCGGCAGTACCAGCTATTTGGGCGGCTATAGTTGTAAGCTCACTTTCGCTCTCTCCGGCAATAATTTGTAAAAGCAAGGAAATCCCATATTGGCGCTGCAAGTTTCGGCTGGTATGCCGCAAATCAGCATGGGCAATTTCATGGCCTAAAACCCCGGCAAAAGCATCGGCATTGTCTAAAAATTTAATCAAACCGGTATACACGTAAATGAAACCACCTGGGGTGGCAAAGGCGTTTAAAGTATTATCATCCTGAATGATTTTTACCTCCCAAATAAATTCATCGCGGTAAGCTACCTGCCCCGTATTTAAAATAGCGTTTACTACTGAGTCTAGGTAGCCATAGGCCTGGGCATTATTGGCTCTGCTTAGGATGTTAAACTGAGGATCATTTTCAATTTGGGCGCTTACTTCCTGACCCAAACTAATATCGTCTTGTACTGAAAAAAGAGTGAAATTATTGTTTTTGTCGCAGGCCACCATTGCTATTAAACCGGCGACTAAAAAAGTTTAAAAGGTCTGCAATAGACAAGTAATAAAACAACTCTGCCCCAGCAAAATTATGAGCCCTTTCAATTTTATAAGAAGCACTCGAAGCTTTTAAAGCTACCCAGTAATTTCCCTTATAAGAATACATAGAAGCTAATACCGACAGGCCAGAACTTAAATTATAGGCTTCTTCTAATGATCTAAAATATTGGCTCTTTTTTTGGAGACTTATGGCCGAATCTATTCTAAAGCCATAATTGTAGCAGGCCGGAGTAAATAAGTCATAAGCCTAGACTCCGGCCACACTTTCTTCATTTGAATGGGTGATGTGGTGATCAAAATAAACCTTAGAAATTTGATAAGCCTGCTCTGGCCTTGAATACATTAGATCAAAGGCTAAATAATAAAGACTATTCAGAGTTTTAGTAGAAAGGCTGTCGGGTTGTGCCCTTAAACTAAAGGTGACCGAATTTTCTAAGAAAAAAATATGACAAGCCCTTGTTTCAAGTCCTCTAAATGTGTTGATAATTACATATTTAAAATAATTCACAAAAATCAAAAACTTATTTCTGTACTTTGGGTTCTTTCCAGAATAAAAGCTTATAGAATGAAATCAATTTACGCTCTTTTCTTTTTTGTGTTTTCTATGTTTTCAGGCTACAGCCAAATGAAACAGAAAGCTAGCCCACCCAAGGAGGCAAAAGCCATTGTTGGAGAAACAACGGTAACCATTAATTACAGCAGCCCCTTTAAAAAGGGACGCAGTATTTTTGGTAGTTTGGTTCCTTTTGACAAGGTCTGGAGAACGGGTGCTAATGAAGCGACTACTTTAGAAATAAGCAGTGATGTGCAGATTGAAGAAAAAACGCTTGCCAAAGGAAAGTATGCTTTGTTTACCATACCCGGTGAAAAGGAGTGGACTATAATCTTGAACAGCCATAGTGAGCAATGGGGCGCCTACAATTATGATGCAGAAAAAGATGTAATGCGTTTTACAGTGCCCACGCAAGAGTTAAAAGAAAGCGTAGAAAGTTTTACCATAAACGTAGATGAGAAAGGAGTGGTTTCCATCAAGTGGGACACTACCAAAGTTGATTTTACTGTAAAACCTTAATTGTTGCTGCTGGGTCGGGCTGGTGTAAGAATTGCAAATCTGTTATGAGGTTATATGATTCCGCGCTCTTTTAAAACCCAATGAGCTTTAAGTACGCCAGCCACGCTAAGGCTATCTACAATTTTTCCTTTTAGCACCCAATCCAGAACGGTGGTGAAAGGAACCTTTTGTAAGCTTAGTTTTTCTGTTTCATCAGGGGCGGTGGGAACTTCTTGTAGGTCTTGTGCAATATAAATGCGTGCTTGCTCAGTGGTGGCAGAATTGCTTAAATCCATTTCTTGAATGAGCTCCCACTTTTGCGCTTTTAAACCGGCTTCTTCGGCTAGTTCTCTTTGGGCGCTTTTCAGCGGATCTTGCTCTATGGGGCCACCCCCTTCAATAATTTCCCAGGTAAACTTTCCTTGAAAGGGAAAACGCTCTTGCCCCACCAGCCAAGTGTTGTATTCTTCATCTAGAGGAATGATACCTATTGCCAAATTTTTAAAATGCACTACGCCATATTGGCCTTCTCCGCCATTAGGGTTTATAATAGCACTGTGGGTTACTTTAATCCAGGGGTTATCATAAACCTGCCTGCAATTGAGTTCAGTCCATTCGCCAACTTTTCGGGGAAAATCTTCAGTTGTAGGCATGTTAATTACTGTTTTGCCGTTCGGCCTCTTCTCGTGCGCGTTCCCGTTTCATTTCACGCTCATAGCGTCTGCCATACTTAATTTTTTCTCCGTTGTACTTCACTTCTTCACCTTCATCATACTCTATGGTTATAATACGTTCACCACTTTCGGTGAAAAACTCCCAGAGCCCGTCTCGCTTGTCTCCCAAGTATTGGCCTCGTCTGCGCACTTGCCCGTTATCGTAATAAAAAACAAAGTCTCCATTTTTAAGACCACTTTCATAGCGTCCCTCAAATCTCAATTGATTATTACTTAGATAATAAGAACGCCATACCCCCGTGCGCTGGCCTTCAAAATAAGAGCCTTCCTCGCGGTGATCATTTATTTGAAAGAACCAATCGCCCTCGCGGTAACCATCCACATAAGAGCCCTCTGCAATTACCGCTCCGGTGTCATTGTATTCAATAGACTTTCCATCTTCTCGGCCGTTAAAATAATTTTCTACCCGCCAAAGTTCTTCATTCTCATGGTACCAAATCCATTCTCCATCAGGTTCACCTCTCAAGTAGGAACCCACCTGTTCCAGCTTTTGCTCCTCGGGATAAAAGTATTTCCATTCTCCTACTTTTAAATCATCGCGGTAACGCCCACTAGCCTTAAGGTTACCGCTGGGGTAAAAGTGCTTCCAAGGGCCTTGTTTTCGACCTTGCTCATCAATTATACCTTCGTATAAGACCTTGCCATCCTCATATATCTTACTACTAACAACATTTCCTTCATCGTCATACTCCCGGTGAACGCCTACCGGCTGCCCGTTACGATAAGCCCCCTTGCTAGCCAGCTTTCCGGTTTTAGGGTTAAGGGTCCGTTTTATTTCAACTTTACTGGACTCCTTGGCCCCCTCTTGTAGAACACCCATCACCCATTTTTCCACCCGTATGAGGTTGCCATTAGACTGATAATATTTCCAATAGCCATTTTTAAGATCGTTCACATAGGGCCCTTCAACCTTGATTACGCCATTGGGGTAAAACTCCATCCAAAGCCCTTGCTTCTGATTTTGTTGGTCAATTTGATTAATATCTTGCTTGCGCACCAATTGGTTATTTTTGTAGGTGAGCAGGGTAATAATTCGTTGATCTTCCTGAGCATAAACGAAGCCGGTACCTGAAGATTTGCCTTTTTGGTACGGTACCTCTTTTTTGAGTTTGCCTGAAGGGTAAAAGTATTGCTCGGTGCCTTCAACCAGATCATTTTGGTAGGGCGTTATTTTTACCAGGTTACCCTCCTTAAAACTACGGCTGGGTCCTTCTTTTATACCAAGCTTGTAGGTGATCTCAGCTGTTTTGAGACCTTCTCTGTTATAAAAAACCCAAAGACTGTCTAGCTTAAAGTTTCTGCGGTTCCCCTCGGTTTTTAAATTTCCATTGCGCCAGTAACTCTTCCAGTAACCGTTGGGCTGGCCATTTACTAGGTTGCCTTCACTACTTTTAGCACCCCCCTCATAGTAATACACCTTGTAGGTTACGCTATCACCTCCGTTCTGCGAAAGCGAAAGTAGGGGAATGGTAAGAAACAGCAGAAGAGCCCACCTTTTTAATACTATACCTATATATCTTTTTAAATTATTTAAAACCAATGCTGTTTTTGCTAATCTGTTAATTGGTTGTAAAACTATTGAAAGGGTTGCTTGCTTTTTTCATTCGCCTGCTTTTATTCACAGTGTATTAACAACTGTGTACGGCTTAAGCGCTTCTAAACTAAATAGTAAACGCTAAAAATGCACAATTGTTAAGAACCGATAACAACAAGACGTTTTTTAAAAGTTATAACAGGAGAAGTGGTTAATAAGATTAGCCTTGGCTGTGCATAAATACTCTAAAGCTTTTGATAATCTCAGACCCATATTCAAGCAATTTTTCAGAGAGATTTTAAGCTCTAAAAAGTCAAGCATAAATTTCAAGAACTAATTAACAGCCTTACCTTTGATAGAGATTTAACCTTGTTAATTGTAAAATATTGACTTAAAGTTAGTTTAACCATTTATTAATATTTATTAACAGCTATGCAAATTGCAATAGGCGGAGATCACGCAGCGGTGGCTTTAAAGCCAAAGCTGATTTCATTTTTAGAAGAGCGTGGGCACGAGGTTCTTAACTTTGGTACCGATACGGCCGATAGTGTGGATTACCCTGATTTTGGTCACCCCGTTGCGGAAGCCATAACCCAAGGTACTTCTAAATTGGGTATTGTTATTTGTGGCAGCGGTAATGGGATAAATATGACCGTTAACAAGCATAAAGGCATACGCTCTGCTTTGTGCTGGAATACGGAGCTGGCTGCGTTGGCCCGTCAGCATAACAATGCCAATGTTTTGGCACTGCCGGCCCGTTTTATCAGTCAAGAAGAAGCTTTAGGTATAGTAGCTTCTTTTTTAGACCATGAATTTGAAGGGGGTAGGCATCAAAGGCGGGTAGACAAAATTAACGGTTAGGGAGTCAATACTTTTTCCAGCTCCTGGTTTAAACGCTCCAGATTTTTTCCCTGCATTTTTCCATCGCCTTTAAGGCTAAGTACGCGGTTATGCGCATTGCCTTGCATCTTATTTAGTAATTGCAAATAATTTAGGTTGCTGGCTCGGTTTAGTGGATAGTCTTCAAACAATATCCAAAAGTTGGCTCCTGGTAAATGGGTATAAACTTCACTAAGCGGCTCTTGATTAAAGCTTAACCAGTACTTGTTGGTTTGCATACCCAAAATGATGTTGTTAGGGTCAGTTCTCTTAACACGCCTTATGGCTAATTCTAGTTGTGGTAAACTATCTAACTTTAAATATTCCTGTATGAAACTGCGCTCAGCCGGGTTAAGGGAATCTTTCTCGGTAAGTTTTTCCAGCTCCAGTAAAGGACTAAATGGCCCGCCATTTACATAAATCACGCTATCGGCTTTAAGCTGTACGGCTACAGTAGGAGCTAGATAGGCGCCTTCTTCTACACCTAAAACAACCAAATTATTAAACTGCGCTTTGCTGCTGCTTTTTAAATACCGGGCGGTGCTTATAATTTCACTGGCTCTTTGGCTGGCAAAATTCATTTCTCGTAAAAGGTAAAACTCACCCTCCTTAGGGGCGGTAATTTCTACAATTTCATAACCGGCCTTTAATAACTTCTCAAAAACCGGCAGCTGCTTTACAGAAAGGCTGTCAAGTGCAGGAGGTAAATACAACAGCGTTTTGGTAACAGGCTTGTCAAGCTTGTAAATAGTGTAGGGTATGGGAGCGTATTGTCCTTTAAAATTATGCTGGGCGGTGGTTGTTTGCAGCTGAGGCTTGCACGCCCAAAACAGGGCACAAACAATTAGCAGGGAGAGCCTATTAATAAAATTGGTCATATTAGCAATGTTTTGATTAACCCCATAGACCTAATCATATTTATTGTGTACCTCCTGGCCATGCTGGGGGTGGGTTTCTACTTTATGCGTAGAAACAAAGATATTGATGATTACTATGTGGGCGGCCGTGGAATGAGTAGCTACCACATAGGACTTAGTGTAGTAGCCACAGATGTAGGGGGCGGCTTTTCCATAGGCTTGGGTGGTTTAGGTTTTGCTATCGGTCTAGCCGGAAGTTGGATGCTCTTTACCGGTCTGCTGGGCGCCTGGTTATCAGCTTACTTTTTAATTCCTCGGGTTTTTAAACTGATTAGAAAGCACAAACTTTACACCTTCCCTGAAATATTTCTGTACCTCTTTAATTCCCGCGTGGCACTTTTTGCAGGTATTGTTTCAGCCATTGGCTACATAGGTTTTACCAGTGCCCAAATTTTAGCAGGTGCTAAATTGGCCACGGCCACCTTCCCTTCATTAGACTTGCAAACGGCCGTACTGATTATGGGCGTAACAGCCGTAATTTATACAGTATTAGGGGGCTTAAAGGCGGTAATTTATACCGATACAGTGCAATGGATTCTACTCATGGGCGGCTTGGTATTTATTGGCATACCCTTAGCCTATTTTGAGGTTGGTGGTTATGCCACCATCAAAGAAACGTTGGATCCGGGCTTTTTGAATTTCTTTAATTTACCCTGGCATCAGGTGGTGAATTGGGCCATAACCATTATCCCCATCTGGTTTATAGGTATGACTTTGTATCAAAGAATTTACGCCAGCCGCGATGAAAAAACAGCTCGTAAAGCATGGTTTATTGCGGGTATTTTTGAGTGGCCTATTATGGCCTTTATGGGCGTGTTGCTGGGCTTGTTTGCCCGGGTGGCTTTACAGCAAGGAATGTTTGAAAGCATTGGCTACACCTCTTTATCAGGCATAGATGCTGAAATGGGCCTGCCTGTTTTATTACGCACGGTGTTGCCGGTTGGCCTTATGGGCCTTATGATGTCGGCTTACTTTTCAGCTATTATGAGCACAGCTGATAGCTGCCTTATGGCGGCCAGCGGCAATTTGGTGACCGATATTCTAGCACGCTTTCTCCCTATTTCTGAAGAGAAATTATTGCGCAATTCGCAAATTGCCACCTTTATAATTGGCGCCCTGGCTTTGCTTTTGGCAACGGTTATGACCAACGTTTTAGACCTTATGTTGCTATCCTATTCTTTTATGGTTTCAGGCTTGTTTGTACCCTTGTTGGCCGCGTTGTTCTTTAAAAAGAAAGATCCCCTGGCGGCTATGGTAGCCATCATAGCGGGAGGAGGCACCACCCTAACACTGGAGATTCTTAAGCTTAAAGAACTCATAAGCATGCCATTGCAATTAGACCCAAACCTGTATGGAATTAGCGCTTCCTTAATCTGCTATCTACTAATTTCAAATAGAAAATGATATGAAGTTTACCATTATTAAAAGTGAAGACGGTCCTCATGAAAAGTATACCAACCAGGTAATTGCCGGCTTTTTGCATAAGCACCTTGAGCAGTACGGAGACCCCAAAGAAGATATTTTGGCCTGTTTAGACTATGTTTTTACCAGAGGTGGTTTTGTAACCGTAGGCTCAGAGGCCGATACTATTAAGGGAATTGTTATTATTAATGAAACAGGCATGAGCGGTTACATTCCTGAAAATATTTTGGTCTACATAGCGGTTGATCCAGCCTTTAGAGGCGAAGGAAATGGCCGGGCCCTCATGGAAAAAGCGCTAGCCGAAGCTAAAGGTAATGTGGCCTTACACGTAGAGCCTGATAACCCCGCCCGATACTTGTACGAGAATTTAGGTTTTACCAGCAAGTATTTAGAAATGCGTTATACCAGATAGCAAGCGGTGCAGTCACTTATAAGTATTCGTCAGCACCTCCATCAGTTTCCTGAGCTCTCAGGACAGGAATATCAAACTCAGCAGTTTCTCAAGAAGCAGTTAGCTCCACGGGACCCAGATTATTTGCAAGAAGTGGCCACCACGGGCTTACTGGTGGAGTTCTGGTCAAAGCGTGCCGGTCCTAATATTTTACTCAGAGCCGACATTGATGCTCTCCCCATTGCGGAAATCAACAGTTTTGCGCACCGTAGCCGTAAAGAAAATGAATCGCACAAATGCGGGCATGATGGGCACACCGCCATTTTAGTGGGCGTTGCGCGTCAATTAGCACAACACCCACCACAGACAGGAAAAGTATTTCTTCTCTTTCAACCGGCCGAAGAAATAGGGCAGGGGGCCCAAGCGGTGTTGAATGATCCAGAGTTTAAAAAGTGGTCTTTTGACCAATGTTTTGCCTTGCATAATTTACCCGGTTACCCCATGCACCAGATCATTTGCAAGCCGCACCAGTTTTCCGCAGGAGCGGTAAGCGTAGCTTTTAGGCTGTTTGGTAAAACGGCCCATGCTGCTCAACCCGAAAAAGGGCTTAACCCCAGCCAGGCTTTAAGCGCTATTTTACAACTGAGGGAAAGGTTTACGCAGCCTAAAACTGATGCACAAGACTTTGCCCTGGTAACGCCCGTATACGCCACGCTAGGGGAGAAGTCTTATGGAGCATCGGCCGGCTATGCCGAAGCCCACTTTACCCTGCGCGCGTGGAATCAAGAGCATTTAGAGCAGGTATGTAAAGCCCTTAGCCATGCGGTAAAATCTCAGGCTACAGCCGAGGGACTTTGGTTGGAAGAAGAATGGTTTGAGGTTTTTCACGCCAATTACAACCACCCAAGAGCCTATGATTTGGTAAAGCAAAGCGCTGCTAGGCACAACCTTAGTTGGCAGGAAATGGAACGGCCCTTTAGATGGACGGAAGATTTTGGGCTTTTGAGTAGTACTTTCACCGGAGCTATGTTTGGATTAGGGGCTGGTGAGCAGACTCCTGCCCTGCACAATCCAGATTATGATTTTCCAGATGAAATTATTGAAACGGGCGTAAAGATGTTTGTAGAAATACTGAGCCAGGCTCAGTACAACCAGGCGACATGAACAAACCTTGTAGTATTTCTTTGATATATTTAGTTTAAACAGAATGGAAGTCTTAAACTACTTCTGTTGAATCTTAAAAAATATGGCCTATTTAACGTTTGATAGAGCAAAATTAAAACACAACTTTAATTACCTTAACCAGCTATTCAAAAGCCATTCAATAGATTGGGCAATAGTTACCAAGCTACTTTGCGGAGAAGAAAAATACCTGAAAGAAGTAATTGATTTAGGTATCAAGGAAATTTGTGATGCCCGCATAAGCAACCTTAAGGCTATTAAGGAAATGGCCCCACCTGATGTAGAAACGGTGTACATAAAGCCACCGGCCAAAAAAAACATTCCTGATTTGGTGCGCTACGCTAACACCAGCTTTAACAGTGAGTACGATACCATTAAAGAAATAAACAAGGAAGCCAAGCGCCAAAATACTACCCATAAAATTATCATAATGATAGAGCTGGGAGATCTGCGGGAAGGCATTATGGGCGATGAGTTGATCGACTTCTACGGCTCTATTTTTGAGTTGCCCAACATTGAAATTACTGGTATTGGCTCCAATCTTAATTGCCTGCACGGTGTAATGCCCAGCCAGGATAAGCTCATACAACTTTCGCTGTACAAGCAACTGATAGAAGCTAAGTTTAACCGCAAAATCCCTTGGATTACGGGTGGGACCTCTGTGGTAGTACCCTTGCTTATAAGCCGCCAACTCCCTGAAGGCATAAATCACTTTAGGGTAGGCGAAACTTTATTTTTTGGCACCGACCTGGTGCATGACGGCCCTATTAAGGAAATGAAGCAGGGCTTGGTAAAGCTCTACGCGCAAATCATAGAAATCACAGAGAAACCCATGGTTCCCATTGGTGAAATGGAGGCCAATCCGCAAGGGGAGGTTTTTGAAGTAGATGAAAGTTTGTACGGGCAAACCAGTCACCGGGCTATTTTAGATGTAGGCTCTTTAGATATTTCCATTGACTATTTAATTTGTGAAGACGCAGATGTAGAGTTTATGGGCAGTAGCAGTGATATGCTGGTGATTGATATTAAAGACAATGCCCGTAATTATAAAGTAGGAGACTTTTTGGCCTTTGACCTTAAGTACATGGGTGCGCTAACCCTTTTCAACTCGCATTACATAGAAAAACGCATTATTGAAGATTAGGGTAGAAAAGCAACTTTTAGAATAAGATTGGGGTTAGGACAATTAGCCAGCATCCTACCTTTTTCTTCTTGAGTGCACACGCCAGGGTAGTCCCCCTGGTAATTGCCAATTTCTTTGATCAGCTGAAAATGCAGGTGAGGTGGCCAACCTACATTTTCATGCACATCTCCCAGCTGCCCTAGTTTAGCAACAGCCCCATAGTGTTGTCCCACTTTATAATGCAGTAAAGAAGCCATTGATAAATGGCCGTATAAACTGTAAAAAGTGTAGGTTTCTAATTGGTGTCTCAGAATTAAAGCTCCTCCGTAATCGCCTGGCGCACCGTTGTAGGCAAAGCTGTGAACCTCACCAGGCAAGGGGCAAAAAACATCGGTATAAGCCGGGGCCCAAACATCTACACCCAGGTGGTGGTGCCTTTCGGCCGAAGAGCCATTATTAAAATGGCTAAAGCGTTTATAGATTATTCTATTTTCGGCATAACCGCCTACCCCATAGTTTTTTTGGGCAGCCAGTAATTCTTTATGGAGGTAAAGACTTAAACCCGCTGCATTTTGCACGTTTTTGAAATCAGTATTTTGATTACTCCTGGAAAGATTAAACACCAAAGTGTTGCCTTCATTTAAATCAAAGGAAAAAAGAGGGGCAAACTGTTGTTTGGTTAAAACTTCTCTCAAATACACTTTAAGCAATTTTAGGCACCATGCTCATTCATAGCTTGGCGGTATTGAGTGGCCAGGTTTTCTTTCTGCTCTTCCTCCAAAGCTTTGCCGGCCAATTGAAAGACTTCCTGCTCTTCCTCATCTAAGTGGTGAATAATGCGATGTCCCATTCTTTTTGGCCGTGGCCAGCCAGGCGGGCGAGCTCATCTCGGTATTTTCCAGCTCTTCAATAAATTCATCCAACTCAGGGTGTTCTGCTACGCTATGGCGGGCCTTCTCTTGGGTGAGCTCATCTTTCATGAGTGGAATGTAGAAGTGACGTTCTTCAGCCATGGCGTGTACGGCTAATTCTCTTTTTAGTTTGGTAAAAAGCTCTTCTCTTTTGGGGCTTTCTCCAGAGGTTTCTAAAAGTTCGTCAATAAGTTGGCGTTGAATCTGATGATCACTGCGTAAGGCTTCGAATATGGTCTTGATACTTTTTTTAAGCAACGGCCATTACCCGGTACTGTTCAAAAACCTAATTATCAGGTTTTAAGAAACACCACTCTATGAATTTAAAATCACGCATGGGTGTTTGCTCTGTAATTTCCTCAGGTGGTAGCGCGCAGCTTACCAAAGCTACTATGGGTGTTCCTTTCTTAGTAAAACTCTGGCCTTTGCGTTTAGGCTTTACATAAAGCACATCATAGGTGTTGGGATGGGTGGCGCTAAATAATTTTATACGGTATACGGCTACATCCTTTTCAATAAAAATCTTTTGATCTAAATAGGCACGGTGGGGATACCCAATGCGGGTAAATCTTTTTTGCGCGGGAACAAGCTGGAAGTTCTGTTGGTAGTACGAGGTGATTAAGGTTTCATTGTAGGGGTCACCTTTAATGGTTATCCCGCCACCACCTCTTCCATTACCCTGAGGGCCGTATTCATCAAAATCAAGGTAGGTAGAAGTAATTTCAAAAGGCATTTCCAGCTTCAGGGGAAACCAACGGTTTTCAATCAAGGTAAATCGCGCCAAGCGCACCGAAACAATACTGAGGATAAAAACGCTGGAGTATGTAGAGGCGGAGATTCCGTAAATGGCTTCTTCCCAACCCAACTCGGCCATTAGACCGATAAACTGCAGGGTAAAAACCACTATATAGGCACTTATAATGCGGTTGGTTACTTTATGGCTATTTACCACCTTGGCATAGCTAAAATGCGGTGAGTTGTTAAGTGCGTTGTTAAGTATAACCACAAACAGAGAAAGACTAAACATGTAGTACACCACCAAAAGCAGGTAGCCAAAAAGGTTAGGGGCCACACCAATAATGGTATTGTAGATGGCGTGGGCCAGTACCCCTGCCAAAAAAAAGAGTGGCATGATGCTCCAATGATATTTCTTTGGATGAAACCTAAAAAGGATGATGCCGTAGGCAGCTAAACTGCTGTCAAACATATGCCCTACGGTAGAAAGCAAAGATCGGCTGTCTATTATTGCCGAGCCATTGTAATAATAGTAAAGCACGTTTTCTACAGCCGCAAAACCCAAGGCCGAAACGGACACATAAAGCAAATAATCTAGCGGCTCAGAAAGCGCTTTTTTATTAAAGCGCATGAACAGTAGTAAAGGCAGCAACTTGCAAAACTCTTCTACCAGTGCTACTTCTACAAGGAAGTATAAAAATATTTCACCCCAAGTTGGGCCCATGGCCAGCGTAAAGTCAGCGGGTCTAAAATATTCAAAGGCAAAAATGGGCAACACGGTGCAAGCACCCAAAGCAAAGGCCAACAGTAAGTGAGCGTTCTTTTCTGCGTCAAATACATCTATTTGCCGGAAGTAATCAACCCAAACAGCTGCCACTAAAAGAGCCACTACAATGTAGAGGGCAATCATATATTCAGCTTTTCTGCAGACTGTAGTTTTTGGAGATCATTTTGGGTGAGGGTAACCACAATGCTGCCTATGGCGTAAGGCGCCACCTCGTAGGGGTTGTACACAAAGCTTAGCGTCTGCCCATCGTAAGCAAAATTTTCAGCCAGTTTAAAACGGTCTTCTTCAAACCAAAAGCCGGCCTCGGTTAAGGACTCGGTTGGCTTCAGCTCCATTTCTTCCCTAAAACGTTTTTCGGTAAGAGCCAGAAGGGCGGCATGGTTTTCAGGTGGAATAAAATCACCGATTTCAAGAACAGCCCCATCGCGCAAGCGGTAATAGCGGTATAAGCTGTAGTGGTTGGGGTGGGCCCCACCGGTATAACTTTGTTGCTGCAGATTTAGCCCTAACACCCCATTTTTATTGAGCACCACTTTTAGATTCTGCATTAAATCCCAGGCGGGTTTAAAACCTTCAAAATCGGCTTCAAAGCGTTTGCGCTCAGCTACAAAAGAATCGGCTCTTTGGGTAAAGCTTTGGTATTCAAAATCGCTGCCCGCACTTAGGCTTAAGGCTTGCTTATTAAAGTCCTGAGCAATTTGCTGCATCACAGAATCAGCCGGGCGCAGCTCTAGCTTAAGCAAACACAGCGTTACCCCGGCCAGGCTGTCTTTACCCTGGTAATTAACCGCAATGGTGTCTATCGCCACTGCTGCACTGTCTGGGCCGCTTTGGGGGCTTTCGCCCGATGGCTCTGAATTAAAATTACAAGCCGTTGCCAGGCCCACCATAAAAGCGAATAAAAAAGTGCGCATGCCGAAAATTTTAAGGCTCTTCAAATAAACTTAATTTTGGCCAAAGCCTTACCAAAATAGCTAAATACACTTTATGAAATTATACTCCGTACACCTGGGCACTTTTAAATTAGATGGCGGGGCCATGTTTGGCGTGGTGCCTAAATCTTTATGGCAACGCACCAACCCAGCCGATGAAAACAATATGTGCACCTGGGCCCTGCGCTTGCTGCTTATAGAAACCCAAGACCGTACCATTTTGGTAGATACCGGCATGGGCCACAAACAGAGTGACAAATTCTTTGGCTTTTACTACCGCGAAGGCGATCACGACCTGGACCGCGCTCTGGGTGAACACGGCTTTACCAAAGCAGATATTACCGATGTATTTTTAACCCACCTGCATTTTGATCACGTGGGAGGAGCCGTAGAAAAAACAACAGACGGAAACTTAAAACCCACTTTCCCCAACGCAAAGTACTGGACCAATCAGCGCCACTGGGACTGGGCTTTAAACCCTAACCCGCGGGAAAAGGCATCCTTTTTAAAAGAAAACCTCTTGCCTCTGCAAGAGAGCGGACAGCTTGAGTTTATTGACGCCCCGTTTGAAGACCAGCTGGTAGACACCCCACTGGGATTTAAGGTACTTTTGGTAAGCGGCCATACCGAAGCACAAATGTTACCCGTGCTGGAAGTGGGAGGCAAAACGCTGGTGTACTGTGCCGACCTACTGCCCAGTACCGGACACATTCCTCTGCCCTATGTGATGGGCTATGATGTGCGCCCGTTAAAAACCATGCAGGAGAAAGCACCTTTTCTAGAAGAGGCGGCCAACCAAGGCTATTACTTATTTTTAGAGCACGATTCGCAAAATGAAATTTGCACCGTGCAACACACCGAAAAAGGCGTGCGTTTAAAAGAAACCCTACAGTTAAAAGATATTTAACCCCTCTTACAAAAACCCCTATGAAAAAAGTAGTGATCGCTCTGCTTGGGCCTATTATGCTTATCTCCCAGCCTCAACCGCATTATTGGCAGCAACACGTTGATTACACCATGCACATTCAAATGGATGTGAAAAAGCACCAGTTTACGGGTAAACAAACCCTGCTTTACACCAACAACTCGCCCGACACTTTACGCGAGGTGTTTTACCATTTGTATTTCAATGCGTTTCAGCCGGGGAGCATGATGGACGTACGCTCGCAAAACCTACCCGATCCGGATGGGCGGGTGAAAGACCGCATCAGCAAGCTAAAGAAAGACGAGGTAGGCTACCACAAAATAGTGAGCCTCAGGCAAAATGGCCAGGCACTTAACTATCAGGTGGAGCAAACCGTTTTAAAAGCTTTTCTGCAAAAGCCACTGGCGCCCGGAGCTACTGATACCTTTTACATGGAGTTTGAAAGTCAGGTGCCCATTCAGATCAGGCGCAGTGGGCGAGACAATGAAGAAGGCATTGATTACACCATGACCCAATGGTACCCCAAAATGGCCGAGTATGATGACAAAGGCTGGCATCCAGATCCCTACGTGGCCCGTGAATATTACGCCCCCTTTGGTCGCTTTGCGGTGAATATTACGCTCCCCAGCAGCTACAAAGTGGGCGGCACGGGTTATTTGGCTCAGGCCGAAAACTATTGGCAAAAAGCCGACACCCTTTCAGAGGGCTTGTGGGCCATGAATTATTTGCCCGGAGCCACCCAAGAACGTACCTGGCATTTTGTAGCCGACAGCGTGCATGATTTTGCCTGGGCGGCCGATGAAGACTACCTGCGCACCATGCGCAGAGGGCCCAATAACATGGAGCTAAATTTCTATTATTTAGAGGGTTACGCAGAAACCTGGGAAAAACTGCCCCGCTACACCAAGGTCTTTTTTGAAGAAATGAATCAGCGCTTTGGGGTATATCCCTACGGGCAATTCTCGGTAATTCAAGGGGGCGATGGCGGCATGGAATACCCCATGTGTACCATGCTCAAAGGCACCGGCAAGTTAAATGGACTCATCGGGGTAACCGTTCACGAAGGCGCCCACAACTGGTTTTACGGGGTGTTGGCCAGCAATGAAACCCAATACCCGTGGATGGATGAGGGCTTTACTTCCTTTGCCGAAGATGAGGTGATTAACCAAATGCGCAAAGAGCCCCAAGCCAACGCCCACAAAAGAGCCTACCTCAACCACAACTTTCTCATGAGTAAAGAGGGTGAGGCCGAACCCTTAGCCACCCCAGCTGATTACTACGCGCGCAACCGTACTTATGGCATTAACAGCTACAGCCGCGGACAAATATTTTTGGCTCAATTGCGCTACATCATGGGTGCCGAAGCTTTTAACCAAGGCATGCTGAACTACTTTGAGTATTGGAAATTCAAACACCCGGCCCCGCATGATTTTATCACCGTAAT
>CAJXNI010000006.1 GCA_913057235.1 uncultured Bacteroidota bacterium
GAGATCGACCAGATGGTTTATGAGTTGTATGGGCTTACCCAAGAAGAAATAGAAATAGTAGAGAACGCTTAGCTAGGCTAGACCTGTCAGGTTTCAAAAACCTGATTGGTCTACACAGCACCAGGAACAAACGAGATGCCAGAAAAAGATAAGCAACCAAGAAAACGCATAGAGTATCGCAAAAAGAACGTACGTGTTTCGCGCACGGGTGGTCTGTCTGCTACCAAAACTATTGCTAAGGATGGTTACGGAGTAACGGTAAATACCAAGCATGGCATAAGGCTTCACAAAAGGCTTTTTAAAGGTGCCAGAATGGGTTTCCAAAATGGAAAGTTCCAATTTATTGGGAGATACAATAGCGGTCCTTTCAATTTCAATGTGTCCAAATCAGGGATAAGTACATCCATTAAAAACAAAAGAGGGTCGTACAATTTATTCAAACCCAATTACTCCAGTTTCAAAATGGGTGGTGTGCAAATAAGAGGTAAAAATGCGGCTACCTTACAGCTCATCTTTATGTTCTCTCAACTGTTAATTGTTCTCATTAAATTGGTTTGGCATCTTACGGTAAATCTCTTGTGGCTGGTATTTTTATTGGTAAAATGGTTCATAGATTTTATGGTTGGGTTTTACAAGGGCTTTCAAAATCAGGACATAAATGCTTCAGTTGACGGTAGGGATTGAATAATTGAAAATGCTATTCACTCAAAAATCATATCGGCAGAACGTAACTGCATCACGGTGGTGAACAGTTAATTGCTGCTATAACAAAACAAAACACAATTAATTAATATGGGATTATTTTCAGGATTACGAGGAAGCGCTGGCACGGTCAGTAAAGAAAAACTAGACAGTGAATTCGGAACCTTGCTTTGCGAAGGAGAGCAGTTTGAGCTTGGTTTTAAACTGGTGCGTGATATGTTTCTGTTCACCAATAAGCGATTGATTCTTGTAGATAAGCAAGGTGTAACAGGTCGTAAGGTTGAGTATAAATCAGTTGGTTACCGAAGTATCGCGCGCTTCAGCATTGAAACAGCCGGAACGTTTGATCTTGATGCAGAATTGAAAATATGGGTTTCCAGTGAAACCACACCAAGTATCAGCAAGCAGTTCAACAAATCTGTAAATGTGTATGACGTGCAGAAACTTTTAGCACAGCACGTGCTCTAAAAACAAGAGGACCGGTAGTCCGGGCAAAATCGCTCCTCGAGCGCGCTTGTAGCGCGTTTGGATTGTGCCTACACCGAGCTTGCGAGCTTAGTTCAGCTAATCGGTGCCAGTGGTGGTAAAGTTAAGCTTGATATGCTTTTTAACAGGTAGCGATTTAGTACGATGCGCACGCGGTGCAACCGCGCGCGGGGTATGAGGTATAATACCTTTCGGTTTTTCTATCTTGCCCTAAACTTTTCACACATGCGCAATCTCTGCTTTTGGGCCCTTTGGCTTTGGCCCGTTCTAAACCTATCTGCTCAATTTTTACCAACCGCGCAAGAAGGCCGCATTTGGTACAGTCATTACCAAGGCTTTTGGCAAGGCACGGAAATCTACTCGGTAGGTCCTAAAATTAATTTTCAGGGCAGCCCGGCCCCGCTTTTACTCTTAAAAAATCAGGCGGGGCAAACCATAGACACGCTAGGGGTCCTGGTAGAAGACACCACCGTGGGCGAAGTGACCTTGCATTATGGGCCAGGGGCTCCTCAAATCAATCCGGCCAACGCCACCTTTAGCTATAGCTTTAGTAATTCGGTAGGCGATACCTTTAGCTATCAAACCATCGGCCAGGGAGCCATTACGCTCACCATTGACAGTATCTACAGTTATACCGATTTCAGGGGGATTACGCGCAGGGTGCAGCGCATACAGGTGCCGGCTCTGACTTTTAGTACTAGCACCTATTTCAACATTATTGAAGGCTTAGGACCACAAAGCTCTTGGGTAAACCCAATTTATGATGGTTCAGTTTCGGATAATGTCGGATATACCTTGCGCTGTGTATTTGATGGTGGCACCAAAATTTACGGAGACACCGTGCAGCAGTGTTTTATTTTGAACCAGCCAGAAGTGAAGCAGGAACTAGCCGGTTTTTACCCCAATCCCTGTAAAGGCCGCCTCTACTTTACCCAGGCCGAAAATTTTGAGCGCTACGCCATACTAAATCAGCTGGGGCAGGTGGTGCAAAAAGGGCAAATCCCGCAAGGTGCATTAGACGTTTCTGCTTTAGCAGCAGGAACTTATCTCATGCAACTTACGGGATTCCATTCCTTATCAGCCCGGCAAATGTTGGTGAAGGTGCCTTAAAAAGAGCGGCACCGGTGATGCTTAACGAATCACCTTCACATCTACGGCCGTGGGGCCTTTTTGACCCTGTTCCACCCGGAAAGATACCGCATTGTCTTGCCCAATTTGCTCGGTGGTGTTGTTCACGTGCACAAAAATGCTCTCTTGCGTTTTCTTATCGCGGATGAAACCGTAGCCTTTTTCATCGTTAAAAAAGGTAACTACGCCTTTGCGGTCTTCGTTTAAATCTTCCGTTTCATCGCGCTGTGCGGCACCCAGGTTAATGTTTTTAGCCTTTACCTTTTCAGGCGGAGGAGGCGGGGTGTCATGGAAATTACCATAGGCATCCATGTAGGTGATGTTATCACCTTTATCTCCGGCATTGGCCTTGCGCTCTTCTCTGCGTTTGGCTTTTTCCTCTTTTTTCTTCTGCTTCTTTTTTTCGCGTTCTTTTTTACCAAAAGTCTCTTGACTTCTACCCATACAATTCTTGTGATTAAATTATTTAGTTAACAAATGTGTAGGCCTTTCCTGCTTTGCCAGCTCTTCCGGTTCGGCCTATTCTATGAATATAACTATCCATAGTTGCCGGAAGCTGATAATTTATAACGTGGCTTATGTCTGAAACGTCAATACCACGGGCGGCTACGTCTGTAGCCACAAGTACTTTTATTTTTCCGTCTTTAAATTTCTTTAAGGCTTTTTGCCGATAATTCTGGCTCTTGTTACCATGAATTTCATCGCAGCTTACGCCACTTTTGTGGAGTTTCTTGCTTACGCGGCTCACCCAGCGTTTGGTTTCGGCAAAGACCAAAACCTTGCTAAACTCATTTTGCTCCAGCATGCCCAGTAAAACGCCAAATTTATCTTGGCCTTCTTTTAGTTTAATTACCTCTTGGTCAATATGTTCAGCGGTAACTTCACCGTTACTCACCTTAATTTCCACGGCCTTGGGGCCTACTAGTTGCTCAATATGTCCTTGCTGGCTTTTATTTAAGGTAGCTGAAAACAGGTAAGTGTTTTGGCGCTGGCGCATAGCCCCGGCAATGCGGTCTACATCGGCTGCAAAGCCCATGTCTAGCATGCGGTCAAATTCATCTAAAACCAAAACCTCAAAGTCTTTAAAATACAGCGCTTTGCGGTTGGCCAAATCCAGCAAGCGGCCGGGCGTGCCTACCACTAAATGCTTTCGTTTAGAGAGTACTTTTAAATCGGTATTTAAATTGGTGCCGCCAATAAAGCAGGCACTGTACAAGCCCATGCCTTTGGTGAGGGATTTAAACTCCTGCTCAATTTGCACCGCCAACTCACGGGTGGGCGCTAAAATGAGGGTGTTAAAGTTTTTTTGCTGTTGTAAAAGACGGTTGATGATAGGGATTAAAAAGGCTCCCGTTTTACCGGTACCGGTGCGGGCAATGCCTACTAGGTTGTGGCCCTCCAATAAGGGGTTTATAGTTTTTTCCTGTACTTCCGTAGGATGGGTGAAGCCCTTTTGCGCCAAGGTTTTTTGCAAGGCCGGCTCCAGATTCCATTGGCTAAAAGGCCCTTGCGGTTCAAAGGTGGTTTCCTGTACGGGAACGGCCTTTTGTTCTAAACGGTTAATGTTAATGTTAGACTTAGCAGGCCCTTTTTTGCGACTGCGCTGGGGAGCGCCTTTGCTTTTTTTAGAAAAGGAGTTGCGTGATTTCTTTTGAGTTGTACGCATAATTTTTGGGTACTCCGCATTAAGGGAGTCTTGCACCTGAAGCCCGCAGCTTAAACCGATACCTTTTGCAGGTAACCGTGCCGAGCTTAAGTAGATGATATTAAAAAATGTAGATAATCTTTTTGTGTTGTTTGTAAGGCACACTGGGTTTAAGGGGTAGTGTGCGTTTAAGCTAAACCTGAACCTAGCTTAATTTTACAAAAGAGAACTATTTTCTCTGCTAAGAAAAGGAGCGGCAAATGTACAACTAAATAATGAGTAAGCGCGGGCCTAAAATAGGTGCGTAATGTTGGCCGAGAAAAGCTTCACGGCTATGGCTAGTAAGATCACGCCAAAAACCTTACGCAGCACATTGATGCCGCCTTCACCCAGTTTACCTTCCAGCCAGCTGGCACCTTTTAACACCCCGTACACCAGAATGATATTCAGTACAATGGCCACCGCAATATTTTCCGTTTCGTATTCCGCTCTAATACTTAAAATGGTGGTCATGCTGCCGGCCCCGGCAATTAGCGGAAAGGCCAGGGGCACAATAGAAGCTGATTTGGGCTCTTCGTCTTTTATAAGCTGTACGCCTAAAACCATTTCAAGGGCCAAAATAAAGAGCACAAAGGCCCCGGCCACTGCAAAGGAATTTACATCTACGCCTAAATATTTAAGAATACTTTCGCCCACAAACAGAAAAGTGATCATAATTCCTGCGGCCACTAAACTGGCTTTTTCACTTTGAATATGTCCCACTTTTTTGCGCAGGGAAATAATTAAGGGGATACTGCCAGTAATATCTATTACCGCAAAAAGAATCATGGTGGCTGAAAATATTTCTTTTAAGTTGAAATCCATTTAGTTACGTGTTATTTCAATTTTTAAAAAGGCCGGCAAAATTACGGGCTTTCATACAGGTGGCCATGCGGGTACGGCTATATTTTTAGGCTTCCGCTGATGCTTAAAATGTTCTGGCAGAGGTGGTATCTTTGCCGCATGATAGCGATTGATGATACCCTTATTTCGGAGGAGATTTTAGAAAAAGCCTTCGTGTGCGACCTGAGCAAATGCAAAGGAGCCTGCTGCGTTGAAGGCGATGCCGGTGCTCCTTTGGAAAAAGAGGAGAAGCTAATTTTAGAGCAGGGGTATTCGGCTGTAAAGCCTTACCTGCGCAAGGAAGGAATTGCGGCCATAGAGTCCCAAGGTAAAGCGGTGGTTGATCCCAATGATGGCGAATTTGTAACCCCGTTGGTGAATGGCGCTGAGTGCGCCTATGTAATTTTTGATGAAAAGGGTGTAACCAAATGCGGCATTGAAAAGGCCTGGGAAGAAGGCGCCACTTCTTTTCGCAAACCTGTTTCCTGTCATTTGTATCCCATACGCATTAGTAAATACCCCAGCTTTGATGCGGTGAATTATCATAAATGGCAAATATGCGCGCCCGCCTGCAGTTTGGGAGCGCAATTAAAAGTGCCGGTGTACCAGTTTGCCAAAGATGCCTTGGTACGCAAATACGGGGAAGACTGGTTTAAGCAGTTGGAAATAGTGGCTGAAAATTGGCCGGCTTAGTGTCTTTACTAAAAGGCTTAAAGCCAAGCAGTTATTTGTAAGTAAAAGACTATCAGAAACTTAGCCTTTGCCCGCTTGATGCAAGTAGCCCAATGTTACCTCAAGGTTATCAACATTAGGTGTGAATTATTTTCTCGAATTCCTTGCTCAAATGGGTTGCATTTTTTCTATATCAGACCCATTCTACCTTTTACCGCTCCTTGCCTTTTCGGGCTGTTAATAAAAGAGGTTTAATGTGAAAAACTAGCCTTTGGGAGGGGTTGATTATTTAGTCACATTTGTATAGCAAGGTTTTATTTGGAAACACTCTTTGTAATTACATGAAATAATTAGCTGTTGAAAATCAGCGTATTACGCGGTTTAAAAAGCCTTCAAAACCTTGTGAGACAAAATATTAACGCACAAAAAAGCTAATGATGCAGGAAAAGGAGCCCATTCTACAAGAGAACAAAAATCGCTTTGTATTATTCCCAATTGAGCACCATGATATTTGGGAGTGGTATAAAAAACAAGAGGCCAGTTTTTGGACGGCCGAGGAAATTGATTTGCACCAAGATATTTCGGACTGGGAGTCTAAGTTAAATGATGACGAGCGTTATTTCATTAAACACATTTTGGCCTTTTTTGCCGCTAGTGATGGCATTGTGAACGAGAACCTAGCTGAGAACTTTGTGAATGAAGTGCAATATACAGAGGCTAAGTTTTTCTACGGTTTCCAAATTATGATGGAGAATATCCACAGTGAAACCTATTCACTATTAATTGACACTTACATTAAAGACAAAGAAGACCGTGACCGTCTTTTCAAGGCTATTGAAAACTTTGATGCCATTAAGCGCAAGGCAGACTGGGCACTGCGCTGGATTGAAAGCGACAGCTTTGCCGAGCGTCTGGTGGCTTTTGCCGCGGTAGAGGGCATTTTCTTTAGTGGTTCTTTCTGCTCTATTTTCTGGTTAAAGAAAAGAGGTCTAATGCCTGGCTTGACCTTCTCCAATGAGTTAATTTCCAGAGACGAGGGCATGCACTGTGATTTTGCCTGTCACTTGCACAACAATCACCTAATCAACAAAGTGCCAGAAGAGCGCATCCGCCACATCTTACTTGACGCCTTAGATATTGAGCGCGAATTTATCACCGAGTCTTTACCGGTAAACCTCATTGGCATGAATGCCAAGCTAATGACCCAGTATCTGGAGTTTGTAACGGACCGTTTGCTAGTTGAGCTTGGCTGTAGCAAAGAGTTTAACGTTGAGAATCCATTTGACTTTATGGATATGATTAGCCTGCAGGGTAAAACCAACTTCTTTGAAAAAAGAGTAGGGGAGTATCAGAAGAGCGGCGTAGTGCAAGGCACCGATTCACAAAAAATAGCCTTTGACGAGGATTTTTAGTCACAAAAGAGAATACCATCGGCATGACCGTTACACCAAGAAATATTTACAATAACCCGCAACACCATACTATATGTACGTAATTAAAAGAGATGGCCGCCAGGAAGCGGTAAAATTTGACAAAATCACCGCCCGCATTCAAAAGCTTTGCTACGGTCTTAGTCAGCTTGTAAACCCCACTAATGTTGCCATGAAAGTGATTGAAGGCATTTACGAGGGGGTAACCACTACAGAGCTCGATAGCCTGGCCGCTGAAGTAGCCGCTAGTATGACCACGCGTCACCCAGACTACGCCCAGCTAGCCGCCCGTATTGCCGTGAGCAATCTTCACAAGAATACCACTAAGTCGTTTAGTGAAACCATGAAGGATTTGCATGATTTTGTAAATCCTAAAACCGGTAAGGCCTCTCCTTTAATTGCTGATGACGTACATGAGATTATTCAAAAAAATGCGGCACAGTTAGACTCCACACTTATTTACGATCGTGATTTTGGCTACGATTATTTCGGGTTTAAAACCCTGGAGCGCTCCTACCTCTTGCGCATAAACGGTAAGATTGCGGAAAGGCCGCAACACATGATTATGCGTGTGGCAGTAGGTATTCACAAAGAAGATTTGGAGTCGGCAATTGAGACCTACCATCTCATGAGCAAGAAATATTTTACGCACGCTACTCCTACTTTGTTTAATGCGGGTACCCCCAAGCCGCAAATGAGCAGCTGCTTCTTGCTAACCATGAAAGACGACAGTATTGATGGTATTTACGATACCTTAAAGCAATGCGCTAAAATCTCGCAAAGTGCGGGTGGCATTGGTTTAAGCATTCACAATGTGCGCGCTACCGGTTCGTACATCAGAGGCACCAACGGTACGTCTAATGGCATTGTGCCCATGTTGCGGGTGTATAATGACACGGCTCGTTACGTAGACCAAGGCGGTGGAAAACGCAAGGGTTCTTTTGCCATTTATCTGGAGCCCTGGCATGCCGATGTGTTTGATTTCTTAAACCTGAAGAAAAACCACGGTAAAGAAGAAATGCGGGCCCGCGATCTATTCTTTGCGCTTTGGGTGCCTGACTTATTCATGAAGCGGGTAAAAGAAGATGGAGAATGGACGCTGATGGATCCTAACGAGTGCCCCGGTTTACACGATGTGCACAGTGAAGAGTTTGAAAAGTTGTATACCCAATATGAAGCCGCAGGTAAAGGCCGTAAAACCATTAAGGCCCGCGAGCTTTGGGGTAAAATAATGGAGTCTCAAATTGAGACTGGTACACCTTACGTGCTGTACAAGGATGCCGCCAACAGCAAGAGTAATCAGCAAAACTTAGGAACCATACGCAGCTCAAACCTTTGTACTGAAATTATTGAGTACACTTCAGAAGACGAGGTGGCGGTGTGTAACCTAGCTTCTTTGGCACTGCCCATGTTTGTGGAGGAGGATAAGTTCAATCACCAAAAGTTATATGATGTAACCTACAAGGTGACCAAGAACTTAAACCGCATCATTGACCGGAACTACTATCCCATACCTGAGGCGCGGAACAGCAACATGCGTCACCGTCCGGTGGGTTTAGGCGTGCAAGGTTTGGCCGACACCTTCATTAAATTACGTATGCCGTTTACCTCAGATGAGGCCAAGCAGCTAAACCGCGATATTTTTGAAACGATTTACTTTGCCTCGCTTAAGGCCAGTAAAGACGAAGCAGCCGTTGACGGTGCCTACGAAAGCTATGAGGGCTCTCCCATTAGTAAGGGCCAGTTTCAGTGGAACCTTTGGGGGGTAAAAGAAGATCAGTTAAGCGGCCGCTGGGACTGGAACGCTTTGCGCGATGAGATTAAAGAAAGTGGGGTGCGTAACTCTTTGTTACTGGCGCCCATGCCTACCGCTTCTACCAGTCAGATTCTAGGAAACAACGAGTGCTTTGAGCCTTACACCTCTAACATTTACACCCGTAGAGTGCTAAGTGGTGAGTTCATTGTGGTGAATAAGCACTTACTGTTAGACCTGGTGAACTTAGGCCTGTGGAGTGAAGATTTGAAGAATGAAATTATCCGCAGTAATGGCTCTATTCAACACATTGAGGGAATTCCTGAAAACATTAAGGAGCTCTACAAAACCGTGTGGGAAATGAGCATGAAAGACATTATTGACATGAGTGCCGACCGTGGTTGGTTCATTGATCAGTCGCAGTCGCTCAATCTCTTTGTAGAAAATGCCAATGTGGGTAAACTTACCTCTATGCACTTTTACGCCTGGCAAAAAGGCTTAAAAACCGGTATGTATTACTTGCGCACCAAGGCTGCTGCCGATGCGATTAAGTTTACCGTACAAAAGCAAACCAAAAGTGAAGTAGAGCCGGTGACCAGCAGCAAGCAAACCGAGAAACTTACCGATGCTAAAAGTGCAGAGTTGCAACAAGCGGCCAAGGCTGCGGAGTCTCGGGTGGAGGCTATGGCCAAGCGCGTACAAGAATTTAATGATGAAGAAACTATAGCCTGCAGCATTGACAATCCCGATGATTGTGAGGCCTGTGGCTCATAATTCCTGATCACCTTCTTCACTCCGCTAAAAGCGGCTGCTATGAACTTGGCAGTCGCTTTTTTTAGTTCTTTGTAGTACCAAAAATGCAATTATGAATCTAGCTAAGCGCATTAGCACACTGCTTATGCTTTTAAGTTTTACGCCCACTTGGGCTCAAGTCGATGGGGACCCGGAAGCAATATCGCCCAAGGAGGCAATCACAAAAGTTTTTGAGGTGCTAAGCAAGCAAGAGGGGCGGTTACCAGCTAGCGCAGATTCTACCAATGTGCTCTTGCAAAAAGGCGCCTGGGAGGCCTTAGCCTACGTGAATGCAGCCGGTAAAGACAGTTTGACCAAAGCAGATTTGCAAGAGGCTGTCCCTGATTATTATCGTTTTTACAAAAATCAACTACTGCTCAAGCTAATCAATCAAGATAATTACAATGAATACGGCACAGAGGCTTCCGTACCTTATTTTTGCAATGGCAAGGTCATAAGCATTCTGGATCCTGATACTGGAGCGGCCAAAGACAAATGGACCATTCTTTACCTGGATGCCTATTATCTGGCTTTGGATTATGGCGATTTGCGCGTATTCTTCGTGCAGACCAATCCGCAGGAATAAATTGAATGAATAAAAAATACCCCATACATGTCTGTAGATCGGCAGAACCTGGAAATAGCAAAGATCCAGCGTGAGATTGAAAATTACCTGAGTTTACGCAGTACCCAGATGATTTTTGATTACCAAGAGACTGGGAACAACGGGACCCGCTTGGATGTGATTACCGTTAACCCGCGGCACAATCAGTCGTTTCTCTTCCACACTACACGCGGTTATGATAAAATTGATGCGCTTAAGCAAATGTTAACCTATGTGCAGGAGCAACGTGAGAAGAAGAACTCCTATACCATTCAATGGTCATTGCAGGGCGATAATGAGCTACACACCTCGTACTTTAGAGCAAAAGATATCACCGAAGCCATAGATAAACTACATTATGGGCGAGACCCTAATAACATGACTGTTTTTAGCGTTGTACTAAATCCAATTAGTTAGAACCTCTAATTTTTCTTAATTTGTAGCTTGAACTAAACACGGGCACCAAGTTTTAAAATCACAACTAATGAGCACAGCGCATAAAAAACAGCGGGTAAGAGAACGAGCCAGAAGCATTAAAAAAGCCAGTAAGGGCAAGTTAACCACCAAAGATTACTTACAAAGGGCGCTGGTGGTTTTGATTATTGTGGTTATTCTTATTGGTGCACTTTACCTAACCGATAACATTTCTTAAAACATACGTAACCATACTGTTATTAGCTTTTGTGTAGTTTTGAAGTAAAATAGTTGCAAGGCA
The DNA here is from genome assembly GCA_913057235.1 of uncultured Bacteroidota bacterium. Lineage (GTDB taxonomy): Bacteria > Bacteroidota > Bacteroidia > Flavobacteriales > Schleiferiaceae > CAJXNI01. The sequence continues at coordinate 10,810 of CAJXNI010000006.1, forward strand.
AGAATCTGTTATTCAGTTTGTTGAAAATTTTTGTAATTTTATTTTGAACTAAACTAAAAAGCTATGATCGGAACAACTAAGAGACGCCAGGAAATGGTGCAGAAGGCCGGTATTGTTCTATTAATTATGGCCATTGTTGCCGTTGCCTTAACCATCACCTAAAAACCTGAATTTTGAGAAATGGCTTCTCTCAATCTGTTTATTTGGTTTTTAATCCGAATAAAAAATTTATTCCTCTCTTTTTCAGAAACATCACTGATTAGAGAGGATTTTTTTGTTTGCTCGATTACATAGGCGCGCATATCTTGGGTTAATTGGGGATCAGAAGTGCTGAGGTAGTTAACCCCAGCATAAGGCAGGAAATAAAAGCGGTGGCTTTCTTCTACCTCGGCATAAATATGGTTATCCATCAGTAAAATTTCATGGTAGTACATCTTATAAGAAGCTCCCGTGCTTAGGTTTTCATCATTAGGGTGCACCTTCAAACCGCTCAAAGCTTGTTTATAAATGAGTTTCATCATTTTTTCAAATTCATCGCATATTTCCAATGCCTCTTCTTGGCTTGTAAGCAAGCCCGCCTCGTAGAAATATTCCAGCTGTTTGAGCATACTCAAGACTGTAGTATCATTCCATATTTCAATGGTGTTCAATTTGGAGAAGGCGCGCCATTGGTCTTTAGCAAGGTCTAATAATTCTGCGGGTATATCTTTTAAGCTGTAATTCTGGCCATTAATTTTTTGAATGTTATAAACTGATTTTAGCCAAACGTAAATTTTAAATGCGGCCAGTTTTTTAAAGCCAAATTGGTAGTAAACCGGAATGTCTTTGGCCTGGTAATACATCACGTGATTAGGCCTTTGACCAATAGCTTCAAGCTGCTTAAGGCTATTAATCATGTATTTGTGATAATCATCAAGGGTTTTTATAAATCCCACTCTATTAAAAACAACCCTTGAATCGGGTACCGGTTGCACGGCATTAAGGCTAAATCCGAAGTAAGTGGATAAATTTACAGCTTCTGCAAAGCTGAGGTCGGTTCGCCCCTGAATCCTTCGGTAAGCTGCGTCTCGGCTGCAGTCTAGAATATCAGCAATCACATCTGCCATCAGCTCATTGGGCTTAGTATGCTGTTCTACTATTTTTATTAATAGTTGTTGAAAATTGGGAGTTTGATCCTTCATCCCTATTGTTTAAGCGCCAATAACTCTTAAGAGGATTGGTAAATTTACAATTTTACGGCTCATTTAAATACTGCTCCAAATAAAAGGTATTATTCTTATTTTTATTGAAAATATGCTAAATGTCTTCTGACAAGAAATACCAAAGTTTAAAAGAATTTTATCCTTTTTACTTAAGTCAGCACCAAGACCCAATCTGCAGGGTTTTGCATTTTGTGGGTACAGGGTTAGTAATTGTCTCGTTCATTGTCTTTTGGATAAGTTTTAAGTGGGTCTATTTGGCTATTATTCCCTTTTTAGGGTATGGGTTTGCCTGGTTAGGGCACTTTTTTTTTGAACAGAATAAACCGGCTACCTTTCAATATCCTGGGTATAGTTTAGCATCTGACTTTATTCTGTTTTGGCAGCTTCTAACGGGGCAGCAAAAATTCAAGCCTTGATTTCCCTATTTGGGAAAAAGTTCTGCTATCGAGAGGAATTGAGAAAATACTGAAACACTAAAGTGCAGAAAAACAGTTAGTTGTTAATTTGTATGCCAGTTGAAAATATGAAGGAAATTAATTTCTATCCAAGATGAAAAATTTATTTTTCATAATACTGAATCATAGGTTTGGTTATTGGATTGATTTTTTGTCAGGGGCAATCGCAGAGCGAAGGCGCTTCAGCCACTGATTGGTACTTAGACAATAGCGGCTACATTAGTTCGGAATTACTTTACCCGCAACCTTAATTTTTTCATTAAGAATAATGGCAAAGACTTAAAATCTCTTTATGATTCAAATCCAGAGCGCCTTTTAAAAAATCCAGTTCAATTAAAAACTGAAAACCGCATACCTGAGCACCCAGCTTTTGAAAAAGCTTTTGAGCTGCGTTGGCCGTGCCGCCGGTGGCTAACAAATCATCATGAATGAGTATACGGGCTTTCTTGGGTACATCTTCTTGGTGAACCGCCACGGCCGCTTGGCCATATTCTAATTGATAGCTTTCCTCAACTGATGCTCTAGGGAGCTTTCCCCTTTTGCGTACGGGAATAAAGCCAATACCCAGTTCTTGCGCTACCGCTAAACCAAACAAAAAACCACGCGCATCTATACCAGCCACATAATCCGCTTTAAGCTTAATGGCTTGTTGGGTAAAGGCCTGGACTACCTCGTGCGACAGCGTAGGATTTAAAAGTACCGGGGTAATGTCTTTGAAGGAAATTCCTGGTTTGGGAAAATCAGGCACTTCCGCAATATTTTCTTTTAAACGTTGTTCGAGCATTATTTAAATGCTGAGTGTCCGGTAATATCCAGCCCGGTTATGAGTAAATGAATGTCGTGGGTGCCTTCATAGGTTACTACCGACTCTAAGTTCATCATGTGGCGCATAATGGAGTAATCTCCGGTAATGCCCATTCCGCCCAGAACTTGACGGGCTTCGCGGGCAATTTTTAAGGCAATTTCCACACTATTACGTTTGGCCATTGAAATTTGCGCGGTGGTAGCACGCCCTTCGTTTTTAAGCTGTCCTAAACGCCAAACCAAAAGTTGCCCTTTAGTGATTTCCGTAATCATTTCGGCCAGCTTTTTCTGTTGAAGCTGATAGGCTGCTATGGGTTTGTCAAACTGAACGCGCTCTTTGGCGTAACGTAGGGCTGTATCATAGCAGTCCATGGCCGCACCTAGTGCCCCCCAAGCAATGCCGTAGCGCGCGCTGTCTAAGCAGCCTAAGGGTGCACCCAGGCCCGATTTATTAGGCAGGATATTTTCTTTAGGCACGCGTACGTCTTCAAAAACTAATTCACCGGTGGCGCTGGCCCTTAATGACCATTTATTGTGGGTTTCAGGAGTGGTGAATCCCTCCATACCGCGCTCTACAATTACCCCGTGAATGCGGCCTTCTTCATTTTTTGCCCAAACCACCGCTATATCAGCAAAAGGAGCATTTGAAATCCACATTTTGGCGCCATTTAAAATAATGTGATCGCCATCTTCTTTGTAGTTTGTGATCATGCCTCCCGGGTTACTACCGTAATTGGGTTCGGTTAAACCGAAACAGCCTACGTATTCTCCAGAGGCTAACTTGGGCAAGTACTTTTTACGCTGAGCTTCATTGCCATAAGCATAAATTGGATACATCACCAAGCTGCTCTGCACGGAGCAAGTTGAGCGTATGCCTGAGTCGCCTCGCTCAATCTCCTGCATCATTAAACCGTAGGAGATTTGATCTAAACCCGCTCCGCCATACTCCTCAGGAATGTAAGGCCCAAAGGCGCCTATATCGGCCAGGCCTTTAATCATATGTTTTGGAAACTCTGCTTTTTGGGCATACTCCTCAATTACCGGAGACACTTCTTTTTTCACCCAGTCACGTGTGGACTGGCGCACCAATTTGTGCTCTTCTGTCAATAACTCATCCACCAAATAATAATCAGGTGCTTCAAACAAATCGCTGGCCATATGCTTTAATTTTTCACAAAAGTAAGTATTGCTTTAAAAGATTATTTTAGAACCCAATTTAAATTGTTGATGATGAAGAAAAAATACTGGATTCTGTCCTTAATAGGAGCCTTTGCGCTGCTGTTAAATCCCAGCGCGTTTACCAACAGCGGTGGCGCCCCCGGAGGTAGCTCTGGCTCGCCAGCCAGTAACGGTAACACCTGCGCACGTTCAGGTTGCCACTCAGGCGGACCGGCACAGAGTAACGAGAATGTTACTATAACTACCGATATACCCACGGCCGGTTTTGAAGAGAATACCAATTACAGCATTACCGTGAATGCCAATGATGGGGGAAGAAATTTAAATACCATTGCTTTTCAGGCAAGCGTAGAAAGTGCCAGCGGTCATGAAGGTACCGTAGCGGTAAGTAATGCCAGTACCACGCGCAAAATTGGTAATTATATCACGCACACGTTCTCAGGTAAAAACGCCAGCGGTGGGCAAAATAGCTGGTCTTTTGATTGGAATAGCGGTACAGCCCCTGATCAAACCACAGTTTACACCGCAGTGAATTTTGCCAATGGCAATGGCGGAACCAGTGGTGATGTAATTGTATCGCAATCATTAGCTCTAACCAAAAGCCAGGGCATTGGCTTAGAGGCAGTGGCTCGCCAAAAAGTAGCGCTCTATCCTAATCCGGCCATAGATCAATTGACTGTAGCTACCCAAGGTACAAGTCAGGAGCCTTTGAAGATTTACAATCTAACGGGGCAAAAAGTATTGGAAGCAGGACCAGGAAATAAAGTAGACCCACACCATTGGCAAATTAATATTGAAGGCCTGGCCGCGGGCACCTACCTGCTTAAAACAGCTGAAGGTCAGACCATCCAGTTTCAAAAAAAGTGAGGTGCGCTTTAAGTCGGTAAGTTCTACTTTTGCAAAGTGGTAGAAGCGCAAGAAATAGCAACAAGAAGCACCGATTGGGTGCTTCTTGTTTTATTAATGGTTGGCTTTTTTTTAACGCTGGCCAAATTAGCTGATACCAGCCGTTTTCAGTTTTTTTTGAAACTTCCTTTTGATGTGAGCTCCCGTGAATGGGCAAGCGTCTATAATCCTTTTTTCAGCAAGCGCATTAGTGACTTTTTAATGAGCCTAAGTGCTCTGCTCTCTATTACCCTGGCCATATTTTTTATACAAACCTTTTGGGAACAACAACGGCCCGTGTCAAACGCCTGGCTACCATACCTGCGGGTTTTGTTTTTCACTAGCCTCATTTACCTCTTAAAAACCCTTTTAGGCAGCTTTATAGCAGCTGTTTTTGAGGTTCAAGAAGAAATTACCGCTGCCCAAAATATTAATCTGGCATTTTTAACTTGGCTGGTGGTGCCCATTTACCCCTTACTGGTAGTAACGGCTTTTGCCGGATGGCCCCAGGCTTTTTGGCCTAAAATACTGCTTATTCTCCTGGCTTTAGGTGCGCTTTTAGCCTTTTGGCAAACCGCCCGCACAGTTATTAAAATAGGTCCCGCTTTAAGTTATAATATTTTTTACCTTTGCGCGCTGGAAATAAGCCCTATTATTTTCTTGATTTTGGTAGTGCAAAAAATTTAAAATCAAAGACTTAGTATCCCTAATCGCTAAAACTTCAAGCACAGTGAAGGTTAAGACCATCTTAGTTTCGCAACCAGAACCTCAAACTGAAAACTCGCCCTACTTTGACTTAGCTGAAAAGCAAAAGGTAAAGGTGGACTTTATTCCCTTCATTCATGTGGCTGGAGTAGATGGCGCTGACGTTCGCAAGCAAAAGGTAAACGTGCCAGATCACACCGCGGTAATTTTAACCAGCCGCAATGCCGTAGATCATTTCTTTAGAATTGCTGAGGAGTTGAGATTTAACGTGCCCAATGACATGAAATACTTTTGCACGAGTGAGGCCATTGCCTACTATCTGCAAAAATATGTGGTTTACCGCAAGCGCAAGATTTACTTTGGCCAAAGTCGCTTTGAAGATTTAAAGCCCCTCTTTAAGAAGCACAAAACTGAAAAGTTTTTATTACCCACTAGTGATGTGCTAAAGCCTGTAGTGCCCAAAGTGCTTAAAGAGTGTAAAGTAGACTACACCCGGGCCATCATGTACAATACCGTTTGTAGTGATTTAAGTGACCTGGCGGATGTAAAATACGATATACTGGTTTTCTTTAGTCCATCGGGTATAAAATCGCTTTTTGAAAACTTCCCCGATTTTGAGCAAGGAAATACCCGTATTGCCGCATTTGGCAATGTAACCCATAAAGCGGTTGAAGATGCCGGGTTAAAAGTAGATATTAAAGCGCCTTCCCCTAAGTTTCCTTCTATGACTATGGCCATAGAGGATTACATTAAAAAAGTAAATAAGAAATAAAGCGGTTAATTTCTGTCCGCTTACAAGGGCTACTTATCTTTAAGCCCCATGCAACAAAGCTTTACCAAAGCAGAGCGATTAAAAAGCGCTAGTCAAATTGCGGCCCTTTTCTCGGAAGGGCAGTCGCAATTGGTGTACCCTGTAGCTGCGCGGTATCGATTGGTGCCGGCTCAAGTACAGGCTAATCCTTGGCAAGTGGCTTTTGTGGTTTCTAAAAAGAAGCACAAATTAGCAGTACAACGCAATCGCGCCAAGCGCCAATTGAAAGAGGCCTTTCGCCTTCACAAACACCAGTTGCAGGTACCTGAAAATCAACTGCTACAAACTATTTTTATTTATGTAAGCGGCAAGCCTGGTGACTACCCATCTATTGAAGTGGCCGTTTTAAAAATTATTGAGAATATTAATAAGCATTTTAGCCCTTAGGCGTTTGCTATTTTAGCACAAACAATTTTCTATGAAAGTAAAAAGCATACCCCGGTTTCTGGGTATTTTTTCCTTGGTTGCAGCCATCAGCGTAAGCGTGGCCTACACCCCAGATTACTTTGAAATTAGTAAGCAACTAGATATTTTCACCAGTGTATTTAAAGAGGTGAATCTGTATTACGTAGACGAAACCGAGCCGGGTGAACTTATGGAAGAGGCCATTGGCTCTATGTTGGCATCTTTAGACCCTTATACCAATTACATACCAGAAGAGCGTGTAGAAGACTTTAAGGTTACCCAAACCGGAAACTACGGGGGTATAGGCGCCAGCATACGTTCCCATGAAGGAGTCGTAATTATTGCTGCTCCATATCAAGGCTTTGCAGCCGATAAGGCCGGACTGAAAGCAGGAGACGTAATTCTGGAAGTGGATGAAAAATCTGTACAGGGCCGCTCTACCGATGATATAAGCGAAATACTCAAAGGGGCTGCCGGCTCTGAGTTAAAACTAAAAATTAAACGCGCTGATGAGGTTTTTACCAAAACGCTGATAAGAGACGATGTGCATTTGAATAGTGTACCCTATTCCGGTTTTATAAAACCATCCATTGGTTATGTTTCTTTAAGCAGCTTTACGCAAAAAGCTTCGGTTGAAATAAGTGAGGCTCTTGAAAAACTAGAGGAGCAAGGGAGCCTGCAGGGTTTGGTACTGGATTTACGAAACAACCCAGGTGGATTGCTGAATGAGGCCATAAATGTGACCAATCTTTTTATAGACAAGGGCCTAACAGTAGTAGAAACGCGTGGGAAATTGGAAGAATGGCAAAAAGTGTACAAGACCCCTAAAAAGGCAGAATATCCAGATATTCCGCTGGTGGTGTTAATTAACTCTGGTAGCGCTTCGGCCTCTGAGATTGTGGCCGGCACCTTACAAGATTATGACCGCGCGGTGGTTGTTGGCCAACGTTCTTTTGGTAAGGGGCTGGTGCAGGAAACCCGCCAATTACCCTTTGGCTCCCAAATGAAGGTAACTATAGCCAAATATTACACGCCCAGTGGTAGACTAATTCAGGCCATTGATTACGCTGAGCGCGATGAAGATGGTAGTGTCACCAAAATTCCAGATTCTTTGCGTACGGAGTTTAAAACCCAGGCCGGGCGCAAGGTTTTTGATGGAGGCGGTATAGACCCAGATCTTAAAACCACTCGCCCTAAGGCTGGTGACGTTACATTGGCCCTTTACAGAGGCTACCACGTTTTTGACTACGCAACGCACTTTTTCCGCAATAACCCAAGCATAGCCCCAGCCGATAGTTTTTACCTGAGTGATGCAATCTACGCGGACTTTAAAAAGTGGCTGAGTCAGCGAGATTTTACCTTTACCACCCAAACCGGAAAAGAATTGGAGCAGTTGAAAAAGGCTAGTGAGAATGAAGGCTACAACAAACAGCTTGCAGATCTAATTGCAGATCTAGAAAAGGAATATGAGGTCCTAAAACAAAAGGATTTAGACACTTACCAAGAGCAAATAAAGCAGCTTTTGGCAGAAGAAATTGCCAGCCGTTATTATTATCAGTCTGGCCGTTTGGCCAATTCTTTACTGCATGATGCTGAAATTGACACTTCACTGGCCCTACTCAGCAATCTTACCCGTTATCAAGATATCCTAAAGGGTGAGCAGGATTAAAAACCTTTTGCAGCAGGTGGGCTGGCCCCAGGCGTTTTTTGGCGCCTTGAGCTTTTACACGCTGCTTTTGCCCATGCAGCCTAAATGGTTGCCCATTACTTTGGGTATAATGTGTATGGGGCTTTTTTGGCTGCTGCATGGTAAATTTAAAGAGAAGCTAAGCGCCTTGGGAAAGAATTGGGCCGCTGGTTTATTGTTTGCGTATTACTTTGTGGTATTACTGGGTTTGTTCTACACGCAAAACCCCTCTAAAGCCGAGCAAGAGTTGCTTTCTAAAATACCTCTGCTTGCCTGGCCTATTATGCTAAGTAGCTCTTTAGGATTGAGAATAGAGCACCTTAAAAAGTTAATCTTACTATTTATTTACGCTACCACTCTGGCGGTTGTTTTAGCCTTTTTACAGTCGGCAGTAAGTTACTTAGCCTTTCCTCATTCTACGGTTTTTTATTTCAGTAACTTTTCATTCTATAAGTTTATTCCACCGCACTACCTGGGGCTTTACGTAAATTTTGCCTACGGAATGTTATTGATAGGCTGGCTTCAGTTTCCCGCTTGGGCACCCAAAAAGCGTTACACAATCAGTATGCTTACCATACTCACCATGGCACTGCTCTTCATATCGGTGCGCATGCAGTTTTTAGTATTCATAGGCATTAATATTTGGGCCGCCTTCCAGTACTTGAAATCCAAAGGTTTTAAACTTCAGGCCTTTTTGGGGATTTCAACTTTGCTGGTGGTATTTGGCGCTTTGGCTCTTAGTTTTAAAGGGAGCAGGGCGCGTTTAGTAGATGCTTACCACGAGCTAAAGTCAATTAATCAGCCCGTAGATAACAAACAAACCAATCCGCGTTTTTATCTCTGGCCTGCGGCCGCAGAGGTTATTCGAGACCATTTTTGGCTGGGCACTGGGGCAGGCTCTGAAAAGAAGTATTTGAATCAAAAACTTGAAGATAGTAAAGCCCTTTTTTGGGATGGCACTAAAACCTATCTTCTTTACGAGAAAGGCTATAACTACCACAACAGTTTTTTACAGCATTTTGCAGCGCAGGGAGTGGTGGGCTTTGGCGTATTTACTGCGCTGTTTCTAGTTCCTTTTTATAAGGCTAGAAACCACCCGTTACGCAGTTGGGCTTTTCTTTTTTTAGTAATATCGGCTTTAAGCTTTTTAACGGAAAGCATGTTGCAGCGGCAGGCCGGAGTCTTATTCTTTAGCTTTTTCTGGTGTTTGTTTTTTGTGGCGCCATTCTCAGTTAGCAGAAGCAATTAAAGCGAAGTAAATTGCCGGCTGAATTTAAAACGAATGATTCTTGAAAAGCACCTCGCTCAATTTTAGTGTGATATTGCCCGTTTACAAAGGTGATAATGCTAATTTTTTAGATGAGGCATTAGAAAGCCTGGCTCAACAAACCCGGCCCGCTAATGAAATTGTAGTGCTGCAAGATGGCCCAATTACCAAAGCTTTAGAAAAGGTTTTAGAGGCCTGGCAAAAAAAACTACCAAACCTTAATTGGCAAGAATTGGAAAAAAATCAGGGCCTATCAGCTGCCTTAAATGCGGGGATAAAAGCGGCTAAATACCCTTGGCTGGCCCGCATGGATGCCGATGATATTTGTGAGCCTACCCGTTTTGAAAAACAATTGGCGTACTTACAGCAACACTCTGAAATAGACATTTTAGGAGCGTGGATCACAGAGTTTGAAACCGATATAAGGCAGCCTAGTGCGATTAGAAAACTGCCTGAGACTCACGCAGAAATTATGCGTTACGCCCGCTGGCGCTGCCCTTTTAACCACATGACGGTGATGTATAAAAAGGTTGCCTTAGAAAACCTGGGCTACTATAAAAACTATGGCGCAGTAGGAGATGACTACGAGTTGTGGGCCCGGTTTTTAATGAACGGCTACCAAGCGGCAAATATTCAAGAGTCCTTAGTATGGGCGCGCACAGGCAAAGATTTTTTCAGCCACCGAAGAAGAGGCATCCAATACTTTAAAAATGAGGTGAGGGAAATTAATGATTTGTACCGCCTGGGTTTATTAAATCCTGTGCATTATCTATTTCACTTTACGGTTAAAGCGCTCGTCCGGTTATCGCCCCCTGCAATGGTTAGGCTTATTTACAAAGGCATACGTAAAACCAGCTAGAGTATGGCGCAGCGAGTAGTGAAAAATATTGGCTTTTTAGGCCTTTCGCAAGCGGCTAATTACCTGTTGCCGCTTATAACCATTCCATATATTACAAGGGTGGTGGGGCCGCAAAATTATGGGCTTATAGAATTTGCTTCTACCGCTATGCTTTACTTTTCGTCAGTGGTGATCTATGGATTTGGTACCACGGGAACACGTCTAATTGCCCAAAAACCCCAAGAAATAGACCATGTATCTACGGTTTTTTCATCCGTATTATTAACGCGACTCAGTCTTTTTCTTTTCAGTACTCTGGTTTTTATAGCTTGTATTTATACCATTCCCAAATTTGGTGAAGAGCGTCTTTTAATGATTACGGCTTTTCCTTTGGTTTTAGGCTGGGCGCTTTACCCAGCCTTTATATTTCAGGGAACGCAAAAGTTGCAATATGTGGCCATTGCCAATTTTGCCGTAAAAGCCATAGCCGCCCTGGCAATTTTCATTTTCTTGCAAGAACCAGAAGATTTTTTCTTGGTGTTGGGCATTAACGCAGGGGCTCAAATTTTAGTAGCAATTCTATTACTGATTCTTTCCTTTAGGCTGTTGCCAGGGCTGCATTTAAAACCGGTAAGTTTGAGGGGAGTAAAATCATACCTTACGGAAGGGAGCTATGTGTTTTTGTCGAACTTTTTCATGCGCATCAGCAAGTTTAGCCCAGTCCTGTTTATAGGCCTTTATCTGGCAGAAAGCCAAATAGGATTATTTGCAGCCAGTTTAAAGCTGGTAGTGGTAGCACATAGCTTCTTGTTTTTGCCCTTAGCTGGTGCTATGTTTCCCCATCTAGCCAATGTGTTTGCCCGAGATAGAAACCTCTATCTTAAAAACCTAAAACGCTCTTTTTACACCATGCTGGCTATTGGGGCTGTGAGTTCTGCAGTAATTATACTATTCCCTAATTTCTTTATCAGTCTGGTTTTTGGACCAGATTATTTGCCAGCTGTACCTTATTTACAGATTATGGCTCCTCTTTTAACCTTTGCCGTAGTGAGTCATTTTAGTTTACAGCAGGGACTTAGCGTACTTAGTAAAGATAAAACCTACCTGGGTATAGTGGTGTTGGTAGGTATTGTTACGGTTGTATTGAACGTAACTTTAATAGAACCTTACGGAATAAGGGGTGCTGCCTTTATTAAACTTTCGGTAGATGTATTCCTAGCTTTACTAGGCGCTTATTTTTTCACTAGAGCTTGGCGCAATTTGCCAAATCCTTAGAAATAACCGTAAGTTTTTAGATCGCTGGCTGTGTAGTTATCTAATAATCTATTGTTTTCCTTATTTAACTCCACTGCTTTCTGCCTGGTGGAAGAAGAGAAAATGTGTTTTTTAGAGAGGTGCCGCCACAAGTAAGGGTCTAAAACCTTTTGGTAGAGCTGGCGAAAATTTTGGCTACTAATACCTTTCCAAAGCAAATGTGAAGGGCGGTAATTATTAAAGGTGAAATGATTGATAATGCGTAATTGCCCGATTGAAAGGCTGGATAACGAGCGATTTAAATTTGTTGGGTTTTCTAAAGCTTCATAGCCCTCCGCCTTGCAAAATTCTTGTATTCGGCTTTCGGTTACACTACTGTTTTCAAGCAGTTCTTCCTGGGCCAGCACCAGTACATTTTCTTGTCCAAAAAGCCCGCAATAGCGCTTCACCAAAGGGTAGTAATCTAAATAGGACCAGCTAAAAAAGTTGTAATTCTTAAGAAAAGCCTTGGACTTCAATACTCCACCTTGTTGCACGTACTGCCTGTAAATGGCTTCTAGCATTAGGTCTTGCCTCCTTATGGTTATTATAATTTTTGCGAAGCCTAAGTTTTTTAAGCGATGAGCAATTTCTAAATTATAAGTCCCAAGTCCCATGGTGCCGGTAAGGGCTTCTAGCGAATACAATGCCTTTTTACTTTTATCCAGTTTTACTGAAATATGCTCAGGCTCGTACTCCAGGCTGGTAGACTGATGTATGGAAGTCAAAAGTTTTCTGCAAGTGTCGTAATCATAAAATTGTATCCCTTTCAAGCGCGGAAACAAATTTCGTTGCAAGTAGGTGGTGCCCGTTTTATGATAGCCTATGTGTACAATCATGTTATGTGCATAACAATTTCAATTCAGCTGGGGTCTTAATTTGGTCAAAACCCCAATACTCCGCTACAGCCGCGTACTGCTCAGGACTTATATCCTCACGGTAGTCTTTAAATAGCTCCGCAAAATAGCCTCGTTCGGCCTTCACATTTTCTATAATTTCAGAATCGCTTCGGCTGCTATGGCGTTGCGCTTCTTTTGGGTCACGGCTTTTTTGTTCTACGGTTTGCCTAAAAATATAATGAGGCTTGTTCAAATAAATACAGTACCCCGTTTGGGTACCCATGCCATTGCTCATGGTTACATCAGCTAATTCTATGTGGCTGCGCTGGCGGTTCACAAAATGGCGATCAAATTTATGGCCTGCTGTAATTACTTTAAAGCCGGCTTTTAAATAAGGCTTAACGCGATGCTCTTTTTGGGCGTCTAAATAATAGAGGCTTATTAAAACCGTGTCAAAACCTGAGGCTACCTTCTTAATTTCACCTATTAATTGCTGCTCTTCAAAGCCTGCTTCTACTCCCTTCATGCTGTGAAATGGAAAAACCAAAAGTACCCGACCTAATTCTCTTTTAAGGGTTGCCAACTCAGAAGCATCTAACAAACCTTTGGCATAATGAATATAAGGACCCACTGCGATGGCCTTTTTTTGCGGTAGCTTTTCATTCAAGATCGAAACGCGTTTTTCACTCATGGTGAGCACTTTTTTAAAGTGCCAGCAAAATTGATCGGGATGCACAATGCCGCCTAAAAACAAACCATGCTCCATGTAGGCTTTAAGGTCTGAGCTAATACCCGCGTAGTTTTTTAGAGCCTGCGCATAGCCATACAGGTTATTATCAATTACGTGTTCATCAGGTCCATAAGGTAAATCGGCCGAGAGGCTCTGGTAATCAAAAAAAGAAAGCCGGGCCCGCCTGGCTATTTCTTGATGCACCGCCTTACCATTGCGCATCCTGTAAAAGTGAAACAAGCTACTTTCTAAAATGGCAAAACGGGCACTAAGGCGCTTGACTCTATCTTTTAAATGCATTCAACAAAAGTAATTATAACGTAAATTGCTATTTTAGAATAACTCAGGTAAAGAGCGTAAATATTTGCAAGTTTGCCACTTCAATTCAAACATCTTTGAGCCAACTTCGTAAACATCTAAAATTCACTTGGAAGCATAGGTTTCGGGCGCACTGGCAAAAAAACAGGTTGGGCCGTTTAGGTTCAAGCGTGTGGCTAGATAAAAACGTGGAGTTTATGCGGTTTCCCCGAAATGTGGAAGTAGGGGAGGCTGTGGTGGTAAAAGAAGGGGCCCGTATTTGCGCTTGCAACGCCCAGGCCAAAATTAGCATAGGCGCCCGCACTACGGTGGGCTACCATACCTTTATTTTTGCTTCTGAGTCAATACGGCTGGGTAGTGATTGTCTCATAGCGCCCTTTGTCTATTTGGTAGATAGCAATCATAAAATTGACAAGGGGCAAAATATAAATACCCAGCCCAATGAAACCGCCCCAATAACCATTGGAAACGATGTGTGGATTGCCAGTAACTGTACCATTTTAAAGGGGGTAACCATTGGTGATGGTGCGGTAATAGCGGCAAATTCAGTGGTGAATAAAGATGTAGGTGAAAATGAAATCTGGGGCGGCAGCCCTGCAAAACACATTGGCCATAGAAAATAAAGTGGGCATAGTACTATTGGCACGCTACAATTCTAGAAGGCTGCCGGGCAAGGCTTTGAAAAAAATAGCGGGGAAACCAGTTTTATCGTACATCATTGAGCGCCTTAAAACCGTAGTGCCAACCCAACAAATAATTTTGGCCACCAGCAGTAATAAATCAGACGATGTGCTGGCCAACTATGCTAAAGATATAGGTATAGCCTGCTTCCGCGGCTCCTTAGAAAAGGTAGCCTTACGATTTTATGAAGCTGCCCAGCAGCTAAATTGCACCTATGCTTGCCGCATTAATGGAGACAACATTTTTTTAGATCCTGCTGTGTTAGCCACTATGGTGCAGGAGGCCCAGCAAGGGCAATACCATTTTTTGAGTAATGTTAAAGCGCGTACTTTCCCCAAGGGTATGAGTGTAGAAATTGTGGCCATGGCCTATTACCAAAAACACCTTACTACCATTTTAAACAGCGCTTATTACACTGAACACGTAATGGTATACCTTTATGAGTTGGCTGCAGCCGATGCCCATTTTTACCTTGAAAACAAAGAACTACCCGAAGCGGCTGGCTTGCAGCTGGCTTTAGATACCCCAGAGGATTTTGAGCGCAGCCAATGGATTTTGCAAAACTTAAAGGTCCCACACACTCAGGCCGACTTGCGTAAAATTGCCGCCTTAAATGAAAAGTATCAAAAGTACATAAAATCGCATAATAGCTGATAAATGAATCCAAAAAGCCCTTTTAAAGGAAAACACGGCCCCTTACTGTTAGCCGAAATTGGTGGTAACCACGAGGGCGATTTTGAATACGCCAAAAAGCTTACCCAATTGGCCATTGACACTGACGTGGACATGGTTAAATTTCAAATTTATACGGGCGACTCTCTGGTTTCAAAACTAGAAAGTCCTACCCGAAATAAGCATTTTAAAAAATTTGAATTGAGCCAGGCACAGCACCTTGAGCTGGCTGAAATGGTTACCAAGGCGGGCATTATGTATACCTCCTCGGTTTGGGACCTATCGGCCATAGCCTGGCTTGATGCTTACATTCCTATTTACAAAATCGGCAGCGGTGACCTTACCGCCTATCCTGTTTTAAGAGATACCGCAAAATTGGGCAAGCCGTTAATTATTTCTACCGGTTTAGCTACTGAAGCTGAGGTTTTGGAATCTATAGCTTTTATTCAAAGTGTAGATCCCATTTATAGAAAACCTGAAAATTTAGCGATTTTGCAATGCACCAGCATGTACCCCATAAATCCAGGCGATGCACACCTTAGCGTAATGGGCCGCTTGCGCGAAAAAACAGGACTTACCATTGGCTACAGCGATCATACCGAAGGAAGCAAGGCGTTGCAATATGCCACCGCTATGGGGGCTGAGGTTTTAGAATTTCATTTTACCGATGAACGGGCTGGGAAGTCTTTTAGAGACCACAAAGTAAGCCTCATGCCCCATGAAGTAAAAGCCTTAATAGAAGAAATAAAGCTTATTCAACAGTTGCAGGGTCATCCGCTTAAAGCGCCTACCCAAATTGAATTAGATAACGGCCACGAGCTATCTTTTAGAAGAGCCGTTTACCCTAAAACTGATTTACCGGCTGGCACTATTTTAAGTGAAGATAATTTAACGGTATTGCGGCCTAACCACGGCATAGATGCCCGGGAGTTTGATAAACTTTTAGGAAAAAAGCTGAACCAAAGTGTGCAGGCTCATCAAAAACTAAGCTGGGATTTTATAGAAGATTAGGAATGGTGCAGTACTATTTAAGAACTTTTAGACCTAAGTTTTTGGGCTGGCTAACCCGGCTTGTTTACCGTGGCAAGAATGTGCATTTTGGTAAAAACTTCCGCTGTGACGCCATTCCTAAAATTCTTATTGATAAAAATGCCCAACTTCACGTTGCAGATCATGTAGAGTTACGCAGAAGTATTGAAATAAGAGTACACCAACGGTCTAAAATTGTGATTGGGTCTAAAGTACGGATAGACCGAGGGGTAAGGATTTTAGCCACCAACACTGCCCAAATTACACTGCATGAAGGGGTGCGAGTGGGTTTATATACTGTGTTTAACGGAGGCGATGACATTACGGTAGGAGCCCGTAGCCTAATCTCAGGATTTGTTTATTTACAAACCAGTATGCATGGTTTTAAAGATAAATCCGTAGCTGTGCAAAAACAGGGTTATACGCACGCTCCGGTGCAGCTAGAAGAAGATACCTGGTTGGGGGCACATGTAGTAGTTTTGCCAGGCGTTACCCTGGCTAAAGGAGTAGTTGTAGGCAGTAATGCGGTAGTTACTAAACCGGCTGCAGCCTACACTATTTTGGGGGGCGTACCGGCCAAGATGCTCAATGAAAGAAACTAACATGCAAAAGCCCTTAATTACCGTTTACATCACCAACTATAATTACGAGAAATACATAGAGCAATCTATTGAAAGTGTGCTGGCCCAAAGTCTGCAAAATTTTGAGCTGCTTATTATTGATGATGGTTCTACTGATAACAGCAAGAATATTATAGAGCGTTACCGCGATGATGAACGCGTGACCATAATTTATCAGCAGAATAAAGGCTTAAACATTACCAATAATGTGGCCATGCGTGTAAGCCGCGGTGAATACATTATGCGGCTAGATGCCGATGATTTTCTAGACCCATCGGCTTTGGCCGAAATGAGCAATTTATTAGAGCAAAATTCTGAGTTGGGTTTGGTTTTTCCTGATTACTATTATGTAAATGCAGCAGGGCAGATTACCGGAGAAGAGCGCAGGCATAATTTTGAAAAGGAAGTTTCACTTTACGATCAGCCTGCCCACGGTGCTTGCACCATGATTCGGTTAAGTTACCTTAAAAAATTAGGGGGCTACAATGAGAGTTTCACCTGCCAGGATGGTTATGACCTGTGGCTAAAGTTTATTACCCACTACACGGTAAGCAACATAAATAAGCCGCTTTTTTACTACCGCAGGCATGGCGAAAATTTGACCACCAATGAAAAGCGCATATTAGACACACGCAGAGCTATTAAGGAAGCTTTTTTAGCCGAGGAAAAAAACCGGTACCAGAGTACCTTAATGGTAATTCCCGTGAGGAATACCCTCATTAATGGGCAAAGCTGGCCCCTTTATAAAGTACAGGGCAAAAGTATTTTAGAGCAAAAAGTGGCTACTTGCTTAGAGGCCCAATGCTGCGGTGAAGTTGCGGTAGTATCTTCTGATCAAGAGATTTTAGCATTTGCGGAAACCACTTTTAGTCACAATGACAAGGTGCAAATAATAGAGCGGCCAGCAAGCTTGGCCGGCCCAAACCAAACCTTAGGTGCCACGGTAAATCTTGCCGTGCAAAAGGCTCAAAAGAAAGACTTAGGCTACGTGCTTACTGCGGCTTTGGAATATCCGTTTTTAAGCGCCTCTATGCTAGACGATGCCTTAAATACTTTACTGCTTTTTAAGTCAGATGCGGTGCTAAGTGTGCGGCCCGATAATAAAAGTTATTACCGCCATACGGGTCATGGGCTTAGCCCCATTTTGGACCAGGAAAAGTTCACGCGCCTTGAGCGTGAAGCTTTGTACAAGGCGGCAGGAGGGCTTATGCTCAGTACCTTAAGTAGCTTTCGAAAAAATTTAAAGATAAATTCAGGGCAAATTAGCCACGTGGTGGTAGATGAAAAAGCCGCCTTTGGGGTACATAGCGAATTTGATTTTGAGGTTTTTCAAAGTTTGGCTAAATCCTAAACGCATCGTGGGTATGCGGTAGGCTATAAATTAAGTTCCTTTGCACAAATTAAACCGGTAAAATTGACAATAGCTCAAACATACGCGTATGCCCCACTGGTGGCCTTGCTGCTGGCTTTTGCCATAACCTATTTTTCCATACCGGCTATCATACGGCTTAGCCTAGTTAAAAAGCTGTATGATTTACCCGATGCTCGCAAGAAACATGCGGCCCGCATTTCGCCTTTAGGAGGCATGGCCATTTTTGGAGGCATGATTATTTCCTTTGTCTTTTGTACGGCCCACCTGGCCAACCCAGCTTTAAATTCTGTTTTAGTAGCCCTTTTCATTCTCTTCATTACCGGAGTAAAAGATGATTTATACCCCTTAGTGCCTTATAAGAAATTAATTGGGCAGGTACTGGCGTCTGCCATAGTGGTTATTCAAGGGAATGTAAGGCTTGAGAGTTTTTACGGCATAGCCGGTGTGAATGAACTGCCCTATGCCGTAAGCTTAATTTTAAGCATTGTTTTTTTTCTAGGCATTATTAACTCCTTTAATTTTATTGACGGCATAAATGGTTTAAGCTCTAGCTTGGGTATTTTGGCCAGTGGCGTGTATGCACTTTGGTTTTTGTATTTACAAGAGCCTTTATTTTTGATTTTGAGCCTCTCTATTTTGGGGTCGCAATTGGCATTTTTGCGTTACAACTTGTGGAAAGCAAAAATCTTTATGGGTGATAGCGGCAGCATGATATTGGGGTTTTTAGCGGCTTTGCTTACCATTTATTTTTTGCAGGCCAATGAGCAAGCAGAAGTGGTGGTGCTGCGCAAAATAGACGCCATGGTTTTTGCCTTTTCGGTGATTATTATCCCTGTTTTTGATACCGCCCGGGTAATTTTCATTCGCTTATTTATTCTAAAACGTTCTCCCTTTACCGCTGATAGGAACCATATTCATCACGCATTATTAGACATAGGTTTAAGTCATGCCCAGGCCAGCCTGAGCCTATTGGGTGTAAACGTATTACTGGTATTATTTACTTTTCTTTTAAACCCGGTTATTAGAGCTTCACTTTTGTTTACCCTGCTTATTATCTTGGCGCTGGGTCTTTCTCAAATACCGTTTTTTATTAAAAAAGCACAAAAAAAGCGTGGACAGTATCCCTCAGGCTAAAGGCAAAATTGGGGCGGCTAATCACTTTGAAGCGGCCTTTATGCTGGTGTTATTTTGCTTACCCCTGGGTAACAAACTAGTCAGTAATCTCGCCATGTTCTTACTGGTATTAAACTGCCTCTTTTTTCTAAAGAGAGATCATTGGAAAATGGCTTTTCGCTCACCCCTATTTTGGGCTCCGGCTGCTTTTTTTGCCTTGCATGTTTTATCCTTAATTTATACTCAAAATATAGAACAAGGCTTACGCGGATTAGAAACCAAGTTGAGTTTTTTACTAGCGCCCTTGCTTATTGTGGCCTCTCGCCCATGGTTTACCTCCTCAGCGCGATTTAGATTATTGATTGCTTTTTCTGCCGGAGTACTGGCCGCCTGCTTATGGGCCCTAGGCAACGCAGCGTGGCTGGCCTGGCAAGAAGGGGCCTGGTTTTATGATTTAGAGGATGGTTTAGGCAGGCGCTACTATTTTGTGTATACCCACTTAGCCAAACCCATTATGCACCCTGGTTATTTTAGCACCTATTTGGGCTTTGCGCTTTTTTGTGTTTTGGCTCTCTGGCAGTATTTTAAAGTTAAATGGCCGCTTCTAGCCGCCATGGTTTTCTTTTTTTGCATGATGTTACTGCTTCAGGGCCGTATAAATCTCATGGCCTTTTTTCTAACCCTGGGCATGGCCGCCTTGGGTCTAGCTATTAAGAGGCGAGCCTTCATTTGGCTTATTATTCCCTTGGTACCCATTGCCCTTTTGGCCGGAGTGCTAACATTTACCTCCAGTGATTTCAGCAGCCGCTATTTTCAGTGGCCCAATCTGGATTATGATATTTCAGGCAACGAGTTTAATTCGGCTACCTACCGCTTAGCTGAGTGGCGCTGCGCGGCACAGGTAATTGCCGAGCAACCGTTGCTGGGCACGGGCTTTGGCGATCAAAAAGATGCCTTGCTAAAGGCCTACCAAGACCATCAATTCTGGGCGGGCCTTAAGCATAGGTACAATGCCCACAACCAGTATTTAGAAACTACCATGGCCCTGGGCTTTACCGGCCTTCTTTTCCTGCTGATTCTCTTGGGGCTTTATCTCAAAATTGCCTGGCAGCAAAAAAACTACCTGGTGGTATTATGCCTGGTGTTTTTTAGTTTATGCATGCTTACTGAAAGCATGTGGGTGAGAGCCTGGGCGGTTTTACTTTTCAATGCTTTTATCCCCCTGTTTTTAACGGTGGGCTCGGTAAATGGTAAAGTTTCGGGTCGTTTTTAAAAATTGCAAAACACCCTGTTCACCAAGCCAAAAAGTCGCGCTTTGCTAGCTGGGTTCAATTTTAGAAATGTATAGGTAAAAATAGACGCATCCTTGCGCTCTTTTATACCACTCTATTTAGCGTGTGGTTGATTTCAACCCGCAGCTTATTTAAATCCATTAAGGTTTTAAGCGTATCCTCATCAGGTTCCTGGCCTTGTTTAAGGGCTCCCTCCATTGAATGGATGATTTGCGTGATTTTTTTTTCTTTGAGCCTTAGAATACTTTCTTGCGTGTAGCGCGGCACAAAGGAGTCTTTGGCCGGGGGGTAAATGCTTTTTTTCTCCCATTTGTGAAGATCGGGGGCATCGGCAATAAGGTCTACCACGGCATGCATTAAGGTTTTGTCGCCTTCCCGTAAAAAAGCCTCTGGCTGTAAAATCACCGATTGCTCATTGTAGTAGTAGGCAAATTTTTCCAGGATTTTTTTAAAAATGGGGTGTTCAAATTCCAGCTCGTCATTGGCCAGCTCAGTTAAAATATACACCGCTACGGGTTCCTCAATGGGTTCTTCTTCGCTTTCATGCAAGGCCTTAAACTCAAACTCCTTGGCTCCGTGATTCAGCAACAACCAGCACAGCGAGCGCTCTTGCTGGTGCAATGGGCTGAGGTGAATGTGATCCTCTTCGTCAGGGCTCTTTTCTTCTTGTTCTACCACAGAGAGGGCGGGGCGGTTGCGCTCTTCGCGCTGCCTTTGCCGTTGAATCTTGCGTTGCTCTTCTTCCTGCTTTTTGGTCACCATTTGCCCCAACTCGCTAAAAAGCACGCGCTCCTCTAAACCTAAAATGGCCGCTGTTTCCTGAATGTAGGCATCGCGCTCCAGCGCATCCGGTATGAGCGTAATGCTTTTTACCATTTCCCGTGCGGCCCTTGATTTTTCAATGGGGCTGTCACCCGCATCTTCTAAAAGCAGGCGGGCTTTAAAGCGCAGAAAATTGGTTTTTTCCTCTTGCAGGTAATCTTTTAACTCGGGGGTGGAAACGCTTCGGGCGTAGGAGTCGGGGTCTTCGCCTTCTGGAAAAAGTACCACTGACACCTCCATGCCTTGCTCCAAGATGAGATCAATGCCGCGCAAACTGGCTTTGATTCCGGCTGGGTCGCCATCGTACAAAAGGGTAATGTTACGGGTGTAGCGCTTTATAAGGTTTATTTGATCTACCGTTAAAGCCGTACCGCTGCTGGCTACCACATTTTGCACCCCGGCTTGGTGCAGGCTAATTACATCGGTGTAGCCTTCTACCAAAAAGCATTCATCGGCTTTGCCAATTTCGGCTTTAGCCTGATAAATACCGTAGAGGATTTTACTCTTGTGGTAAATTTCACTTTCGGGGCTGTTGAGGTACTTGGCAATTTTGGCCTCTTTTTGCAGGGTACGGCCGCCAAAGCCCAGCACACGGCCGGTGTGGCTGAGAATGGGAAACATCACTCTTCCGCGAAAGCGATCGTATTTTTTGCTGCCTTTCACCTGGGTTAAACCCGATTTTTCCAGGAACTCCAGCTGGTAATTTTCCTGCAGGGCTTTGGTGGTAAAGGCTTCAAAATCATCTGGGCTGTAGCCCAATTGAAAATCTTTGATTATTTGGGGGGTAAAGCCCCGCTCTTTAAAATAGCTGAGGCCAATTTGCTTGCCGTTTTGGGTGTGCCACAATTGCTTTTGAAAAAAATCATTGGCAAACTCGTTCACTAGAAAAAGACTTTCCCTTAGGTTGCGTGATTCTTTCTGCTCATCGGTTTGCTGATCCTCTTCAACTTCAATATTGTATTTTTTAGCCAGGTAACGGAGCGCCTCGGGGTAGGTGTAATGCTCGTGCTCCATTAAAAAGGTAACCACGGTGCCGCCTTTGCCACTGCTGAAATCTTTAAAAATTTGCTTGGCGGGAGAAACCATAAAAGAAGGCGTGCGCTCATTGGTGAAAGGGCTCAAACCTTTGAGAGAACTCCCCGACTTTTTCAGCTGCACAAAATCGCCAATGACCTCCTCAATACGGGCGGTGTCAAAAATTTTGTCTACCGTTTCCTGACTAATCATGAGCGCAAAATTAGGGTTTATGGTTCATTGGTTATACACTCGAAAACGCTTGTTTGCTAGGGCTTGTGCGCGTGCACTTTGATCAATGGGTAAAGTTTTTTATTTTTCGAGAAATTTCTTACCCAAACTAAACAACCTAAAAGCCACCTTGCCGTCCAAAAACTAGAACCCTGCAAAGCAATGTTTATCTGCCTCTTTAATCAAAATAGAACTGAAAAAACTAGGCTGGTCAAAAGGTTTAGGTCTGTGGCAGTCTTAGTAAGCCTTTTTTGGGCCTTGGGTGGCTGTCCTCCTGCCCAGGCTCAAAACCTAGTTAAAAATCCCTCTTTTGAGGAGTTTAATGATTCCTTGAATTTCTATTTATATGCTTATCAGGATTCCTTTCCAGGCATTAACAATTGGTTTACACCGCTAACTCACCGATTAGGAGGTGTGCTAGTTACAGAATTGAAAGAGTGATTCATCGTAACTTAAATCTTGTTTTCCCACGAACCGATTCCGCTCATGCGATAGTCGCCCTTGGTTCTTCTTGGCGTGTACCCTTTTTGAAAGTGGGGAAATCTTTTGTGCAAACCCATCTAAAAGAACCTTTAGAGAGTAGTTGCCCTTATTATACCGGTTTCTATTACATTTTTAGATGGACCGCCTTTACAGGAGATCCTTTTGTAGATGATTCCATTTATTACGCGGCCAACCGTTTAGGGTTGCATCTTTCAACATCTCGCATACGGGAGCTAGGTGACACTACCGCCAACGGTAATGCGCAAATATTCGCTTTCAATAACCAAGGCATTGTGCCTCAAGTGGCCATACCGGTTACCGGTGGTTTTTACATGGATACCACGCAATATGCTTTAGCGGCTGATACTTTAATAGCCCAAGGAGGCGAGGAGTTTTTAACTATCGGGAACTTTTACGCGATGAATCAAACTTTTGCCCGTTCTTTCGCCACGGGAGCTATAAAAACAGGCACAAGCCCAGGGCTAGCAAATCACTGGAGTTCCTGGGCTTATGTGGATGATGTTTTTGTAATACCCTTGCCCCCGCCTGACAGCATGCTGCAAGGCACTAAAGATACCAGCTTGTGCTTGGGAGAATCACTAACCTTAAGCGCAAGCAGCCCTAACCCTAGTTACAGTTTTGTATGGGATAATGGCGATACCAGCGCTACTCGCACCGTAAACCAACCCGGTACCTACTGGGTAAAATTGCTATGCGGCTGCACTAAAACTTTGGTAGATACTATTGTGGTAGAAGGCATTGCTCCCCTTACTACCCAGCATAACTTGAGCGACACTACATTATGTACCGGTGAAACCTTAATTGAGGTTTTAGACCCAAGCCTGGCGTATTGGCTCAACGGTGTACCTCTTAACACGGCTTCCTTGTCTATCGGTCAAGCCGGAAATTACACCCTGCAGTGGACCAACGGTTGCGACACCTTGGAAAGTAATTTTACGCTTGATTACTTCCCACCCAGCGTGTTTCCGGCTTTAAGCCTGGATAGTATCCAGTGCGAGCTAAGCAGCTACACTTTACCTATACCGCCTGTAGACAGCCTTACAGTTTTGCTCAATAACCAATTGCGAGCCTTGCCGCTAACCCTTAGCGAGTACGGAGAATACACGCTTTCATTAGCTAGTGTTTGTGACACCATGCGCTATGCCTTTAGCTACAATCAAGACAATTGCCTGCCCGAAATTTTCATACCCAATGCTTTTACCCCTAATGGCGATGGTTTGAATGACTTCTTTGCTTTTGAAATACCCGGCAATGTAGAGTCCTATGAGCTGGTGATTTTTAGCCGCTGGGGGCAGCAGGTTTTTAGAAGTCAGCATGAGACCGTTTTCTGGAATGGAGAAGTGAATGGCCAACCCGTGAGCGGTATTTTCACTTACTTTTTTCGTGTAAGCGTAAATGGCCATGAGCAGGAATACCGGGGTACGGTGAAGGTGGTGCGGTACTAAAAAGCCACCCCATAAAGAGGTGGCTTTTAAAATGATTGTTAAAAAGGACTACTTTTTGGTTTTATCCTCTACTAAGTGCAGATCCATTTGTGGGAAAGGAATGCCCACACCTGCGGCATCAAAGGCCTTTTTAATCTTTTCGTTGAATCCGTTTAGTACATCCCAATAGTCGGCATTGGTGGTCCAGGCGCGCAGGCGAATGTTCACGCTGCTATCGGCTAAAGCCTCTACAAAAATGGTGATGCCCTGCTCGTCTAGGAAACGTTTTTCGGCATTGGCCAAATCACTGATAATTTGTTTGGCTTTATCAATATCATCGCCATAGCCAATACCAAAGGTCATGTCTAGCCTGCGGGTATCGTTAAAGCTGTAGTTGGTTACCGAGTTGTTGGAGAGCTGTGCGTTAGGAATAATTATTTCCTGCCCGCTGGGGGTGGTCAGGTAGGTATAAAAAACCTGGATTTCCCGTACGGTGCCACTATGACCGGCTCCTTCAATAAAGTCGCCCACTTTAAAGGGTTTCAGTATTAAGATTAAAACCCCACCGGCAAAATTGGCCAAGCTACCTTGCAGAGCCAAGCCTACGGCTAAACCGGCCGCACCTAAAATGGCCACAAAGCTGGTCATTTCTACCCCTACCATGCTGGCAATGGAAATCACCAACATAATTTTGAGTAGTGCCCCAATAATGGAGGTTAGAAAAGGGGTGAGGCTGGGGTCTACCTTTCTTTTTTCCAGCATCTTGCGCACGGTTTTCAAAACGCGCTTAATTACCACCAGACCAATAATGAGTACAACAATGGCCAATAGAATTTTGGCACCATAGGCCACAACCATATCTATGATTTGGTCAAAATACTTCTGAAAATTCTCCATGTTAAATTGGTTGTTTTTTAAGGAAAAGTAGATTATTTACTTCTGTTAATCACATAATCAGCTAGTTGCGATAGTGATTTTTTAGCCTCACTTTGCGAATAACCCGCCAAATGTTGTAAGGCCTTTTGGTGGTAATGATTCATTTTTTCAGTGGCGTATTCAATACCGCCACTTTCCCGCACCATGGCCATTACCTTTTCTACTTTTTTTCGGTTACGGTGATGCCGCTTAACTACATTAATCATAAAGCGTCTGTCAGTAGAGCTCGCTTTTTTAAGGGCATGAATTAATGGCAGGGTCATCTTTTGCTCCTTAATGTCTATGCCAGTAGGTTTCCCTGTTTTAGAGCTGCTTTCGTAGTCAAATAGATCATCTTTTATTTGAAAGGCAATACCCAAGGCGGTGCCAAAAGCGCGCATGTTTTTAACTGTTTCTGCTGAAGCGCCTACTGAGGAGGCCCCCACGCCACAGCAAGAGGCAATAAGGCTCGCTGTCTTTTTCTCGATGATGTCAAAATACACCGCTTCATCAATGTCTAGCCTGCGGGCTTTTTCAATTTGCAGGAGTTCACCTTCACTCATTTCCCGCACTGAGGTGCTGATAATTTTCAGCAAGTCAAATTCTTCGTAATCTACAGAAAGGAGTAGCACTTTAGAGAGCAGGTAATCCCCCACCAAAACGGCAATTTTATTTTTCCAAAGCGCATTAAGGCTAAAAAAGCCACGCCTGCGGTCAGAGTCATCTACCACATCGTCATGCACCAGGGTGGCCGTGTGCATCAATTCTACTAAAGCGGCTGCACGGTAGGTGCTTTCGTCTATTTTACCATTAAGCTGGGCGCTTAAAAATACCAACATGGGTCTAAGCTGTTTCCCTTTGCGCTTGTAAATGTAGTAGGTAACCCTATCGAGCAATGGAACCTTGCTGGCCATAAACTCCCTGAACTTAGGCTCAAAGGCGGCCATTTGTTCCTTAATGGGGGCTTGTATTTTTTGCAACTCGCTCACGGGAGGGCAAAGGTAGCTTTTGCCAAATAATTTAAGGGCTCGTAGTAAAAATCTTAAACCTGCTGCAACTCATTTTTATTGGCCAGTTGCCCGCAGGCCGCATCAATGTCTTTACCGCGGCTTCTGCGTACGGTGGCGGTGATGCCAGCTTGGTTTAACTGGCGCACGTATTCTTCCACCACCGCGGGGTCTGCTTGTTGGTAACCTTCTTCACTTATGGGGTTGTATTCAATTAGGTTTACCTTGCAGGGTGCCTTTCGGCAAAAAGCCACTAAAGCAGCAATATCTTGGGGTTTGTCGTTTACATCTTTCCAAACCACGTATTCGTAGGTAAGCTTGCGGCCGGTTTTGGCGTACCAGTACTGCACGGCCTCGGCCAGGTCAGCCACCGGGTTGGCTTTATTAATATTCATGATTTGGCTCCTCACTTCGTCTCGGGCCGAATGAAGCGAGAGTGCCAGATTGAATTTCACTTCATCATCGGCCAGCTTTTTCATAAGCTTGGCCAAACCTACTGTTGAGAGGGTAATGCGCTTGGGCGACATACCCAAACCCTCTTCACTGGTGATGCGCTCTATGGCCGCTAAAACATTGTTGTAATTCATTAAGGGTTCCCCCATGCCCATAAAAACGATGTTGGTGAGCGGTCGCCCAAAAAAGTTTTCAGCTTCGTTTTTTATGGCTACCACCTGGTCGTAAATTTCATCAGGCTTTAGGTTGCGCATGCGTTTTAACTGCGCTGTGGCGCAAAAACTACAGTCTAAGCTGCAACCCACCTGGCTGCTTACGCAGGCAGTAATGCGTTTATCGGTAGGAATCAACACTGATTCTACAATTTTACCATCGTACAGCTTCACCGCATTTTTTATGGTGCCATCACTGCTGCGCTGCATTTGGTCTACCCGTATGTGGTTGATTACAAACTCGGCTTGCAGCTTGGCGCGAAGTTCTTTAGAGAGATTGGTCATGCCCGCAAAGCTCTGTGCGCTTTTTTGCCAAAGCCATTCGTAAACCTGTTGGGCTCTAAAGCGGGGCTCGCCAATGGTTTTAAAGTAGTCTTCCAGCTGACTTTTAGTGAGTGCGCGTATGTCCCTCTTCTCTTGCATTTGGCAAAGGTAGGGCTTGTGGCTTAGTTGATTAGTATGTGAAGTGAGAGGCGCAAGGCGGTTTTAAACCTCAACGCTTCACGGGGTATTTTTCCAATGCATTTTGCTCTTTGGGCTCTAAAAGATCTATGACATAAAGTTTACCCTTGAAAGGATAGCCGGTATTATCATCAGTAAGGAAATACAGTCGTTCATTCTCGCGGTTCAGGAAAATTTTAGGGATGGAAATGAGGGTGTCTTTTTGTTTAATTACCGCCTCCCGCACCGGAGCCGCCTGGTGCATAGGGAAACCATTGCCAAAACCCAGTACTTGGTCTATGGCAATGCGGTTGGCGCTGGCCTGGCCTCGGCTGAGCTCGTCTGTACTGGGGTTGGTCATGTGGGTAATTTGCAGGAGTGGGTCGCCTTGAGTCTTGAGTTGGGCTTCTAAAATAAACCGTCTTTTGCCATCGGGAAATCGCAGCACTAGTTGTTTGGTGCCGTCAAAGTCTACACTGCTTACTTTCCAGCTGCCCAAACGAATTTTTTTAATGCGATTTAAATACAACTTAGTAGGATCTCCATAGTAATAGGTTTTACTGCTTTGGCTCTTGAATTTTTCACCAATTAAAAAGGTGGCCATCCCTTGTTCCAGTTGATTGTTTATGCCGTGCAGGTAGAGGTAAAGCTCTTCATTGGCCCGGGGTTCCAGGCTGGCTTGGCCACTGCTATCAAATAAGTGCGCATCCTGGTGGGTGGCGCAATCCAGGTAGGTGATCAGGGGCAGGTTACTTTCCACCGTATCCTGAATGGATGGTTCGTATTCCTGCACCATGGTGTCTTGCGAGCAAATCCTGATAAAGTATAAATTGGCGGGGTCCAGGGCATAGGCGCTTACGGCACTGGTGTTGCTAAACTTTTGCAAGCGGCTGCTGCAGCCATCCGCTAAAAGCGCAACCATTACAAGTAGTACTATTGAAAACTGTTTCATGGCAGGGTAGTTTGGTTCAACGCATCATAGCTGGCTCCAATGGACCATCGCTCTTTTAAGGTGGGCGGATGGCGGGTCATATCCAGATTAAGGTGAATAAAATGCTGTAAATCCCAGGCGTCTTTATCAAAGCGGGTTACGTTAAAACCCACTCCGCTATTGCTGGTAAGATTAAGCTGCCAGCGGCCTTGGTTGAAAAAATTTTGGCTAAAGTGCCGGTAGGGAATATAGTCTAACTGAAAAAATTTGCTCACCTCATAGGCTTTGGGCTCCCAACCGGTGAATTTTTCAAACTTGAGTTCAATGGCCGGCAGGGGGTTGGCGTTGCGGTAATCGTACCAACCAATTAAAAGGCCTCCGGTCCACCAGCGGTCGTAACGGTCACCCAGTTTAAGTTTGTCAAAAGGGGGGCCGTCATTGTAGTAGGTAATATTCAAACCTTCAAAGGCCATCCCTAAAATGCCTACTCTTTGGTGGCGGTGGTGGTTAAGGCCGTTTATGAAAACGGTGCCTAAGCTCAGTGAGGTTTTGTAAGGATCGGCCAGTGGATGCCCGGCTGAGGAAATAAATTGCACCACCGGTCTACGCACGGCCTGAGCCGGACCATTGTCTAGCGCGGCCGTGAGCATGAGCGTTTGTCGTAATTCAAAGTTATAACGACTCCTTTCTGAGGGCGCAAGCGAAGAGCCCAGCCCACCGCGGTATACGTCTAATTCTATATGGTAATTGGGGAAAAGAGCGTGGCTGTTGCCTGAGGGTACAACGCCCATGCCGGCAGCACCTACCAAGCTTAAGCGCAATTGCGCCAACGATTCAACGGCTACGAAATCTACGGTAAGGCGGGCGCCAAAACCAAAAACGGGCAAACTTTGCGAACGGCTTTGCTGCCTGAGCGCGCGGTTGTAATCTTCTTGATAGGCATTGGGCAGAAAGGCCTGCCCCCAAAGCCAGGCGGGGCACAGTAAAAAAAGTAGCAGTTTTTTCATGACCGTTGGTTGAGCCTTAAAGTTAGCTAAAAATCAGCGATTAGGATGAGCGATAGACCACGCCTTAAGAACAATGGGGCAAAAAAAACCGCCCCCAAAAAGGAGGCGGCTGAAATGAAGATTGTAAAAAGATATTTTACAGAATCAGCATGGCGTCACCATAACTCATAAACCGGTACTTTTCTTTTACCGCTTCTTTGTAGGCTTTCAATAATAAATCATAACCGGCAAAGGCGGCTGTCATCATCATTAAGGTGCTTTGGGGAGCATGAAAATTGGTAATCATGCAATTGGCAATGTTAAATTCAAAAGGCGGGAATATGAATTTATTGGTCCAGCCATCATAGGTTTTCAAATGGCCATCGGTGCTAACCGAACTTTCTAAAGCACGCATAGAGGTAGTGCCAACGGCACAAACCTTCTTACGGGCATCAATGGCCTTATTCACCACACTGGTAGTTTGATCCGTGATTTTAAATTGCTCGCTGTCCATTTTATGTTTGCTCAGGTCTTCTACCTCTACGGGTCTGAAAGTTCCCAGGCCTACGTGTAGGGTAAGTTCGGCAAAACCTACGCCTTTAATTTCCAGGCGTTTTAAAAGCTGCTTGCTAAAGTGCAAACTGGCAACCGGGGCGGCTACAGCTCCTTCTTCTTTGGCAAAAATACTTTGGTAGCGTTCTTCATCTTCTTCATCGGGGTCGCGGCCAATGTATTTGGGTATGGGCGTTTCGCCTAATTCTTTCAGCTTGGCGCGAAAGGCCTCATAGCTGCCATCAAACAAGAAACGCAGGGTACGACCTCGTGAGGTGGTGTTGTCAATTACCTCGGCCACCAGACTGTCGTCTTCACCAAAATACAGTTTGTTACCAATTCTAATTTTACGGGCCGGGTCTACCAACACATCCCACAATCGGCTTTCGGCATTAAGCTCACGCAGCAAGAAAACCTCAATGCGGGCATTGGTTTTTTCTTTGGTGCCATACATGCGGGCCGGAAAAACCTTGGTATTGTTTAATACCAATGCATCACCATCTTCAAAATAGTCAATCAGATCGGTGAATTGCTTGTGTTCAATAGAGCCGTCTTTACGGTTTACCACCATCAGGCGGCTGTCATCGCGGTGCGGTAAAGGACGGTCGGCAATTAATTCTTTGGGCAGCTTATACCCAAAGTGAGAAAGCTTCATTTTCATAGCTTACGGGCTTTGAAATTTTGATTATTAAAAGTTTGCAAAAGTATAGAATATACTAATGCAAAAACGGACGAAAAGATCAGGCGGGGTCTCCCAATTTTACACGTACTAGCTCTACCAGCCGCTCCACGTATTCTTCTTTGTCTTCCCAGTTGTAATCGGGTTTTACCAATTGTTCCAGAAAAACCTCGGCTTCTTGCACGCTGGTGAAGGTGTTAAGTTGTGAAAGCACGCGTATAAAATCTTGTTGATTGCCTTCAAAAAGTTGGTTCACAAAAGCAATGCGGTCGTTTAAGCCAATTTCAATATTGCCCTGAGCCAGGCGGTCGTTTAAACTGGCTTTATTTTTTGTGGGCTCCTCGGCCGATGGGGTATAGGGCTTCAGTTTCTCAGGTTGCTCTTGCTTTGCAGCAGGCTTTTCCAACCCCTTTGCATGCTCTTGGGGCTCAGGTGCCGTCTCATTCTTCACCGGGTCAGGGCGATTCTGGACAGGTTCTTCCACCGGCTCCTGGGCAGTTTTAGGAGCAGGGGGTACTTCGGGCTGGGCTTCGGGTGCCGGTGTTTGTGAAACGGAGTCCTGTTCTTTAGTCTCCGGGGCGGCAGCGGTTTCTTGTCCTGCTTGCGGCTGGCTTTGTACTTCGGGCGAAGACCCGTAAGAGGCCTCAGTTTCAGCGGTATTACTTTCCTGTTCTTCCAAATAGTTTAAAAGCAACAGCCGCTCGTACAACATTTGCACGCGGGTTAACTGTTCAGGTAAGGCTTCCGGCTCCTTATTTTCAATAATGTGGTAGCATAGTTGCTTAAGGTCATTCCTAATACGGTCTTTCATAGCCGGGCAGCGTTTTTATGTAGATTTGTAAATTCAATAGGTGTCTTAAATGTTCCTCGAAAATACAGTAAATCATCAAAAACATACCGGCTGGATTGAAGTGATTTGTGGCAGCATGTTTTCCGGTAAAACCGAAGAGCTCATCCGCAGAATGAAACGGGCTCAATTTGCGCAACAAACGGTGGAGATTTTTAAGCCTATTGTAGATACCCGCTACAGTGAAGAAGACGTGGTGAGTCATGATATGAACTCCATCCGCTGCACCGCGGTAGAAAGCAGCAGTAACCTTTTGCTTTACAGCGATGGCATTGACGTAGTGGGCATTGATGAAGGTCAGTTTTTTGACGAGGGCATTGTGGAAGTATGCACGCAATTAGCTAATAAAGGCATACGCGTGATTGTGGCTGGTTTAGACATGGATTTTACCGGCAAGCCTTTTGGTCCCATGCCTAATTTAATGGCCGTAGCCGAATACGTAACTAAAGTACACGCGGTATGTGTGAAAACCGGCAATTTGGCGCATTTCTCCCATCGCAAGGTGGCAGGTACCAAACAGGTTTTTTTAGGCGAGCGTGAAGAATATGAACCGCTCAGCCGGGCGGCTTTTAATGAGGTAACGCAAAAAGAAGCACAAGACCGTGGCTAAGCTGGCCCTTTCTGAAATTGCCCAGATTCTTAAGGCTCCTTTTATCCCTTCGGGCGAAGACCCCCTGATTACCCGTTTATTGTTTGACAGCAGACAGGCTGCCCAGACCGATGGCAGTTTGTTTTTTGCCCTAAACGGTACAAACCGCAATGGCCATGTTTTTGTGGACGACTTGTACCAGCGGGGCGTACGCGCTTTTGTGGTAGAGCAAGTGCCGGATCATGCAGCCAATGATGCCCACTTTTTGAAAGTGGACAATAGCCTGGAGGCCCTGCAAAGCTTAGCAGCTGCGGTGCGCCAAAAGCATGGTGTAAAAGTTTTAGCCATTACTGGCAGCAATGGTAAAACGGTGGTAAAAGAGTGGTTGGCGCAACTCTTGGGGCAGCAAGTCAAATTCATCCGCAGCCCTAAAAGCTACAACTCGCAAATAGGGGTGCCGCTTTCCCTTTGGGGCATAGAGGCGCATCATCAATGGGCCTTAATAGAAGCCGGTATTAGCAAGCCTGATGAGATGGCCCGTCTGCAAAAAATAATTGAACCAACCCTGGGTCTATTTACCAATATTGGCTCAGCACACGCCGAGTTTTTTGCCAGTACCTCTGAAAAGATTAAGGAAAAGCTGCAGCTTTTTAAAACAGCTAAAGCCCTGGTGGTGCAACAAAACGCAAGTGCCCTCTTTGCTCAAATTCAAGCCTTTGCTCAGAAGAACGGAACCGAGCTTTTAACGTGGTCTTTTACTGAAAAACAGGCCCAGCTGTATGCCGAGCCCAAAAGTGAGCATGATTTTTGGTTGCATTGGCAAGGGCAAAGATACCCTTTAAGTTTGCCCTTTGCCGATGAGGCTTCTCAGCAAAATGCGCTGCATTCACTGCGGGCGGCACTGGCCATAGGGCTTTCTATAGAATCCTTGCTAAAAAAAATAAGGGCCCTTCAACCGGTAGAAATGCGCTTGGAAATGCGAAAAGGCCATTCGCAAAACCTTATTATTAATGATGCCTACAACTCAGACTTGGAGTCTTTGCGCATTGCCTTGCACTTTTTAAAATACCACGGCCGGCAGCAGCCCAAAGTGCTTATTATTTCAGACCTGTTGCAAACGGGCCTAAAGGGTAAAGCCCTTTTCCAGAAGATGCAAGGCTACCTAAACGCCCATGAACTGGAACAAATTATTGCCATTGGACCGCAGCTTTTTAAACACCGGCCCAATTTTAAGGCGCCCACCATTTATTTTAATTCTACTGATTCTTTTTTAAAAGAAATGAGTAGCCTTGATTTTAGCCACAAAGCCATTTTGCTTAAGGGCGCCAGGCGTTTTCAATTTGAAAAAATCAGCCAGCGTTTAGAGCAAAAAAGCCACGAAACCGTACTCAATATTTACCTACCGCGCTTGGTAAGCAACCTCAACCACTATCGCGCTAAGCTTAGCCAAGATACCGGCATAATGGCCATGGTTAAGGCTTTTTCATACGGTAGCGGTAGCTATGAAATTGCCAATTTATTACAGTTTCACGGGGTCAATTATTTAGGGGTGGCTTATGCCGATGAAGGCGTGGAATTGCGCAAAAAAGGAATTTCGCTGCCCATTTTGGTGCTGAACCCCGAGCGCAATGCGCTGCCTGAAATGATTGATTATTGCCTGGAACCCGAGATTTACAGCTTTACAAGACTGGAGGAACTGCTGGAAGTGCTGAAAGAAAAGCCCATGTTGAAGCCCTGGCCTATCCACTTGAAATTAGAAACCGGCATGAACCGCCTGGGCTTCACAAAAGATGAATTACCCAGGCTGGTGCAAATTCTCGAAAATTCAAATTTGGTAAAAGTAGAATCGGTATTCAGTCATCTAGCGGCTGCCGACCAGGTAAGCGAGCGGGCTTTTACCGAGACCCAAATTCAGCGTTTTGAAGCCATGACTACTTACCTGCGAGAAGAGCTGGCCCAGCCTTTTTGGCGTCACCTTTGTAATTCTGCCGGTATTTCGCATTATCCGCAGGCCCACTATGATATGGTACGCTTAGGTATTAGTTTGTACGGAGTAGCCACTAGCGCAGCCGATGAACCCTACCTAAAGGTAGTGAGTGAATTGCGCTCAGTGGTATCTCAGCTTAAAACCTTGCAAGCGGGTGATAGCGTGAGTTATGGCCGTACGTTTACGGCTTCTCAAAACATGACCATTGCCATTGTAGGGCTGGGTTATGCCGATGGTTTTCGCAGAAGCCTCAGCAATGGAAAGGGGCAGGTGGTCATTCGCGGTAAGCGTTACCCCACCGTGGGCCGGGTGTGTATGGACATGATTATGGTAGACGTTACGAATAGCGAAGTGCAAGAAGGGGATGCCGTGGAAATATTTGGCGAGCAGATGCCGGTGCAGGAAGTAGCGCAGCGCATGGATACCATCCCGTACGAGGTGTTTACGGGTGTAGGGCAGCGGGTAAAGCGCATTTATTTTATGGAGTAGTTTTTTGGGTTAAAAAAGTTTAGAAATATGAAAAGGGCTGAATTTGAATTCCAAATTCAGCCCTTTTTAATTTGCCAATCGGGAGTAATTATCCTTCGTAGTTTAAAAGCCTGTCCATGGTTTCACGGCTCACCGCGTGGTAATTGGGGCGGGCCTTTTGGTAAATATTTAAGGCCATTTCTTCTTGGCCTGCCTCTAGGAGCGCTTCATAGGTGGGGGTAAGGAATTTTCTGCGGCCTACGTTTACCAAAAATTCTTCTACCCGCGGGTAAACCGCTTCATAACCTGCTTCAATAGTGGGTTGAAACCAAGCGGCAGCAATTTCACTGTTACCGGTTTGGCTGAATTTGTAGAGCTTGTCAAGTTTGGCCAACTGCTCTTGGGTGACGCCTTCAGGCATAGAGTTGATAAAGTGTAGCCATTCATGGGTGGTCCAGGCTTCCGTCACTTTCGCATCAGGCGTCAGGCCTTTTTCCAGAAATAGAGCAAGGGCTGCTTCCACCTGAGCAAAACGGTCTGAGTTTACCTTGGGCAAGTTATCAGGAATACCAGTTTCGTAAATCCACTGGTCTACCTTAATGGTCTTCATTTGCTCATCACTTAGCAAATTGGCCTTGAGGTAGTCTACAAATTCTTCGGTAGTCATTACCTTGAATTTATTAGCATCAAAATAGTTGCGTAAAAAGGTGTCAAAGCGCTCACGGCCTACCGTTTCTTCAATTAGGCGTAAAAAGAAATACCCTTTGTCATAAGGTATACTGGTTACCCCATCATCTGGATTGCGGTCGGCCAGGTCTAATTTTAGCTTGGTGTCATTGGGCACTTCTTCCAGCATTTCAGCGGCTGTTTCTTTAAGCCCACTGCGGGTAAGGCTGGCTAGCATTTCAGAATACTCCCGGCCGTATACGGCTTCCATAATGCGGTGTTCAAAGTATACTGTAAAGCCTTCATTCAGCCAGAAGTCATTCCAGGTGGCATTGGTCACCAGGTTGCCGCTCCAGCTGTGGGCCAGCTCATGCGCCACCAGGCTCACCAGGCTGCGGTCTCCGGCCAAAATGGTGGGCGTTGCAAAAGTGAGGCGTGGATTTTCCATCCCGCCAAAGGGAAAAGAA
Source organism: uncultured Bacteroidota bacterium (assembly GCA_913057235.1). Classification (GTDB taxonomy): domain Bacteria; phylum Bacteroidota; class Bacteroidia; order Flavobacteriales; family Schleiferiaceae; genus CAJXNI01. Next base: position 46,202 of record CAJXNI010000006.1, read on the forward strand.
GGCGGCAGTACAATCAAATCGTAGCGCCCCCAGGCGTAGGGGCCGTAAAGCTCCTCAGCGGCCACCACCATTTTTTCAAGATCGGCAAACTCATAGGCGGCTGTGTCCAATAGAGAGGCTTCGGCATACACTCCAGTACGTTCACTAATAGGCTCAAAGTATACGTCTCCAACAGCCAAGGCTAGCAGGTAAGCCGGTATGGGCTGAGGCATTTTAAATTGGTATTCACCTTTTTGGTTGCGCTCCTGCGGATTGCTGGCGCTCATTAAGGCCAACATGTTTTCGGGTACTTGTACTGTTGCATCATAGGTGAAGCGTATGCCTGGGCTGTCTTGAGTAGGAATCCAACTGCGGGCTAAAATGGCCTGTGATTGGGTAAACAAGAAAGGCATTTCTTTACCGGCAGTTTGTTCTGCGCTCAGCCATTGTAAGGCCCTGGCGCCCGGGCTGGTGTAGTATTTTATGTGCACCACCTTTGAGCTGGGCTTAATAGGGATACTAAGCGCTTGCCCCATGTGTTGGTCTTGTTCTCCTAATGAAAACTCTACTTCTTCACCGTCAACCTTCACGGTTTGTATGTTCAGGTCATACGTGTCAAAAATAATCTGCTCCGCATTTTCAGCTGGCTCAATATCCCAAGCTGCGGTGGCTTCAATAATTTTTTCGTCAAAATCAACTCTTGCTTGCCAGCTGAGGTGCTTTACAAATGCTTCTTCGGGTTTGGCGTACGAATGTTGGTCGTAGGGTATTTCGGGTGTTTCGGCTGTAGCCATTTCAGTTTCATTTTGAGGCGCAGTACCGGTTTGACAGGCGCTTAACCCCAATAAACCGGCCGTTAGGGCCATGATTGTATGTTTTAATTTCATCTTAAAATTTTTGTTGCTGCAAGATGCTAAGGATAAATGCATTTTACAAAAGCAGAATAGGTGAAAAACTTCATAGCTTTTTTTCCAAAGGTCTGCGGGCTGCCCGTATTTTGTACTTTAGAAATTCTCAAAAACAGCACACCGCATGAATTCATTGCTTATCCGTTTGATTGTAAATACCCTTAGCGTTTTTTTAGCGGCTTGGATTTTAGAACCCTATGTACAGCTATCGGGTTTTGGCACCGCCATTTTGGTAGCCATTGTCTTGGGTTTGCTCAATTTGACCATAAAACCACTTTTAATTCTCTTAACCATACCGGCCACCTTGGTTACGTTTGGCTTGTTTTTATTTGTGATTAACGCCTTGGTAATTATGGCCGCTGACAGCCTGGTGGGTGGTTTTACAGTGCAAAATTTTTGGTGGGCCTTAATTTTTAGCCTCCTGCTCAGTTTCATCAACTCGCTGCTGTTTCGCTTAGGCGATGGCGGAAACAGAGCCCAGCGCTAGTTTAAAAGCAAAATTTAGTGCAGTTCAATTTTTTGCTCAAACTGTTGTTCTCCCATTTGCACAATTAATAGGTAAAGACCCGCTGGTAAGTGGCTCAGGTCAAATTGCTCTTGAACGCTCTGCGCCTTGCCTAAGCTTTTTTCTTTTAGGGTTTGCCCCGATAGATTGACTATCCGGTAGCTAAGATTCTTTGCTTGGGGATTTTCCCATTCCAGGTTGAAAATGCCCGTGCTCGGGTTGGGGAAAACCTGCGGCAAGGGACCTTGCGAAGCCTCATCGGGGAGACCCAAACCGTAACCCACAGTGAAGTTTAAAGTGAAGCGGGTTCCGAAATTTGGGTTGATGGAATAGTTGAAAAAGCTACCACCAATATTGCGCAGGCTGGCGGTACCACCCCCATCATTGTTACCAAAAAAACTGAGTCCGTCTTTATCACGGTCAAAAATGGTAAGCTCGTAGCAACCGGGGCTTAAGTCAAAAGTATCGCGATATGAAGTGTTGTTGCTAAAGTTATCGCCTTGCTGAATAACACTATCAGTCACTAAGTCTTTTAATTGCCAATGTGTTTCTTGTGCGGCTCCGTTGGTTCTAAGGTCAAAACGCAGCGTAGCCGGAAATTCAGGGGTAGGCGCAAAGGCCGTGGTGTAAGTATTGTTGTAGGCCACATCATCCTGGCCTTGCTGGTTAATTTCCAAAAGCTGTGCTTTAAATAGGAGGGTATCACGCCAGCTGGTCCAGTGCCTCAGTTCTTGCATGGGCAGGCTAATGATGGTTTTTTCGAGGGGAGCCAACTGGCCCTGCCAAATGTGTTCTTGCCAATTACCATTGCCGGCTACACCGTATTGTAGTTTTAGTTCTGTTAGGCCGGTGGCGCCTTTATTGGTGATTTCAATCTGGGCTTCGGTGCAAACCGGATTTATGCGCCCGAAGGCGTCATCAAGTGTGGGTGCTACAATAGCACTTATTTCTGCATCTAAATTGTGGTTAAAATCACTCAATTGAAAAAATTGAACCGACATGTTGTAATTGGCGGGAGTTTCGCCTTGGGGTACCGTGTAACTGTAGGGTTCAATGTCTACGTCAATAGTTGCAGAGCTGCCGCTGAGGTGAGGCGTAAGGTCATGGTTGTAAATGGTCACTTCATCACCGGGACACCAATTGGCCCTATCGTATAGCCAGGTTCCGGCTTGAGGGTACAAAGCGTTTAATCCACAATCATTTCGCCACATGGCTTGGGTAGCTACCCGGTTGCCGTTAACATTTACGTAGTAATCTTTTTCGCAGAATTCGGCACAGTTTAAACTGTTTACAAAACCGTGCCCACTGGGGGCCATGCGCAGATTAAACTGTTGAGCCTGTGGGTGTAAGTCCACCTGACGGGCAGGCATGTGATTAGTTTCAAACTGCTGGCTACTCAGGTAATTGAATTTGCCGCGGTAGAGGTTTTGCACCTCATATACGTTGCGGGGTGGGATACCTTCAATCATTATAAATTCCAAATTGGCACTAAAACCACTAGACCAGCCTTGGTAAAAAGCTTCTAGCTCTACAGAATCCCTTAAAAGCGGGTAGTATTCCGTAACGTCAAACACAAAGCTACGCTCCCATGCATTGGGGAGTGCTCCTCCATAAGGGGTAATTACTTTGGCCAATTCATAGGGCTCCACTTCGTCAAATACGCGCCAGATGGTATCCACCACCAGAGGATTGCTCTGCAAGGTGTCAATGCGGTCAACGGCACTGTCTAGGCGGCCCGTTCTGTGGCGAATGTTTAGTAGGGTTGTGTAGTCCCAATCGCTGCAGCCTGTGCTGGCACAACCCAAGGTAAACTTTAGAAGAATTTTATGATACTGATGCGTGCTGTCTGGGAACTGGGCCCAAGCGCGGTAGCTTTGATACCAGGTCATGTCTACTTTTTGGTGCGCTGTTACGCGGATGGTATCGCCCTGAGAGGCAAACGTAAAAAGTGAGAAGGTGAAAAGGATAAGCGTAAAAAATAATCGCATAGCTAATTGTTTTTTTCAATTTGAGTAACCCCGCCTGATACCGTGTATTTCATCACGTCTGAGGCCTTTAAGTCAACCGGTTGCACATAATGGGCGGGCACCAAAAATACGTTACCTGAAATATTGTAGCTGTGCGGACAGTAGACGGTAATATATTGCTCCTTCAGTTCGGGCATTTTGGTGAAGTTGTCATTGGTAATAAAACCCAGCCTGCGGATTTCTGAGTTCTCGTAAAGTTTTACCAGCACGGGCTTTTTGAAGCTTTGGCGGTCGCCAACAAAAGATTTGAGTAAATCTTGCACGGCTGTGTAAATAATGCTTACCAAGGGAGCCTTTTTTATTTGCAGCTCTATCCATTCAATAATACGATCTGAAATATAGTTACGCACAATGAAACCGACCAAAGCAATGGCTATGCAGGTAAGAACTACCCCGGCACCGGGTATGTTAAACGGGTTGAGGCTGTCCATGAAAATGAAAACCTCAATGAGCACATAAAGGGTAATGGTAACCGGTGCCAGCACTACGATGCCTTGAAAAAAATATTTTGCAAACTTTTTCATTGAAAACTAGCGAGTTCTTGTTTTTCTTTTTTGGTCATTTTGGTTATCACCAAATCGTATGAATTTTGGATCCATTCCTGCACTTCTTCCCTGGGAATAGAGCCATCTAGGTTGGCGGTGCTCCAGTGTTTTTTATTGCTGTGGTAGCCGGGTATCACAGCTGCGTATTTTTCGCGGTAAGCAATATTATCAGCTGGCAAAGCTTTAAAATTTATGCGTAAGGGTTGGGAATCTAATGCTGCTAACAAAAACATTTTATTTAAGACCTTAAATACCAGCGTATTGTTGTCAAAGGGTAAACTCTCATGGGTGCCAGGCAAGGAAAGGGCAAAATTTCGCAGCTCTTCAATGTTCACTTTAAACTATCAGTCGATTTATGCTGTTTCAAAGTTCGTATTATATTTTTTACTTTTAAGCTATTCTTTTAAAAGGACGTAGGACTATGATAATGAATGGAGTAGATTTAGAGAAAGCCTTACATAAAACGAAAGCAAAAGATCAAGCTAAGAATCCAGATGAAGTTTTAAGGGCTTTTCAAGAAATCTTAAAGGAAGATGATCAGCTGGATGATCACATTTTGCAAAATATTTTTTCTTCAGACGGCCAAATTTCTCATTTGGAGGCCCGTAATCTAGAAGCCGATAAAATCTTCACACTTAAGCAGATTAAAGAGCTTTGCACAAACTATCGCTTACGCTTTTTGAGTACCAAATATTTTAAAGGCGAAATTCCACATGAGGCGGTAGCTAAAGTGAAGCAGTTGCAAAAAAAAGAAGGGCAGGAAATCAAAGATTTTAAAATTGTGGCTCCGGCCTCCTTATTCAACTTAGAATATAAAGACAAAGATCCCTTACTTTTTATTCCCTTGGGCAATCAACGCTACTATTTAGTACACAAGTGGGGTAATGATTTACATCCATTGCGTAAGGCGGTAGTGTTCCCTTTCCGCTCATTTAAAAGTCTTTTGGCTAGCGTGGCCCTCTTAGCCGCTTTAGTGGTTTGTTGCGTGCCTAGCTCTGTAATGATGGGGCCTTATGACCAATCTTCATTGGCTATTCGGGTAATCTTTTTCTTTTACCTCTTTATTGCTTTTTCAGGTTTAACCGCTTTGTACGGCTTTAGCCGGATGAAAAACTTTAATTCAGAACTGTGGAATAGTAAGTATACCGATTAACAGATTGGTATTTTAAGATTCCATGTGAAATTTCTGGATCATTTGGTCTACCGTTAACGCCTGTTCCACCTTATAATCGCCAATAGCGGTTCTTCGCAGCGCTGATAGATGCGCGCCACTATTCAGAGCCTGGCCAAAATCATGGGCCAAGCTTCGGATATAGGTGCCTTTGCTGCAACGCACTTCAAAATCTACCCTAGGTAAATCTATCCGTGTAAGCTTAAAATAATGGATAGTGATAGGACGCGGTGTCAACTTAAGATCTTCTCCCTTGCGGGCCGCTTCATAGGCTTTTACACCCCCTTTTTTAATGGCTGAAAAGTTGGGCGGCACTTGCATCAAGTTGCCCGTAAACTGAGCCGTCACTTCATGCAAGAGAGTGGGGTTAAGGTGATCAATCGGATAGTGCTGGTCTACCTCTGTTTCCAAGTCATAGCTAGGAGTGGTAGCCCCCAGGGTAATGGTACCCGTGTAGGTTTTGGGAAGTCCCATAAACTCATTAATGGCTTTGGTTTTAGCGCCTGCACAAATAATGAGTAAACCGGTGGCCAAAGGATCAAGCGTGCCTGCGTGACCCACCTTTACTTTTTTAAGTCCAAATTTTTTTTTGAGTTGGTAGCGGAGCTTGTTTACCACGTCAAAAGACGTCCAGTTTAGATTTTTATCCACCAAAAAAACCTGACCGGCCAGTAATTCTTCTTTAGTAAAACTCAAGCTAAAAAGGTAGAGATTATAGCGATGAGGCCTACTACAAAACAGTAATAGGCAAAGTAGTTGAGGTTAGAGCGTTTTACCACCGCAATCATCCATTGGCAGGCCGCTAAGCCTGTGAAAAAGGCCCCGGCAAAGGCCAAAACTATGGACAGCGGAATGCCACTTTCTGTGATTAAAGCCCCATCTAAAATATCTTTAGCCATTTTGCCTAAAATTAAAGGAACTACCATTAAAAAGGAGAAGCGGGCTGCTTGCTCACGGCTAACCCCTAAAAGAATGGAAGCCGAAATGGTAGCACCGCTGCGACTGATACCCGGTAAAATGGCGATGGCTTGAGCGACACCAATAATAATGGCACTAAAGGCATTCACTTTTTTTTGCCCTCGGCTGGCCCGATTAGCGAAGAGTAAAAGCAAACCAGTCACAAAAAGCATGAAACCTACCAGAAGAACTTGACCATCAAAAAGGGTTTCCAATATTTCATCAAAGGCTAAACCCACGGCTGCGGCCGGAATCATGGAGAGCACAATGAAAATGCTGAAGCGTAACTCTTCATTTTGTTTGAACTGAAAAAGCCCTTTGAAAATCTGGGCTACTTCTTTTCTGAAAATAATCAGGGTAGAGAGGGCGGTAGCAAAATGCACCACCACGGTGAAAAGCATGCTTTCTTCAGGTACTGACTGGTCTCCAAATAATGCTTTGGCCAGCTCTAGGTGGCCGCTACTACTTACGGGTAAAAATTCCGTAAGCCCCTGAATGATGCCTAAAATCAGGGCCTCAAGATTGCTCATTATGGGGCGCCATTATAGCGTAGATTTCAGTGATTACGCCTAAAATAATAATGAGCGGTGCCCAGGTGATTCTGCGGGCCGAAAAAATTTCGGGGTTAAAAACTTCAGGATTATCACTTCCTCCTCCCTGCATAAGAAGGTAGCCAATTACCATCAGAACAATACCAGCTGCCATAAGCAAATAGTTTTTCTTTCCGAACACAAATGTTTGTTGTTTCATATCTAAAAATACAGTTGATCTGTTTTTAATTTCAGGTATTTCTTAAGCGCAAAAAAAGTACAACTCATGGAAATGAGTATACCAGCGGCAAAAATAGAAAGCCCTAAGATTACAAAGTTTAAAATGCTTTGCAGTGAGGCAAAGCCGGGAAGGCTTTTTTCTAAGTAGTAAAAAAGTAAGGCTAAAAGTGAGCAGGCAATAATAGCACCGTAGACACCATGGCGGAAGCTTCGGTAAATAAAGGGCTTTCGAATAAAGCCCTTGGTGGCGCCTACCAGTTGCATGGTTTTAATGAGAAACCTGCGTGAATAAATGGCCAAGCGTATGGAGCTATTTATTAAGGCAATAGCTACTAATGCGAGTAGTATGCTGCCGGCAATCAAAAAAATACTGATGTTTTTAATATTCTCATTCATCTTTTGAATGAGCGGTTTATCGTACACTACCTCCTTCACAAAGGGCTTGGCTGCGTATTCTTGCTCTAGTTTTTGAATTTGTGCTTCGGTTACAAAATCGGCTTTAAGCCTAACTTCTATGGTATTGTTGAGCGGATTGTAGCCTAAAAAGTCTACAAACTCTTCATTCAATTCTTTTTTGAGCTCTTCAGCAGCTTCTTCTTTTGAGATAAACTCGGTGCTTTTGACGTATTGAGCTAGCTGTAAACTTTTTTGAAATTGCCTCACTGCCACAGGAGAGGCTTCATTTTCAAGCAGCACGGTAATGGCAAAGTTCTCCTTTACAAAACGCGCAATTTGAGAAGCATTTAAGACTAAAGCACCAAAAGTGCCCAATAAAAAAAGCACCAGTGAAATACTGATGATTACGGATAAATAGGAAGAGCGCAGGCGTTTTTGTGTAAACCTTTGTTCCGCTACTGACATAGGGTTGAATCACTTAAGGGGGCTAAATTAGAAAATATAAGCCCCCCATGCACTTAAGGGTGCGTTAAATAGCCTAATAAGGCCACTCAGGTTTTTTGCCAATCATCTATCAAATCTCTGCAACTAACGAAAAAGTGTAACCCTCTCTTTTCTCAGGCTAGGTTTAAATTTACTTCCTTAGAAGATTAATGCTTCGCAATAATTGAAGGCTTCCGGGTAATCCTATGAAAAAATATCAATTTTACGTGATGCAAAGCTCAACAGCCATTGATTTTGCCATTTAAAAGATACTGCTAGTGAAGGATTCAGGCAATTAAAAATTACACTCACCTAATTCTATCTCAAGCACTTTGCAAATTAATCTTATATTTGCAGCCTCAATAATAGGGGCCTTGTGCCCCTCTTTTATTGGATATGCATGATTAAAGAGCAGGAGCTAATCGCTCTTATTAAGGAAGAAATAGCCCAGAGGCAGTGTTTTATGGTCCACTTCTCGGTGGGTGTTGATCACAACATACGTTTGGTCATAGATAAAATAGAAGGGATAAAACTCAAAGAATTAACCGAGATAAGTAGAGCCCTGGAAGGAAAGCTTATTGAAGATGATGTAGATTTTGACCTTACCGTAACCTCACCGGGCGTGGGAGAACCATTGCAAGTAAAAGACCAATATGTACAGAATGTAGGTCGTAAACTAAAAGTGGTTACCCAGAATGAAGAAGAATTTGAAGGGCGACTCGTAAATTTTGAAAATGACGTACTTACCCTCGAGTGGAAAACCAGGGAGCCAAAGCCGGTAGGTAAAGGCAAGCGAACTGTAACCAAACAACAAACCATAGATTTAGCAAACATTACCCAGGCACGGGTTCAAGTAGAATTCAAGTAACATCAGCTTTACAAATGGAAAATCAGGCTATAATTGAAAGCTTCTCTGATTTTAAGGAAGAAAAAAATATTGATAGAGTTACCCTCATGGCCATCATTGAAGAGGCCTTGCGGAGCCAGCTGGTAAAAAAGTTTGGCAGTGATGATAATTACGACATCATTGTAAATCCCGATAAAGGCGATCTTGAGATTTGGCGCAACCGAATTATTGTAGCAGACGGAGAGGCCGAAGACGATAATTTAGAAATAGAGCTTTCAGAAGCATTAAAAATTGAGCCTGATTTTGAAGTGGGGGAAGAGGTTTCTGAAGAGTTAAAACTTATAGACCAAGGCCGGAGATTTGTGCTGGCTTTTAAGCAAAACCTCATGCAAAAGGTTCAGGAGCATGATAATGGCGTTATCTATAAAAAATATAAAGATCTTGAAGGGGAGATTTTGACCGGAGAGGTGCATCACGTGCGTCCGCGGGCCGTTATTATTTATGACGATGAGCAGAACGAATTAATTCTGCCCAAAGACCAGCAAATTCCCAGAGATTATTTTAGAAAAGGAGACACCATTAGAGCAGTGGTACGCAGCGTAGATTTGCGCGGGACTAAACCGGTAATTACGCTTTCGCGAACAGATCCACGCTTTTTAGAAAAGCTATTTGAGCAAGAAATTCCAGAAGTTTTTGACGGATTAATCATTGTTAAAAATGTAGTGCGTGAACCCGGTGAAAAAGCCAAGGTGGCAGTAGAGTCTTATGACGATCGGATTGATCCGGTAGGAGCCTGTGTGGGAATGAAAGGAAGTCGCATACACGGCATTGTACGAGAGTTGGGTAATGAAAACATTGATGTGATCAATTACACTACTAATGAAAACCTCTACATCACCAGAGCACTAAGCCCTGCTAAAATTACCAGCATAAACATAGACCACGATAATGGCCGGGCCGAGGTTTTTCTTAAACCCGAGGAGGTTTCTAAGGCCATTGGTAAAAGAGGTTTAAACATTAAATTAGCAGGGCGCCTAACCGGCTATGAGATTGATGTATACCGAGATATAGACGAAGAAGAAGACGTAGAGCTTACCGAGTTTACCGATGAAATTGAAGACTGGGTAATTAAGGCGTTAAAAGATATTGGGTGTGACACGGCCCGCAGTGTACTGGAATTAAGTGTTGATGATTTAGTTTCGCGCACAGACTTGGAAGAAGAAACCATTTTGAATGTGCGTGAAATTCTTAGAGCAGAATTTGAAGAATAAAAAATAGTTTATGGCCGAAAAGTCGTTAAGACTAAGTCAATTAGCTAAAGAATGTAATACCGGTGTAAGCACCGTAATGGAATACCTCGGTGAACTTGGGTTAGAGGAAAAACTACGTCCTACTACCAAAATATCTGGTGAGTACATTCAAAAAGTGCTTGAAAAATTTGCACCTGATAAAGCTAAGAAAGAGGCCTCAGAAGAGGTGAGCCGACAAAAGAGGGAGGAAAAAGAAAAACTCCGTCAAGAGCAGCAATCTGCTGAAGAGGCCACTGAAGCCAAGTCTAAGCCCGAAGACGAGGAGGTAATAAAAGCCTCTAAATCTTTAAGCGGACCTAAAATGGTGGGCAAGATAGACTTAGATAAGCCTAGAAGCAGTAAGAAAGAAGATGCAGAGCCTGAAGTTTCTGAACCTGCAGAAGAGGCAAAACCTGCCGCTGAAAAAGCACAGGCTAAAGCTGAAAAAGAAGAAGAAGCAAAAAAAGAGTCCGTAAAAGAACCGGAAGCCACTCCTGCGAAGGAAGCCGCTGAAGAGGTTCAAAAAGAAGAGCAATCATCGGCCCAAGAGCCTAAGAAAGAAGAGACTGTAAAAGCTGAAGGTGAGAAAAAAGACCCTTCTTTGAAAGCTCCTGAGGAGACCGTAGCTGAAAAAGAAGAACCAGCGACTGAAAAGGCCGCTGCTGAAAAACCGGAACCTAGTAAGTCTGAGTCAAAGGAAGCGGAACCTAAAGATGCCGATGGAGACACCAAAGAATTGGAGGCAGAAGGCGATAGCGAATCAGGTACTATTGATACCAAGTATCAGAAACTTTCTGGTCCTAAATTCACGGGCCAAAAGGTAGATCTCTCTAAATTCAACCGCCCCAAGAAAAAGAAAAAAGTTGCTAGCAGTAGCGATAACAAAGACGATTTAAAAAGTAAGCGCAAGCGTAAACGCATTTCTTCCAATAAGGGAGATGAAAACCAAAATAAACGCAAAGGCCGTGGCCGTAAAAATGAACCTAAAAGAGAGCTTACTGAAGAAGAAGTACAGAAGCAAATCAAGGAGACGCTTGAAAAACTCACTGGCGGTGGTGGTAAAAAGCGCTCAGCCAAAATAAGGAGAGAAAAGCGCCAAGAGCGCAAAGAGCAGGAGCTAAAAGACGAGCAATTACAGGAGCAGGAAAGCAAAATCATTAAGGTTACAGAGTTTGTAACGGTAAGTGAGCTGGCCAACATGATGGGCGTTCAGGTGAATGATGTTATTTCATCCTGCATGTCGTTGGGAATGATGGTAACTATGAATCAGCGCTTAGACGGTGAAACCTTGCAAATAGTAGCCGAAGAATTTGGCTACGAGGTAGAGTTTGTCAGTGCCGATGTGACCGAGGCTATTGAAATTGAAGAAGACGCAGAAGATGATCTAAAAGGTCGTGCGCCTATTGTTACCGTAATGGGTCACGTAGACCATGGTAAAACCTCACTACTGGACTACATCCGCAAAGCCAATGTAATTGCCGGTGAGTCAGGTGGAATTACTCAGCACATTGGCGCCTATTCCGTGCAAGTGGAAAACGGTGAAACCATTACCTTTTTAGATACACCGGGTCACGAAGCCTTTACCGCCATGAGGGCCCGCGGTGCCCAGGTTACGGATGTAGCCATTATTGTGGTGGCGGCAGATGACGGTATTATGCCCCAGACTAAGGAGGCCATCAGTCATGCCCAGGCAGCCGGTGTACCCATTGTTTTTGCCATTAATAAAGTTGACAAACCCACTGCCAATCCAGAAAAGATTAAGGAGGCTCTAGCGGCCGAAAACCTTTTGGTGGAAGAATGGGGCGGTAAAATTCAAAGTCATGATATTTCTGCTAAAACAGGACTTGGCGTTGACGATCTTCTTGAAAAAGTATTGCTTGAAGCAGAAATTCTGGAGTTAAAAGCCAACCCCGAGCGCCTGGCAAGTGGTACTGTGGTGGAAGCCGCCTTAGATAAAGGGCGGGGCTACGTAAGCACTATTTTGGTGCAAAATGGAACCTTAAGAGTGGGTGATTACGTGCTGGCCGGCCAATACAGTGGTAAGGTGCGTGCCATGCTAGATGAGCGGGGTCATACCATCCATGAGGCAGGGCCATCAAGGCCGGTAACCATTCTTGGTCTAGACGGAGCCCCTCAGGCAGGTGATCGTTTTGTAATCATGGAAGATGAGCGGGAGGCTAAAAACATTGCAGCCAAACGTACCCAATTGCAGCGTGAACAAAGTGCTCGTAGCCAGAAGAACCTTACCCTTGAAGAGATAGGCAGACGTCTTGCTGTGGGTGACTTCCAAGAGTTAAATATCATTGTTAAAGGTGACGTAGACGGGTCAATAGAGGCCTTAGCCGATTCACTACAGAAATTAAGCACCGATGAGATTCAGGTGAATATTATCCACAAGGCAGTGGGCCAAATCAGTGAAAGCGACATTTTACTAGCGGCAGCTTCAGACGCCATTATAGTAGGCTTCCAGGTGAGACCTTCCGCTAACTCCCGTAAATTGGCTGAAAAAGAGCAAGTAGACATAAGGCTCTATTCTATTATTTACGATGCCATTAATGAGATCCGTGATGCTATGGAAGGCATGCTTTCACCAGATGTGAAGGAAGAGATTGTGTGCAACGTGGAAATCAGGGAAACCTTTAAAATTTCTAAGGTAGGCACCATTGCTGGTTGCTACGTATTGGATGGTAAAATTACCAGAAACACCAAGGTGCGCATCATTAGAGATGGTGTGGTGGTCTACACGGGAGAACTGGCTTCACTTAAGCGTTTTAAAGATGATGTTAAAGAGGTTAGCAAAGGCTATGAATGTGGTCTTAATATCAAAAACTTTAATGACATTAAAGTAGGTGACATTATTGAAGGCTATGAAGAGGTAGAAGTGAAAAAAACCCTCTAGCCGCTTCTGTTTAAGCGGTGGTACTATAAAATGCAAAACCCTGGCTTCCGCAAAGAAGTCAGGGTTTTTTGATTAAGGGTGTAAAGTTTGCGTAAATCTGCCAATCACGTTTTATTCCACCTCGTGTACTTCAATATCAAGGTCTAAGTCAGGCCATTTTATAGTGGTCTTTAAAACAAAACTTCCACTGAAGTGCTCCAAAATATTTTTTCTGAATTTCTCGGCCTCAAGGCGAGTTCTAAAGTCACCCACTTGTATGCGGTATTCAGGGCTTTCATACACGGTGTAGGTGGCCACTCTGGGGTATAGTTTCAGGAAATTTGAGCGCTCCCTCATGCACTCATTCTTTCTACCATTATAGATCTGCACCCGGTAGCCTTCTAAATGGTTTTGAGTTGTTTGCTGCTTTTGATAATCCTGTTGCAACTGTTCTATTGCGCTTGGAATTTCAAGATTGAGATTCCCTTTGTTTTGACCCACCATTAAAAAGGAGCAGTAGCCAAAAAAAACCGCGAATAATAGTCTCATAATTTTATTTTTGCTGGGGCAAAAGTACGCTTTTGTAAAAGAGCCTATTTATTTAGAAGCAGTATAAATTGATTTGGAGCAGGAGGGTGGCTGGTAAGAATATGTTTTAACCTTAAATTTGCCGCCCAAAGACAGAATACCCACATATTCGGTTCATCAATGAAGAAAAATGTAATTCAGAGAGGGTTAGTAAAGAGCATTATGCTAATCATGGCTATAGCCTTTTCTATTTCCGCAATGGCGCAAGAAATAGAAGGTGATGCGGCCAATGGAAAGACACTGTACAATACCAATTGCGCTTCTTGTCATAAGCTTGATAAGAAGATGATTGGTCCAGCGCTAGGCAATGTAACAGAACGCAGAAGCGCTGAGTGGCTGGTGAAATGGATTATCAACAATCAAGAATTGCGGGAGTCTGGTGACGAAGACGCTCTAGCTATATTTGAGGAGTACAATGGCTCGGTGATGCCGGCTTTTCCGGGCTTGTCTGAGCAAGATGTGATGGATATTTTGGCCTACACCATTGAAGGTAGTAAGCCAAAAGAAGCAGAGGGCGACAAAACAGCAGGTGCTCCTGTAGCGGTGGCGGAAGACGAGGGTGACAACACGATGCTTCTGATAATTCTGGCGGGTATTTTGCTCTTCTTGGTGATTCTATTGGCCCGGGTTAAAAACACGCTCAAGCAAATTAAGGGGGAGCCCACCTCTACCCTTACAGAGGATGCTAATATCCTTACCCGCACGGCACTTAAAAACCCAAAAATTTTAACTGTTCTTACTATTGTTATTGCTGTGGTTTTCTTGCAGCAATTGTACGCTGGATTAATGTCGGTGAACGTAGACCAGGGATATCAGCCTGAACAACCCATCAAATTCTCACATAAGCTTCACGCTGGTGAAAATCAAATAAATTGCAGCTATTGTCACTACGGAGCGCGTAAGAGTAAGCACTCTAATATTCCTTCGGCAGGAGTTTGTATGAATTGCCACATGCAAATTCAAGAAGGCCCTAAATACGGTACCGAAGAAATAGCTAAAATTTACGAAGCTGTAGGTTGGGATCCTGAGGCTTACGCTTACATTGAAGATTATGAAGAAAAACCAGTGAAATGGGTGCGTATTCATAAGTTGCCTGATTTGGCCTATTTTAATCACGCACAGCACGTTACAGCGGGAGGCTTACAGTGCCAAACTTGCCACGGGCCTATTCAGGAAATGGAAGAAGTTTATCAATATTCTTCTCTAACTATGGGTTGGTGTATTAATTGCCACCGCGAAACAGAGGTGCAGGTAGAGTCTAATGCCTACTACAAAGAAATGCACGAGAAGCTTAAAGAAAAGTATGGTGAAGACGCAGAAATTACCGTGGAAATGATAGGTGGTTTAGAGTGCGGAAAATGTCACTATTAATAGTTTAAATCTCTATAGGAATATAATGGCTGAAAATAAAAAATATTGGAGAGGCATTGCAGAACTTGAGAATCCTGAACTTACCGAAAAGTTAGGAGCTAATGAGTTCGCAGATGATTTGCCCACCAGTGAATTCCTCGGTGATAAAGAAAAATTAGAAAGTTCCAGTACTACACGTAGAGACTTCCTTAAGTATATGGGGTTCTCTACGGCTGCCGCCACTATAGCGGCCTGCGAGTCTCCGGTATACGAGTCCTTACCCTACGTGGTGGCTCCTGAAGAGGTGATTCCAGGTATTGCCAACTATTACGCTACTACTTATTTTGATGGGTATGATTTTTCGTCTGTGCTTATTAAAACCCGCGAAGGACGACCCATTAAAGTGGAAAACAATAAGTTGGCTAAATACAATGGAGGGGCCAATACTCGAGTACATGCATCGGTGCTAAACCTATATGATGCTACTCGTTTGCAAAAGCCTTTAGCAGCAGGGAAAGAAACCACTTGGGCTGAACTAGATGATGCGGTTATTAAAGGTATGGCTGCGGCCGATGCTGCAGGAAAACAGGTGGTGCTGCTTACTTCTACAGTAATGAGCCCTACCACCTTAAAACTAGTAAATCAGCTAGCGGAAAAATACGCCAACTTTAAGCATGTGGCGGCTGATGCCCTATCCTATTCAGAAAAATTAGACGCTATAGAGGCAGCTACAGGTAAAAGAGCTCTGCCTACTTATGATTTTACCAAAGCATCAGTAATTGTAAGTTTTGGAGCTGACTTTCTGGGGGACTGGACTGGTCAGCGCGTAAGTGGTGATTATGCTAAAAGACGCGTGCCTGGTAAAGACATGTCTCGCCACATCCAGTTTGAGTCTAACCTCTCATTAACCGGCTCCAATGCTGATAAGCGTTACAAAGTTACTCAGGCTCAAATGGGCAATGAATTAGTGGCGCTTCACAATGCCATTGCTTCAGCCAAAGGCAAAAGAACCCTACCAGCTGCTTCTTCAAAGTATGCAAAGGAAATGGACTCCATTGCTCAAGAGCTGATCAAAGCTGGTAAAAACGCTTTGGTGGTTAACGGTGCCAACAATGCTGACTACGAGCACGTGGCAATTGCGATAAACCAAATGCTGGGTAATGATGGAACCACGCTTTCATACAGTGAGCGGGCTTACTTCCGCTCCGGAAACGACCGCAAGGCAGAAGCACTGGTGGCCGATATGAAGGCTGGGAAAGTGGGAGCCTTGATGGTGCACAACCTAAATCCTGTGTATAGTTTACCTAAGAGCTGGGCTTTTGCCGATGCCCTTAAAAAAGTAGAAACCACGGTGGCCATTTCACAAAAGAATGATGAAACGGCCTCCCTGTGTAAATATGTTGCTGCTGAAAACAATCCTCTGGAAAGCTGGGGTGACTACCAGCCGGTAGATGGATATTATACATTGCAGCAGCCGGTAATTCAAAAATTATTTAATACCAGGCAGTTAGAAGAGTGCTTGATGTCCTGGACTAAGGAGTCAGGATCGTATCAATCATTTCTTAAAAATAATTGGGGAAGTTCAATTCTTGGCTCTAAATTATGGAGTGAAGCTTTGCACGATGGTGTTTTCACTTCCAATGCCCAACCTGCCGATGGTGCTGTATTGGGTGCCGCCACGAATGAGTCAGACACAACTGCCACTGCTAATTCTGGCACTACAGGATCAGTTAATTTAGATGCTTCTGCCAATCGTATTAAAAATGCCAAGGCCCCTAAATTTGAACTAAATTTCTACGCCAAAGTAGGGATGGGTGCTGGTATCCTAGCAAACAATCCTTGGTTACAAGAATTCCCAGATCCACTTACCCGAATCTCTTGGGATAACTATTTGACCATCTCCAAGGCTGATGCAGTAGAGTTGGGCTTAAACAATACCACAGAGTCTAACGGAGCCATAAATGGCATGTATGTAACCCTTACCGCTAATGGCCAAAAGCTGGAAAAAGTCCCGGCTTTAATTCAGCCTGGTCAGGCTAAAGGCACGGTAGGCTTAGCCGTAGGTTATGGACGCCAAGGTGCTGGTAAAGTGGCTGATGGCGTTGGAGTGAATGCCTTTACCATAATGAATGGAGCGCACTCGGCCCCAGTAGAGATTGAGGTAATGACAGATGCCGAAGAGCATGGCTTTGCAAGTGTGCAGTTAGCGCATACTATGATGGGTCGTAACATCGTAAAGGAAACAGACCTTCAAACCTTCCTTACCAAGCCAGCTCAATCAGAGTCTGGTGACGGATGGAATCAGAAGCCTGTTTTTGAGACCTATTCTGGCCCTATGGATGCTGATAATGCCAACCTTTGGGATGATTTTGATCATGAGACGGGCCACATGTGGAATATGTCTATTGATTTGAATCTTTGCGATGGATGTGGAGCCTGTGTGATAGCCTGTCATTCTGAGAATAATGTACCGGTAGTAGGTAAGGAAGAAGTGCGTAAGCATCGTGATATGCACTGGTTGCGTATTGATCGCTACTACAGTTCAGAAACAACTGAAGAAACAGCTTCTGAAGAAGGTCAATCGGCTATTGATATGTATGCCGACATGGAAGAACCTTCTGAGAACCCTGAAGTATTCTTCCAACCGGTAATGTGTCAGCATTGTAATCACGCACCCTGTGAAACAGTTTGCCCTGTTGCAGCTACTACACACAGCCAAGAGGGGCTAAACCACATGACTTACAACCGTTGTATTGGAACGCGTTATTGCGCCAACAACTGCCCTTATAAAGTAAGAAGGTTCAACTGGTTCCTGTACCATGACAACCCTGGTCGTTTTGGAGATAATTACAGCATGAATGATGATCTTGGTCGCATGGTGCTCAACCCTGATGTAACAGTACGTTCCAGAGGAGTTATGGAAAAATGCTCTATGTGTATTCAGCGTATCCAGTTGGGTAAATTAGAAGCTAAGAAAAATGGAGTAGCCTTAAAAGATGGTCAGGTTAAAACCGCATGCCAGTCGGCTTGTGATTCTAACGCCATTGTTTTTGGTGATGTGAATAATAAAGAAAGCCAGGTATTTAAATTGAAGGAAGATAAGCGTATGTACCACCTCTTAGAAGAGGTAGGTACCCAGCCATCAGTTTTCTATCAGGTGAAGGTGAGAAATAAAAGAGCTTAATTTTATTAAAGTAGACGCATGCATTACGAAGCGCCCATACGTAAACCACTAATTGAGGGAGATAAGAGTTACCACGACATTACCGTGGAGGTAGCCAAGCCCGTTGAAACCTCGGCCCCTAAATCTTGGTGGTTAGTATTTAGTATTGCCTTAGTAGCCTTCCTATGGGGAGTAGGCTGTATCCTGTACACCATTGGTGTAGGTATTGGTACCTGGGGTTTGAATAAAACTGTAGGCTGGGCCTGGGATATCACCAACTTTGTTTGGTGGGTAGGTATTGGTCACGCAGGTACGTTAATATCCGCGGTATTGCTATTATTCCGTCAGAAGTGGAGAATGTCTATTAACCGCTCAGCAGAGGCTATGACTATTTTCTCGGTAATTCAGGCGGCACTTTTTCCTGGCATTCACATGGGTAGAATTTGGATGGCCTATTTTGTATTGCCCATACCCAACCAGTTTGGTTCCCTTTGGGTAAACTTTAACTCGCCACTGTTGTGGGATGTGTTCGCAATTTCAACGTACTTCTCAGTTTCTGTAGTGTTCTGGTACGTAGGTTTAATACCAGACTTTGCCATGATTCGTGATCGGGCAGTGAAGCCGGTGCAAAAACACATTTATAAAATCTTAAGTTTTGGTTGGGGCGGAAAAGCCAAGCACTGGCAACGTTTTGAGGAAGTATCTTTAGTGCTGGCTGGTTTAGCTACACCACTAGTATTATCAGTACACACTATTGTGTCTATGGACTTTGCCACCTCGGTAATTCCTGGTTGGCATACCACCATTTTCCCTCCCTATTTCGTAGCGGGCGCCATTTTCTCGGGCTTTGCTATGGTTCAAACCCTGTTGATCATTGTCCGCAAGGTGTTTAAGATGGAGCAGTACATTACCATCCAGCACATTGAAATGATGAACATCATCATTATGCTTACTGGATCCATTGTTGGTATTGCCTACATTACAGAGCTGTTCATAGCCTGGTATTCAGGGGTAGAGTACGAGCAATATGCATTCCTCAATCGTGCCACCGGCCCTTATTGGTGGGCTTACTGGAGTATGATGACGTGTAACGTATTTTCGCCACAGTTCATGTGGTTTAAAAAATTGCGAACCAGTATCATTTTTACTTTTATTATTTCAATTGTGGTAAATATTGGTATGTGGTTTGAACGCTTTGTAATTATTGTTACCTCTTTACACAGAGATTATTTACCCTCTTCCTGGAGTATGTTTTCGCCCACATTTGTAGACATTGGTATTTTCATCGGTACAATTGGTTTCTTCTTTGTTTTATTCTTACTATACGCTCGTACCTTCCCGGTTATCGCGCAGGCAGAACTAAAGACAATTTTGAAATCATCTGGAGATAATTACAAGAAACTTCAAGCTAAAGAAGAACATGGCCACTGAATCAACTAAAATAGTGAACGCCCTTTTTGACGATGATGACGTGTTGTTATCGGGCGTAAAGCAGGTGCGTGAAAAAGGCTATCACGTACAAGAGGTGTATTCTCCTTTTCCCATACATGGATTGGATAAAGCGATGGGTTTAAAGGAAACACGTATTGCCATAGCTGCATTTTTATATGGTGCCTTAGGCCTTACCACTGCGATCTCAATGACCTACGGCATGCTCATAGTAGATTGGCCTATGAATATCGGTGGTAAACCTAGTTTTACCTGGGCCGAAAACATGCCAGCCTTTGTGCCTATTATGTTTGAGCTCACGGTGTTTTTTGCCGCTCATTTAATGGTTTGGACGTTCTTCTTTAGAAATGGTATTTATCCGGGCTGCAAGGCTCAGAACCCAGACCCCAGAACTACGGATGATAAGTTTTTAATGGAGGTATCGGCTACAGCCGATGACAATCAAGACGAACTAATAGCCACCTTGAAAACAGCTGGCGCAATTGAAGTAAGTGTAAACGATAATTAAGCATGCACAGAATCAATTCTACAACTAAGATTTTTGCATTGGCAGCCATTGTAGCTTTTGCTAGTGCATGTAATCAAGATAGTACATTTAGAGGATGGGTATACATGCCGGATATGTATGACGGCCCGGCTTTGGAAACTTATCAGCCCTATGGTAAATTTTCGGATAGCACCTCGGCCAGGAAGCCTGTGAACGGCACCGTACCTAGAGGTTTTTTGGCCTACCAAGAGTTTTCACCGGAAGCCAGTGGTTATGACTCAGCCAAGGCCATGTTGACCATGCCATCTTCCGTGCCAACGGATGACTATGCTATGGAGCAGGCTAAAGACATTTATAACATATTTTGTACGCATTGCCATGGTGAAAAAGGCGCAGGACAAGGTATTTTGGTTACAAGCGGTAAGTTTTTAGGAGTGCCATCATACGCAGATAGAGATATAAATTTGGGTTCTATTTTTCACGTAGTGACTTATGGTAAGGGTGTAATGGGCGCCCACGCTTCACAGCTTACTCCTGAGGAGCGGTGGAAAGTGGCCCAGTATGTTTTGAAGCTGAAAACTGAATTAGGTGGAGCAGAAACTAATGAAGAAGAGCCAGCTGAGGCAGAGTCAGCTCCCGAGGATGAAACCAACATGGAATCTTAAAATAATACACTTAACGAATTACAGGAATGTTTGAATTTACGGGCAGATTAAAAACTTTATCAATAGTACTTATTCTTATAGGTGCTGTTTCTGTAGGCCTAAGTTTTTTCGCGGGTTCTTCAAGTCACTCAGACGATGGTCACGCGGAACATACCGAACACGCTGCACATGGCGAGGAGCATGGGCATGGTGAAGACAATCACCACGGCGGTCACGTTCCTGACGCAGATGAATATAGTTATCATAAAACAGCTTCTCGCGCTATACCTGAAAATAACCATAAGTATCAAGGTGAAGGACATCATGATGAAGAGCACGCTCATCATCAAATGGAAAATAAGCCTTGGGCCAATCTTTTGGTGAATAATTTCTTTTTCTTGGCCATTTCATTAGGAGCGCTCTTCTTCTTAGCGGTACAATACGCGGCTCAAGCCGGATGGACGGTGGTTATTCTTCGTGTATTAGAGGCTATGTCACAGTTTCTTTGGTTGCCTATGCTTATTTTATTACTTATTGTTTTAGCCGGGGTAGGCCATTTTGGTGGTAACCACATCTGGCACTGGATGGCAGAAGGCATAATGGATCCTGAAAGCGCTAATTATGATAGTATCATTGCTGGTAAACAAGCTTATTTAAATGGCCCCTTCTTTATCATCCGTACGCTGGTTTACTTTATAGGCTGGGTAGGAGCGGCCATGTTATTGAGAAAGCTTAGTAAAAAGAATGATATGACGGGCGTAGATTACGCCAAAAACTGGGTGAAGACCCGAAATTTGAGCGCAGGCTTTCTGGTGTTTTTTGCCGTAACTTCTTCTACTAGTGCTTGGGATTTTATTATGAGTATTGATACTCACTGGTTTAGTACTTTATTTGGCTGGTATGTATTTGCCGGAATGTTTGTGAGTGCTTTAACAGTGCTAATGCTTATTGTATTATACCTAAAAAGCAAAGGTTATTTAGAGCAAGTGAATAAAAGCCATATTCAAGACATGGCTAAATTTATGTTCGCTTTCTCCATTTTTTGGACCTATCTGTGGTTCTCGCAGTATATGCTAATCTGGTATTCAAATATTCCTGAAGAAGTTACTTATTACATGATTCGCTTCCGCGAATACAAGGGTCTATTCATAACCATGTTGGCCATGAACTTCTTATTCCCGGTTCTGGTTCTCATGAGTAGGGATTCAAAAAGAAATTTCGGTTTCATTTTAGTGGCCGGTATCACAATGATTATTGGCCATTGGTTAGATGTTTATATAATGATTTATCCCGGAAGTGTAGGGGTAAATTGGAGCATTGGATTAATCAATATTGGTACGTTCTTAGGTTTTGCAGGGTTGTTCATCTTTGTAGTGTTTAGGTCTTTGGCCAAAGCACCCCTAATGCCAGAGAATCACCCTATGTACATTGAGAGTAAGTACCATCATATATAATTTTAAAAGAGGATCTTAGTAATGGAAACTTTACTAATTATAGTTGTTGCAATTTTAGGAGCACTGGCCATAGGACAGGCCGTGCGGGTGTTTGAGCTATCCTCGGCTATTAAGGGTAGCGATGATGATGTGAATGTAACGGATAAGGATAATCGTACACAAGGTTTGTTGTTGCTACTATTCTTGTTCTTATTCTTTGGTGCATTTGCATGGATGGTAATTGAGTGGGATAGTGTAACCTTACCCGTAGCCGCATCATTGCACGGTTTAGAAATAGATAACCTTTGGGCTATTTCAATGGGAGTTATTGTGGTAGCCTTCTTGATTACCCAGCCGTTGTTATTTGGCTTCAGCTATTTGTTCCGTGGGAACAAGAAACGCAAGGCGGTTTACATGGAGCACAACAATAAACTAGAACTATTCTGGACGGGTGTGCCAGCCGTAGTTCTGGCCGGTCTAATTTTGTACGGATTAACCACCTGGAGTGGCGTAATGAATCCTACCAATGAGCAAGAACCTTTGGTGGTTGAGGTTTACGCCAAGCAATTTGGGTGGCAAGCACGCTATGCCGGTGGAGATAATAAATTGGGGTATGCCAATGTCCGCTTGGTAGAGGGAGTTAATACCCTGGGTGTAGATGCCGATGATATCAATTCATTAGATGATGTAATTACTAATGAATTACACTTACCTAAAGATAGGCCGGTATTGTTTAAGTTTCGTTCACAGGATGTCATTCACTCTGCTTTTCTCCCCCATTTTAGAGTGCAAATGAACTGCGTACCCGGTTCTAAAACGCAATTTCAGTTTATTCCAAATAAAACTACTGCTGAAATGCGCAATGAACCAGAAGTGGTTGAAAAGGTTAAAACAATTAACGAAATTAGAGCCGCCAAAGGAGAAGATCCTTGGGAGTTTGATTACGTGCTAATGTGTAACAAAATCTGCGGGTCAGCGCACTACAACATGCAAATGAAAGTAGTGGTTGATACGCAAGAGGAGTTTGATAAATGGATGAAGGAGCAAAAGTCTTTTGCTGAATTGTTGTAATTAATTAATAAGATTTAAGAAAAGGATTTAGGAATGGAGGCACACGCGCATCACAAAGAAACTTTCATTACCAAATATATATTTAGTCAAGATCACAAGATGATCGCCAAACAATTCCTGGTAACGGGAATGATCATGGGGATTATTGGTGTGGGCATGTCGCTGCTTTTTAGGCTGCAGCTTGCTTGGCCTGATAAGGAGTGGCTCATTTTAGAGGCTCTCTTGGGTAAATGGGGTACAGATGGAATCATGGACCCTAATATTTATTTGGCACTAGTTACTATTCACGGTACCATCATGGTATTTTTCGTGTTAACCGCTGGGCTCAGTGGCACGTTCTCAAATCTGCTAATTCCCTTGCAGATTGGCGCCCGTGATATGGCATCAGGTTTTATAAACATGTTGTCTTATTGGTTTTTCTTTGCCTCAAGTGTGGTAATGGTTTCCTCTCTATTTGTGGAGAGTGGTCCTGCTGCCGCAGGATGGACTGTTTATCCGCCCTTAAGCGCATTACCGCAAGCTATGCCTGGTTCAGGAATGGGCATGACTCTTTGGTTGGTTAGTATGTCTCTGTTTATTGTATCTTCTTTGTTAGGTGCCTTAAACTACATAGTTACTGTTCTTAACCTTAGAACAAAAGGCATGTCTATGACGCGTTTGCCTCTAACCATCTGGGCCTTTTTTGTTACGGCTATTTTGGGGGTGCTGTCCTTCCCCGTACTTTTTTCAGCGGCCTTATTGCTCATTTTTGACCGCAGTTTTGGTACGAGCTTTTATTTATCAGATATTTTAGTAGCGGGTGAGTTACTTTCTAATCAAGGTGGTAGTCCTATTTTATACCAGCATTTATTCTGGTTTTTAGGTCACCCTGAGGTTTATATCATTTTATTGCCAGCTTTGGGTATTTCGTCAGAAGTGATATCTACCAATGCTCGTAAACCCATCTTTGGGTATCGTGCCATGGTAGGTTCCATAATGGCTATTGCCTTCCTATCATTCATCGTGTGGGGTCACCACATGTTTGTAACGGGGATGAATCCATTTCTAGGCTCGGTATTTACGTTTACTACCTTACTAATTGCAATACCATCGGCTGTAAAAGCCTTTAACTACATTACTACCCTTTGGAAGGGTAATTTAAGGCTTACACCAGCCATGTTATTTTCCATCGGCTTGGTATCTACTTTCATTACCGGTGGTTTAACAGGCCTTATTTTGGGAGACAGTGCCTTAGATATTAATGTGCACGATACCTATTTTGTGGTTGCCCACTTCCACATTGTAATGGGATTGTCAGCCATCTTTGGGCTCTTTGCCGGGGTGTATCACTGGTTCCCTAAAATGTATGGCCGCAGAATGAACAAAAACCTGGGCTACGTGCATTTCTGGGTGACTTTCATTGCTGCTTATGGGGTTTTCTTCCCCATGCACTTCTTGGGAATGGCCGGTTTACCCAGACGCTACTACACTAACACTGCCTTCCCCATGTTTGACGATTTAGCTGATATTAATGTTTTGATTAGCTACTTTGCCATTGCAGGTGGTATTGCTCAGGTTGTATTTATCTGGAATTTCTTCTACAGTGCAGTGCGTGGTAAAAAATCAACCGCTAACCCTTGGAAATCAAATACTCTGGAGTGGACCACACCTGTAGAACACATTCACGGAAACTGGCCAGGTGAGATTCCTGAGGTACACAGGTGGCCTTACGATTACAGCAAACCGGGTATGGAAGAGGATTTTGTACCGCAAACGGTTCCCATGACTGAAAAGGAAATGGAAACAGGCCACTAGAGCGCCTTTGTTAGAACATTAAGAACCCCGCAGGTGCGGGGTTTTTTTATTTCCAATACTTTTGTTAAAAGCGTTTCAAAAAGATGTCTAGACTGGTGGATGGAGAGGAGGATGATTTCACTCCCAATGAAATAGAGTTAGAGAATAAATTAAGGCCTTTAAGCTTTGATGACTTTGCCGGACAGGACAAAGTACTAGAAAATCTTAAGGTCTTTGTAGAGGCTGCCAATTTGCGGGCCGAAGCTCTGGATCATACTCTTTTGCACGGTCCACCGGGGTTAGGTAAAACCACCTTGGCCCATATAATAGCGCATGAATTAGGCTCGAGCCTAAAGATTACCTCTGGACCCGTATTGGATAAACCAGGTGAATTAGCAGGGCTGCTTACCAACCTTGAGGAACGAGATGTACTTTTCATAGATGAGATTCATAGATTGAGCCCTGTGGTAGAAGAATACCTGTACTCAGCTATGGAAGATTACCGAATTGACATCATGATAGACTCCGGACCAGCCGCCCGAAGTGTACAAATCAATTTAAGCCCTTTTACCCTAATTGGTGCCACCACACGTTCAGGTTTGCTTACCAGCCCTTTGAGAGCGCGTTTTGGCATTAATTCCCGCTTGGAATATTACTCGGTAGAGTTATTGTCCAATATCATCGAAAGATCGGCACATATTTTAGAGGTGCCCATAAAACCGGATGCAGCCGTAGAGATTGCCCGCAGAAGCCGAGGCACCCCGCGTATTGCCAATGCCTTGCTGCGCAGGATGCGCGATTTTGCTCAGGTTAAGGGAGACGGCACCATTGACGAAAAAATAGCACGTTTTGGCTTAGAGGCACTTAATGTAGACACCTTTGGATTGGATGAAATGGACAACAAGATTCTTTTAACTATCATGGATAAGTTCAAAGGTGGTCCGGTAGGCGTTAATACCATTGCCACCGCGGTGGGCGAGCAGGGCGGAACCATTGAAGAGGTGTACGAGCCCTATTTAATTCAGCAAGGTTTTTTGGCCCGCACGCAAAGGGGCCGCATGGTTACAGACTTAGCCTACAAACACTTGGGTAGAAACCGAAATCAAACTCAAGGAGGACTGTTTGAATAATCAGCAAGACCAATTTTCCCAGTTAATAAAAAATAAGGCCCTACAACTGGGTTTTATGAGTTGTGGCATATCTGAGGCCCGATTCTTGGAGGAAGAGGCAGCAGGCCTTGAAAATTGGCTTAAAAAGGGCTACCATGGGGAGATGCGCTGGATGGAAAACCATTTTGATAAGCGCTTGGATCCGCGCAAGCTTATGCCGGGTGCTAAATCAGTGGTATCGGTTTTGCTCAATTATTTCCCTGAAGAAGAGCAGAAAGACCCTGAAGCCCCTAAAGTTTCCCGCTACGCCTATGGGGAAGATTACCATTTCGTAATCAAGCGTAAGCTTAAAGATTTACTGGCTTTTATACAGCTTGAAATAGGAGAGGTGCAAGGCCGTGCCTTTGTAGACTCTGCCCCGGTTATGGACCGAGCTTGGGCCAAAAATTCAGGCTTGGGTTGGATTGGCAAGCACAGCTTGTTACTCACTAAAGGAGCGGGCTCTTACTACTTTATTGGCGAGCTTATTTTAGATTTAGAGCTTACGCCTGATGGGCCGGTAACCGATCACTGTGGCAGCTGCACCCGCTGCCTGGACGCTTGCCCCACCGAGGCCATTCTGCCGCATGGTGTGGTAGATGCTACTAAATGCATTTCCTATTTAACCATAGAATACCGGGATGAAATAGACGCGTCATTTGGGCCCAATATGGAAAACTGGGCCTTTGGCTGCGACATTTGCCAGGAGGTCTGTCCCTGGAATCGTTTTGCAAGGCCTCATCAAGAAGAGGCTTTTCAGCCGAAGGAGGGCTTCCTGGAAATGAAAGCCGAAGAATGGCATGAAATAACCGAAGAAGTGTTTCAGCGTATTTTTAAGAAATCCGCTGTAAAGCGCGCCAAATACAAGGGTTTTACCCGAAATCTCAAATTCTTAAGAGATCATCAATCCGCACCAAAAAAGGAGTAATAGATACCAAAGGTGAGGCTGATGTTGCGTTGGCCAAACTCAGGGTAACTGATGGCGGCCGGGCGATTCACTTCAGGCGTGCGAATGGCGGTTAGAGAGTTATTGGTGCGAAAGGAGACCCACCACTTTTCTGAGAAATGGTAGTTAATGGCAAAAATAGCCGCAAGGTTGTAGGTGTTAAAAGGAGGGTCGCTTTCAAAAACTCCGCTTTGGTCAGACTCTTCACTGTTCACCAAAACATCCAATACCGGTCCAATCTCAAAACCTAAATCACCGTAACGATAACGGTAGAGTAAGGGAATAGCAATGTAATTCAGGCGGGCTTTGTAAAAAATAGACGAATCACTAGGCAACTCTCTGCTGCCTTTTTGAATGAATGAAACTTCCAGCTGTACGCTACCATTCTCTGAAACCGGCAAATAGGTGAAAAAACCACCCTGAAAACCCGGCAGGTTGTAACCTGATAATCGATCTCCATTGATTTGGTTGGTTGACATGCCTGCAAAAAGGCCGCCTTCAAAACGCTGGCCCAGCAGGCATCCGCTGTAAAGCAAGGCTAAAGCCGAAAGAAGAAAAACTCTAGAGTTCAATTTTGGCGGCTTGAATGACTTGATAGGTGTCTCGGTTATAAATGTAAGCGATTACCTCTGCGTTTTCTTTAACTATTTCAGAGTCTAAGGTTATGCTGTAGTTAAAATTAGCGGTATCACTGCTCAAATCGATAGCCTCGCCATAAGCGGAATTAAAGGCTGCCCTTAGCACATGATTATGCTCGTAATTGGGGTTTATACTCTTATCGGGCATGGTTTGCGCTGAGATAATTTTGCTCTCTGCTAAAATTACGGTCAAATAAATGTCAGCATCTGGCAAATCACCAATTACCTCTACAGTGCCGTTAATGTCTAACTCTCGGGAAGAACTATTATAACCCTGTTCAACCAAATTGATTTTAGCTACTGCAGGTTTGCTAATCTCCTCCACTATTTCAGTGTTCCAATCCTGAAAAAGTTTAATGATGGCATTTTGCTCGTACTCTTTTCGGTTTACAAAACCTACCGGTACACCAAAGAGGTTGAAATCATTAAAGTAAGCGGTTCCCTCAGGGGTGCGGAAAGCGCGTGGGTGATCGGGGTCGGTTTGAGCCAAGTTGCCCGCGTGAATAGCTAAAACAATAATACGATCTCCGTAGGCAGCTACCAGACGTTTGGCTTCCTCAGCCGCTTCGGGGCAGTTATTGCATTTTACCCCGGTAAATTCTTCCAATAATACATTTTGTAACACGGTATCGGTAGAACTGGTGTCATTTCCACCCCCGCCCGTAAGATCATTGTTTTTTAATGGATCATCAATGGTATCACAACTCAACACTAGCAAGAATAGACTAATGAGCGAAAGAAAAGTAAATTTTTTCATGACTTAGAAATTACTGGTTATCAGCATGGAAAATCCATTAGAAGCAGGCACCACCCTACAAATACCACCAACGCAGAAAACACCCTCTTGTTGTCTGCCATAGGTAAGCTGTATTTTATTGGTACCTCGGGTATAACCCAAAGATACTAAAGGATAATGTACTCTTAAATCAGGATCAGGGTTTGAATAATTGTAGGAATTCTGCACGGCAAAGAACCATTTGGGAGCAATGGAATACTCCAGTAACAAAGAGGCCCAACTTCCGCGATCTTGTTCCGTAAGCATGAGCTGCCCTTCAAAACGTAGCGAGTGCCGCGGTTTAATTTTCCATAAAATATCGGCAATAAAGGCATTTACATACACCATTTCAATTTTGGTATTGGGGCCAATTCGGTCGTCAACAACCCCATCTAACAGGGCGGAGCGGTTGTAAATAAAGTTGTAGTAACTAAAGGTTCCTTTTAGTTTGCGATTGAGCTTGGACTTTACCTCCACATTAAAGTCTTGCGAATAGCGGATATCGCCCACCCCTGGGAAACCGCCTACGGTGTAGCCATCGGTGCCGGAAATGGTGCTATCCGTTTGAGCTGAATCGCGGTAACGGTAAGTGAAATTTTTATCTAGCGCGTAACTATTACTATAGTTGATGTTTATGAGTGTACCGTATTTGCCCCCTAGCAGCGTGCCCCGGTCAAACTTGTATGAAACTTCGGCTTGCATGCCGGTTTCTCCGTTAGCTTGAATATTGTAGGAATACAAAGCGGGTAGGGTGTAGGTGTGTAACTCGGCTAAAGGCGGGAGGTAGTTGATAAGAAGTTCGGTTAAGCTCCCCACCCTTTCTGATCGAAACAGGAAATTATCGTAATACTTGTAGCCTAAGATAATTCCTAGGTTGCCCAAAGTGTAGCTGGCATTGGTGTACAATGCGTAGCCTGGTTTGTAAATAAAGTTATTGCTACTGTTAGGGTCTTGACTTTTATAAGCACCTTCGGCATAAAAGTTAAAACGGCCTGAGATTAAGTTTACGCGTAAGCCGCCACTGGCTACATTTTCGGGTAAGTTGAGTATGGGATCTTGGGCTTGCTGGTAACGGCTTACAAAGCTACCCCCCACAATTAAGTTAGTACCGCCATATTCTTGCTTTAGCTCATTGAGGTTTACCTCAAAATCGGCTCCGCGCACAATACCGTCTCCTGTTTCAAAATAAATACGCTGGCGGCCTAAAATACCTTTAACCGTAATACCCGGAGTAAGCTCATAAATAAGACGTAAACCATCCATGGCATTATCCAAACCCAAACCTCTTTCTTCATAAGCTCTGAATACCAAACCGCTACCAAATTGCTCGTAAAAATTACCGGCCGTTACGTCTAGGCCATACTTTTTATAGCGAATAAAGCGATAGGGAATGCCCTCGCCCTGAAAGCCTTCGGGTAAACCCACCAAATTATTTTGGTAGTTCTCATACCGTACGCCAGCCATGAAATCACCCTTGGTGTAGGTAAGGTTTAAGAAGCCAGCCGCAAGCATACGCTCGGGCGGAAAGGCTTCACCGGTGGGGTCAATAATGGTGTCTTGCAGATAGTACTGTAGGTTGGTTTGAAAGTTACCATGCAGTTGACCGTAATCTCGCTCATCAGTTTGAGCTATTAATATGGTATTGGTCAACAGCGCCATTACCAACGCTATTTTTTTCATTGCACTGTATTTATTCTTTGGAGGGTTGAGTGAGCTACGCCAAAGGCGCTTTAATCAATAGAGCCGCCATTGGCTAATTGGGTGATAAGCTCGTATAGATGGTCTTCATCGCCTGGAATATAGCCATTGTGCTGCCATACTATTTCCCCGTTACCGTCTACCAGAAAGGTGTGCGGAATGTTATTTACATTAAGGGCTCTTTTAAGCTCTTGATTTTCATCTAAGTACACTTCATATTCCCATCCTTGACCCGCAATGAAAGGGCGTACCCGCGCTGAATTTCTAGAATCGTCTATAGAAACAGCTACAACTTTAACCCCCGTTTCTTCTTGCCAATCTATGTATTGGTCGTTCACCGCATTTAGTTCGCGAATGCAGGGCTTGCACCAGGTGGCCCAAAAACTGATTACGATGGGCTTGCCATCATTTTCCAAAGCAGCTGCATCCACCATATTACCACTTAAGTCTTTAAGCTGTATAGAAGGTATTTTATCCTGGCCTTTAGCCTGAACACTTAGGATTAGAACCAAAGTAATTAGGGGGAGGATTATATTTTTCATAAAGAACAATTTAGGGTTAAAAAAAAGCCACGCCTTTCGTTGGAAGGCGTGGCTAAACTAAAATTATCTATTTAATTAAAACCAATTACTGACTAATTACTACCCGTTGGGTAGTTTTTTCATTGCCAGAAATCACGTTTACCATGTAAACACCGGGGCTTAAAGTGCTGGTGTTGATGGTGGCCGACTGTGTCTCTTGGTAATCAGCAACCAATACTTGCTGACCCGTTGTGTTCACAACCTCCACGGTAAAGTTGCTGCGGTCGCCTAACTCAATGGTAAAGAAATCCTGAGCAGGGTTTGGATAAATAGAAGCACTTGCTAAAGCATTTTCTTCAGTACCCACCGTTTGCACGATGGTAGCCCAAGCTGAGTTCATTACCTCTTTGGTTTGCGTGTTTTCAACCCAAACCACCACTTTCAAGTCGTAAAACTCTTCAACAAAAGAGCTGGCCAAGTCAGCCGTTTCCGTGATGTTAATAGTATTGCCTTTGGTAAGGCCACTGATAGGGCTGCCATTTTCATCGGGCATCATATCCATCATCACATAAAAGAATTCGGTTTCGCCATTATTGGCTACGTTACCGGTAGTTCTGTTTTCTACTACTACGGTTTGTACGCGGTAGTTGCCGGCTGGATAATCTTCTAAAATGTTGACATCATAATCAATATCCACAGTACTGTTGGCTACTTCGGCTTTGTTAATAGTGAAATCTAAGAAAGCAGGTATCGCCTGAAATTGGTTGAAAATGGGTACCGTCAAAGAAGCGGCATTTTGATCCCACTGTCCATCTATTTCCATTCTTGGGATTGAATTAATGCCATAGTAACCTCTGCGATTTACGGCTTCAGGAGTTACATACGGGTCACCAGCTCCAGGAAAATCTTGCTGATACTTTACAATTGTGTAATCTGTAATGTTAGGTACCACGTTCAAATCCATATTCTCATTACCGGGACGGCAAGGAGGGCAAGTTGAAGAAGTGAATACTTCCATGAGCGTTTGACGCACGGCAAAATTATCCACCACGTTTACGGTAAAATTTATGCGATCATTAGCCGTATTTTCGTCAGGATTGCCGTTTATATTGGTAGCCCATACTTCAATGTTGTAGGTTCCTGTGGCACTAGGGTTCCATGCTGTAGGGTGGGTGAAATTGTAGCTACCATAGCTGGCAAGGTTAGCCGTTATGGGGGCCGTTACAGGACTTCCACCGTTTACGGTATAATTTAAATCAAAAGAGGTGACCGCTGCAGAACCGTAGTTGGTCAACTCACCAGTAATGTTAAAAGGTGCATTGGAGAAGTTCAAGAAAGCACTCACGCTTTGAGAAGTAGCTGATAAATCGTATTGTGGCTGCGTACCAGGAATAAATTCATAATAAACGTTGTCAGTGGGGGTGGCATCACCACCAGCTGCGCTGGCTAAGTTTGGAGAACCGGCCACGGTGTATGCTGTAGAAGCATCAATTTGAATACCGGCCGAAATTCCATTTACGGTAGAAGCATGGCGCTGGTCTACTATGTAAATTTTGTTGGTTGTCTCTTCCAACACAACTGACCAGTAGGTCCAGGCATTGCCTTTGGTGTATGAAGCAAAGAAAATCCAATGTTGACGATTTGGAGCGGTACCAAAAGTTTGGGTAACAATGTTATCGTTACCTCCTGTGCCTTCTATACCCCAAACACAAACTGAATTGTTAGGAATGGAAGCTGAAGGAAGGGCGCTGGAAGTGTACGAAGGTGCGGTGGTTGCACTGGTAGAAAAAGTAACTACACCAGAAGACGAAGCCTTGTAACTGGTTACGGCATTACCATTAAAGCTAAAACTAAATGGAATGGTTTCTACACTAGACCAAGCCGGTGCAGAATTGCCACCGGATAGAATAGAGGTCCAGGTGTTACTTAAACCTCCACCCAAGGGAAATTCATCTAAAGTGTTTAAACCACCCGGATTTTGACCCGGAGAGGTCTGCGGAATGTAATAGTATTGGCTAAACCCTATACTTACGGAGAGTAAGAGGGCGGCAAAGGATCTGTAAATTTTGTTCATAGTAATAAGGAAATTGATTAGAACATTTAATGTAAAAGGCTAAGTTATTAGAATTTACCGAAAAATTAAATTCTGTTTAAACTTTTGTACGTTTGTAGAATAGAATCGTGCCATATGAAAACACTTTTATTAACTCTTGTTTTGGCGTTTACTTATACTCTAAGTGCCCAAAGTTTGCAAATTGTAACTTCTAAATCGCAAACTAAGGTAACGGGTAATGCTTACACAACCAATGATTTGAAGGCAGATGCTGTAGTAAAAAATATTTCTCCAGTACCCGTAACCATTTTGGTGAAACGCATAGATCGAAATTATACCAATTTAACTGACTCAAACGCCATCTGCTGGGGTTTGTGTTTTACGCCTGATATTTCAGTAAGTCCCGTGGCTTTTGCTAGAACCTTGCAACCAGACGAAGAGTCGGAATTGGGCGATTTTTCTGCCCACGTATACCCTGACTTGGATGGACAGTATGCAACCGGTGATATCACTTATGTATTTTTTGATATGGAAGATCCGCAAGACTCTGTGGCTTTTACCATTTCCTATGAAGTGACTCCAGATTTCAGCGTAGCAGAATTAGAAGAGCCACTGGAATTAAGTGTCTATCCAAACCCAGCCAGCACCTCATTTACCATCAACTATGATCTAGGGAACAACAATTCCGCAAACTTTGAATTGGTAAATGTGGTAGGTAAGACCGTTTATAGTACTCAGCTAGATAGACTGGCCAGCAAAAAAGAAGTAAACGTAAGTCAGTTTACCCCGGGCGTGTATTTTTACCGATTGAAAAATCAAGGAGAAACACTTCTTACCCGCAAGGTCATTATCAAATAAGCAACCACTATTTTCAAGATATGGAAGAGGCTGTCTCAAATAGTGAGACGGCCTTTTTTTGCTTTGACCAAAATGTTCATGCCCCAGGCACTTAAATTCCAATTTTTTTTAAGCCACGTATATGAAAACAATACTTTTGCCGTTTTTCTAAGCTAACAGAGAAAACACCTATTAAGGCCAATTGCGCAAAAGCCTATGTTTCATCACATTAAGGGAAAAATCACTGAGGTAAATCCAGCCTACGTCATTATTGAAACGGCTGGAATTGGCTATGAAGTAAATATTACCCTCAATACTTTTTCAGAGTTGAGTAAGCTAAAGGAGGCCTTTCTTTACCTCCTGCCTATTTTTAAAGAAGACTCCCAAACGCTTTTTGGCTTTGCCGATAAGCGTGAACGTGAAATTTTCAGCAAGCTTTTATCGGTCTCAGGGGTAGGAGGAAACACCGCCCGGGTAATTCTTAGCAGCCTTTCGGCCGATGAAGCCATTAACGCCATTGCCTCTGAGAATGTGGGCTTGCTAAAATCCGTTAAAGGTATTGGCGCTAAAACTGCCCAAAGAATTATAGTAGACCTTAAAGACAAAGTAGGTGGGGTAGAAGCCCTTGGCGCTGAAGGAGGCATGAGTAATATAGCATCAGAGGCGGTAGCCGCTTTGGAAGTTTTAGGATACAACAGCCGTCAAACGGAGAAAGTGATCCTAAACCTTCAAAAAGAAAACCCACAGCAATCACTGGAAAGTCTGATTAAACAAGCTTTGAATAAGTTATAATGCCAAAAATTGGGTTCCGTTTTTGGGCCATGGTAGTTTTTGCTGCCACGGTAATTTCAACGTCTGCCAGCAGGCCTTCTCGGGTGACCTATCGCTTGCGCGCGCAAAATTTGGCTGTGGCCGATACCAATGACCCGGATACCACTAAGTTGCCTTACCCATTTGATGAAAATGAAAGTGGCAGCCTTTACGGCAAAGAACCTAGTAACATTACCGAAGAGGTAGAATTTGATCCTACCACGGGCAACTACTTGCTCTACCGCAAAATTGGAAACTTAGACGCTCAGCCACCCATGATTATGACGCCTGAGGAGTACCAGGACTACATCGCTAAAAAGCAGGTAGAAGATTATTGGAAGGCAAAAACCCAAAGTGAGGAGGCTGCCAAAGCCGAAGGCCGGGATGCGGATGGCGGATTGATTCCTCAGATTACCGTAAACAGCGAATTATTTGAACGCATTTTTGGCAGTAATACCATTGACATCCGCCCACAAGGTTATGCAGAACTGCGCTTTAGTGGCCGTATTCAGCGTATTGACAATCCAATTATTCCAGAGCGGAACCGCAATACCTTCACCTTTGACTTTGACCAGCGCATTCAAATGAATGTCACCGGCAGTGTGGGGGAGAAATTAAAGCTCACCACTAATTATGATACAGAGGCCACCTTTGCTTTTGAGAACCAAGTGAAGGTAGAGTTTTCCGGTGATGAAGATGACATTGTAAAAAAGTTTGAGCTGGGGAATGTGAGTCTACCGTTAAACTCATCTCTTATCAATGGGGCGCAAAGCCTATTTGGTGTTAAAGGGCAATTCCAATTTGGCAAGCTTACCCTAACCGGTGTGTTTTCAGAACAGCGCAGCCAAAGCTCATCGGTAAACATTCAAGGGGGCGCCACAACCACTGAATTTGAAATATGGGGCGACCAATACGAGCAAAACCGCCATTACTTTTTGGCGCACTACTTTAGAAACAATTACGAGCGCTTTTTGCGAGATGCTCCTTTAATTACTTCGCCCGTCCAAATTACCAAAGTTGAGGTGTGGGTTACCAACAACCGGCAGAATACCCAGGATACCCGCAATATTATTGCTTTGGCTGATTTAGGGGAGAGCCAGAACAGCGCCTATCGGGTGAACCGACCTACTGGCCCCAATATTTTTCCGGGCGGTAACACCTCCCAATTTCCAGACAACCGCTCTAACCAATTAAACCCCGATGACCTACAAAATACGTACCCTGGGGTGCGGGACATCACGCAAGTGGTACAAACCTTAAACTCTAATGGTTTTGAAGAGGCTACTGAGTACACTGAGTTGGCCAACGCTCGCAAACTTAACCCTAGCGAATATGAGTTTAACCCACAGTTGGGTTACCTTTCTTTAAGCACCCCGCTTAACCAAGACGAGGTTTTGGCCGTGGCTTTCCAGTACACCGCTGGTGGGCGAACCTACCAGGTGGGTGAGTTTAGTACCGATGGGGTAGCACCTCCCAACAACCTGGTGGTAAAAATGCTGAAGAGTACCATCTTAGATGTGCGCATTCCCATGTGGGACCTCATGATGAAAAACGTCTACTCCTTGGGTGCTTTTCAGGTGGGTGCTGAAAACTTCCGCTTACAGGTGCTTTACCGCAATGATGAGACGGGTACTCCCATTCCGTTTTTACCGGAAACCAATTTGCGCGATCAGCTTCTACTGCGCGTAATGGAACTCGACAAACTCAATCAGAATAACGATCCCCAGCCCGATGGTTTTTTTGACTTCATTCCCGGCATTACTATTCGTCCGCAAAACGGCCGGGTTATCTTTCCAGTGCTGGAACCCTTCGGTAGCAACCTGGAGCGCAAGCTAGCCACCGATGAAATGCGCGAGGAGTACGTCTTTAATGAATTGTATGACAGTACGCTTTTTGTGGCCCAGAATGAAACCCGGCTCAATAAATACCTGATTAAAGGGGAGTTCAGCTCTTCTTCCAGTAGTGAAATTCAACTCAATGCCTTCAATATTCCCCAAGGCTCAGTATCGGTCACAGCCGGAGGTACCCGATTGGTAGAGGGTGCAGATTATAAGGTAGACTACAACCTGGGCCGGGTGAGTATTTTAAATGAGGGGATTTTAAATTCAGGGGTGCCCATCCGAGTAGATTTTGAGAACAACGCCCTCTTTAATTTTCAGACCAGAACGTTTGCCGGTATTAATGCTGATTACCGATTTAATGAGAACGCCAACTTAGGCGCTACTTTGGTGCACCTGAATGAAAGGCCCCTTACCCAAAAAGTGAATTTGGGTGATGAGCCTATTTCCAACACCATTGTAGGATTGAACGGGTCTTTTACCAAAGACGCCCCGTACCTCACCCGTTTTGTAGACAACATTCCCTTTATAGACACCAAAGAAAAGTCCAATATTTTGGTACAAGGTGAAGTGGCGCGCATAATTCCCGGTACTCCTGACGGTATTGAAATTAATGGCGAAGCCACCACCTTTTTAGATGATTTTGAAAGTAGCCAAACCACCATTGATATTCGCAACCCCAATGCCTGGCGTTTGGCCAGTACGCCCGCGGGTCAACCTGATTTATTTCCGGAAACGGATCTCAACTCTATTGCCTATGGTTTTAACCGCGCACGTTTGGCCTGGTATACCATTGATCCCCTGTTTCACCGCAATGAAGCCCGTACCCCCGATAATATTGCCGATAATCCAGAACTGCAAAGTACCAATGACGTACGTCAGGTAACCCTTACTGAGGTCTTTCCTAATTTGGATGCAGACCCTTCCCAGCCGCGTAATATTCCCACTTTAGACTTGGCTTTTTACCCCGATGAAAGAGGGCCTTACAACTATGACGTAGAGGCTACGGCTGTATCCGCAGGTATTGAAGAAAGTGGCGCTTTACGCGATCCGCAATCGCGCTGGGGCGGAATTATGCGAGACGTAACCAGCACCAACTTTGAGCAACAGAATATTGAGTTTATTCAAATTTGGATGCTGAATCCTTTTTACGGCAACCCAGATGCTCCTTCTGACGGAGGCGACTTGTACATTAACTTGGGGAGCGTATCGGAAGACATTCTAAAAGACGGCCAGCAAGCGGTAGAAAACAGTATTCCGGTAAATGGCGATCTCACCCGGCTAGACACTACTCGTTGGGGTTTGGCCTCAACGGTGCGTCCACCGGTGGTGGCCTTTGATAACGATCCCTCAGCCCGGGATTTACAAGATGTGGGGCTGGATCTTTTAAACGATGCCCAGGAACAAACCTGGAGTGGAGACACTACCTACGGCAATTACCTACAACGTATTGCAGCGGCCTACAGTAATGCTAGTGCGGCCTACCAAGCCGCACAAATTGACCCTAGCTCCGATAACTTTCAGTATTACCGGGGGGATGACCTGGATGCCAACAATGCCACTATTTTGGAGCGTTACAAGCGCTGGAACAATCCGGAAGGCAATAGCGACCCAGCCACCGTGCAAGGCGTTACCGCTTTTGCTACCAACCTGCCCGATATTGAAGATATTAATCGCGACCAAACCCTCAGTAAGACCGAAACCTATTACCAGTACAAGATTAGCATCCGCAGACAGGATTTACAGAACGAGGGCCAAAACTACATCACCAGCATTCATGAACCGCTACCCTCGCAAATTAACGAGCAACCAGATGGAACCAAGCCGGATGCACGCTGGATTCAATTTAAAATTCCCGTTTTTGACCCGGACCGAACGGTGGGGCCCATTGGCGATTTCCGCTCCATTCGCTTTATAAGAATGTACATGAAAGGCTTTAGCGAACCCATTGTGCTGCGTATGGCGCGGATGGAGTTTGTACGGGGCGAGTGGCGTAGGTATCAGTTTAGCTTAGACGGTACGCGAGATCGTCTCAGTCAGGATGATCAGGAGAACACCGTTTTTGAAGTGAATGCGGTGAACATAGAGCAAAACGGTACCCGTGATCCGGTGCCTTACGTGGTGCCACCTGGTATTGATCGCCAAGTGATTTTTGGCACCACGGCTGCTAACCAGCAGAACGAGCAGTCGCTTTCATTGCGCATCTTGAATTTGGAAGATGGTGACGCTCGGGCGGTTTTCCGCAATATTGACTTTGACATGCGTTTGTATAAAAAGCTACGCATGTTTGTGCACGCTGAAGATGGCTTTGTGGACCCTCCTTCTGGTCTTAATGATGATGACTTGGATGTGTTCATCCGCCTGGGAGCGGACTACGACCAAAACTACTACGAGTACTCCAAACCCATGAAAGTAACTCCGGTAGATCAAGGGGTGGGGCAAGATGACAAAAACATAATCTGGCCGGCTGAAAATGAATTCAACTTTGCCTTGGATGTCTTGAAATCAGCTAAGCTGGAACGCGACCGCGCTTACCGCCAGAGTGGCGACCCCATTTCAGTACCTTACGAAGTACCGCGTGGAAACGCGCAGGTAACCATTGTGGGCCAGCCTAATTTGGGCAACGTGCGCACGGTGATGATTGGGGTGCGCAACCCTAAAAAACGCCTTTTGAATGATGGCGATGACGGTTTGCCCAAGAGCACCGAAGTTTGGGTAAATGAGCTGCGCCTGACCGAGTTTGACCAGCAAGGGGGCTGGGCCGCCAACGCCCGGGTAGCCGCCAAACTGGCCGATTTTGCCAACGTAACCGTGAGCGGCCGCACCAGTACGGTGGGCTGGGGTAGTTTAGACCAAAGCGTTTCTGAGTTTCAGCAAGAAGAAGTCTACGCCTACGATTTACAGTCTAATTTTGAGCTGGGGAAATTTTTCAATAAAGACATAGGCCTGCGCATCCCCATGTTTTACTCTACCAGCGAGCAATGGATTAACCCACGCTTTAACCCCTTAGACCCCGATATTGAATTTGACCGCTCTTTAGATAACATTGAAGATGCCGGAGACCGGGACTCCTTGCGGCAGGCTTCGCAGGATTACACCCGCAGAACCAGCTTAAACTTTACCAACGTACGCAAAGAGCGCACAGGCAAAAAGGCGCAGAGGCCCGCCCAGGTGTATGACATTGAGAACCTCTCAGCCACTTATTCTTTTAGTGAAGTCTTCAGGCGTAATATTAATACCGTGTTTGACCGAACGGTGCGGCACAGCGGAAACCTGAATTATACCTACCGCACTTCCCCTAAACCGGTAGAGCCTTTTAAAGAGGTAGACTGGCTCAAATCGGATTACCTGGCGCTTATCCGCGATTTTAATTTTTACTACTACCCCAATAGCTTCTCGGCCATTGTAAACTTTGACCGTAGCTACACCAGTATGCAAATGCGCAATACTGATGCTTTGCTCAGTGACATACCGCCTGGTTTAATTGGGGAGATTGAACCCACTTACAATAAAAACTTTACCCTAAACCGCCAGTACAGCCTGCTTTTTGACTTAAGTAAATCTTTGCGTTTTGATTACAACGCCCGCATGGCGACCCGTATTGACGAACTTTTAGGCCCACCCGGCACAGATTCTAACCGGGCTTTTGTAGAGCAAAATCTTTTAGAATTTGGGCGGCCTACCAATTACCACCAAACCTCAAAACTTACCTGGCAAGTGCCCTTAGATAAATTACCATTTATGGACTTTGCCAATGTTACGGCTAGTTACACCGGTGATTATGACTGGCAAGCCCAATCGCTGACCGGGGCAGGCGGTGGTGCCGTATCGGGCGGCAGACCCGAAAATGACTCTCTGAATTTTGGGAACATCATTCAGAACAATCGGCAAATTCAGTTGAACAACAACTTCAATTTTAACGCGCTTTACAACAAGGTACCTTATTTTAAAAAGGCTTTAAATCCGGGGGGAGCCAACCGCAACAGGCGCAGGCGGCCCGATATTCTGCGCAGACCGGGTGAGAATAACAACCAGCTAAACAACAAGAAAGAAGAGGAAGAAGAGGAAGACGAACCCACCGTTTTTGATAAGATTCTACGGGAAAGTACCAAGGTGTTGCTCATGGTGAAAAACGGCTCGGTTACCTATACCCGTTCCGATGGTCAGGTGCTCCCCGGCTTTGACCCTAACCCAGAGTTGCTGGGCGTAACCAACTCCAACAACAATTATGCACCGGGCTTTTGGTTTACCCTGGGCGGGCAAACGGATATCCGTTCTGAGGCTGCCAATAATGCTTGGCTGGTGCGCAATAGCTTGCTTAACAACCAGTATTCGCAAACAGAGAATGTAAGTTTGAGTTACCGCCTTACGGCTGAACCGGTAAACTCACTACGGGTAGTGGTAACCGCGCAAAAGAATGCTACTAATAGCTTAAATGAATTTTTCAGGTTTAATGATACCCTGGCCGATTGGGAAAGCCAAAACACCTTTGCCACCCAAACCTACAGCATTAGCTACAACATGATTGGCACCGCCTTTGAGTCTTTAGATGCCCCGGAATACAATTCAGCTATTTACAATAGTTTTAGAGAAAACCGCCTGATTATTTCGCGCAGACTAGCCCAGGATTTAGAGCGTAGGGGCGGCCAGGTGGGCGATGGCATAGTAGACCCGGGCTACAGTGCTGATATTGTAGGCAACCGAGATTCTGCCAACTTTGGTTACCGCTACTACAGTGTTACTTCTCAAGAGGTGCTCATTCCTGCATTTTTAGCAGCTTACTCTGGCAGCAATGC
The DNA here is from genome assembly GCA_913057235.1 of uncultured Bacteroidota bacterium. GTDB lineage: Bacteria > Bacteroidota > Bacteroidia > Flavobacteriales > Schleiferiaceae > CAJXNI01. Next base: position 86,975 of record CAJXNI010000006.1, read on the forward strand.
AGAAAATATAAGCCTGAGCCCGCAGCGCAGCACGCCCTTACCCAACTGGCAAATAAATTACGATGGTTTAAGCAAAATGAAGTTTTTCAAAAAGTACTTCAACAGCTTTACCTTAAGCCACAGCTACCGCAGTACCTATACCATAGGCAACAGTTCTACCAACTTGCTGCGCCAAAAAGAATTGCAAGATTTTCCAGGTGAGCTGCCTCTAGACAACAATGGAGATCTGTTGCCTGAGAATCAAATAACGGCAGTAACCCTCAGTGAGCAGTTTGCACCCCTCATAGGCTTTAACACCAAGCTTAAAAACAATACCACGCTTAGGGTAGAGTACAAGCAAGACCGTAATATTGCGCTTAGCCTTACCAACAACCAAATTACCGAAACCCGCGGTAATGAGTGGGTCATTGGCGCGGGTTACATTATTCAGGATGTACGCCTCAAGTTCTTAAAGCTGGGGGCCCGTAAAACTTCTCCTGTCTCTAATTTAGAGCTCAGGGCCGATGTAGGCATCCGTGACAACGTTACCCTTATTAGAAGAATTGTGGAGGATGTTACCCAGGCCACGGCCGGCCAAACTATCACCACGGTGAAAGTTTCAGCCGATTATCAAATTAGTCAGCGTGTGCAGGCCAAACTCTTTTACGACCTAAACCGCAGTGTCTTTAAAACCTCTAACGCCTTTCCGCTCACCACCCACCAATTTGGAATAAGTGTACGCTTAAACCTGGGTAGGTAAATTCATAAAACTAATTACATTTGCGGCAAATAACGCTGCTTATGAAATTCCCAGAAGACTTAAAATACACCCCAGACCATGAATGGGTGAAAGTAGATGGCAACACCGCCACTGTAGGTATCACCGACTTTGCTCAGAGTGAGTTAGGCGACATTGTATTTGTAGAAATTGAAACCGAAGGAGAGGAGCTAGACAAAGAAGAAGTCTTTGGTTCAGTAGAGGCAGTAAAAACCGTATCCGATTTATTTATGCCTGTTTCAGGTGAGGTGCTGGAGCTCAATCCAAAAGTAGAAGAGAATCCTGAAATTGTAAATGAAGATCCTTACGGAGACGGTTGGCTTATTAAAATTAAAATGAGTGACTCCTCTGAACTGGATGATTTAATGGACGCTTCGGCCTACCAGGAAACAGTAGAGTAGCTCGCAGGCCGCACTTACCGTTGCTTGGTTTTTAGCTTAAAGCCGATGCCCAATCTTACCCCAACAAAAAATATCTTGTACTATACCCCGGCCCTTGGCTGGGGTATTTTTATGACGGTGTACACCCTTATGCCACGGGCTTCTTTGCCTCAGCAGCTGCTCAATATGAATGATAAATTGCTGCACCTGGGCATCTATTTTTTTACCGCCAGTCTAATATATCTGGCAAGGCAACGTTATAACTTACGTAGGCCGCTAAGCGCAAGGTTTTTGTGGAATAGCTTTTTCATTTGCTTGTTGTACGGTGGTCTTATTGAATTGCTTCAACATTTTTTTGTAACCAATCGCCATGGTGAGTGGCTGGATTTTGTAGCTAATGGATTGGGGGCCTTACTGGCGCTCTTAACTTTTCAAAAATTAGCGCGGTCAAACACCTAGGCGATTTTAAAAGCCCTAGGTATGATTGCTAAGAAAAACCCCAAGTCAGATTTAGAGCGTTACCGCTCGCTTTTCTTTTTAACCGCAGTAGCCCTGGTACTCGGTCTGGTTTTGGTAGTATTGGAACACAAAACCGCAATATTTGGGCCTTCGCCCGATGATCAAAAACGAGAAGAGGCCTCCGTGCTTACCGTTAAAATTCCCATCACCGTAAGGGATACCCCTGAAAAGCCTAAACCTAAACCAAAAACCAAAATTGATTACACCAAAAAACCAGAACCTGAAGTGGACCCCGATCCTAAGGATTTGGATTTGCCGAAGCCTAAACTAAACCTGGGAGCTGCAGAGGCTATTGATGAAGGAGATCCCTTGGAGTTTTTTGACGTGAAAACGATAGACGTGTTTTTTGTACAGCGCATTGCCCGCCCTAAAGAGTGTGAAAACTTAAACGATCAGTCAGAGCAGCTGGCTTGCTTAAACGCCTGGATTCAAAAGCACCTGAGTAAAAATTTACGCTACCCAGAAATGGCGCGTACTTTTAACGCAGAGGAAAAAATTTATGTAGAGTTTGTGGTAGATGAGTTTGGTAACGTAGAATCGGCTGTAGCCAAAAGGGCACAAAGTGAAGCTTTGGCTGAAGAAGCGGAAAGGGTAGTGAAAAATTTCCCCACCCTAGTACCGGCCAGCCAGCATAACCGACCTGTAAAAATGCGCATGGTAATCCCTGTGAATTTTAAATTACGATAATTTAACAATGCAAGTGTAAAGCCTTTGCTTGGCAGTACTTAAAATATTTATCTTAGCCCCATAAATTTGAAAGCATGCAATCTAAAAAAGCACCTAAAGCAGATTTAGAAAATTACCGCGGCCTCTTTATGCTTACTGGCCTGGTTGTGGCGCTGCTCATCACCATTTTTGCCATTGAGTATAAAAAATATGATGAGTCTGTAGCCGACCTAGGTGAGCTAGACGTAGAAGTAGACGATGAGGTAATTCCCATTACCCAGCGTGAATTAGCCCCGCCACCACCCCCACCCCCACCACCCCCTGAAGTAATTGAGGTGGTAGAAGATGACGTGGAGCTGGAAGAAGAGCTGGAAATTCAAGTAACCGAAACGGACGAAATGGAAGAAGTAGAGGTAATTGAAATGGAAGAAGAGGTATCTGATGAGGTGCTGAGCTTTGCGGTGATTGAATCAGTGCCGGTTTTCCCGGGCTGTGAAGATGAGCCGAGCAATGACGCCAAGAAACTGTGCTTTCAAAGACAAATGCAGCGTTTTGTAGCTAAGAATTATGAGTTCCCGGAAATGGCTCGCCAGATGGGATTACAGGGTAGAGTATACGTGAGTTTTGTAATTGAAAAGAACGGCACTATTTCTAACGTGGAGGTGGTGCGTGGCGTAGATCCTCTTTTAGATGATGAAGCTAAGCGAGTGATTAAAAACTTACCTAAGTTCACTCCCGCCAAGCAAAGGGGTCGCCCGGTACGCGTAGCTTACACTATGCCCTTTAACCTTAAACTCCAGTAAGATTTTAAAAAATAGAGTCTTTAGCCCTGCTTTTTATAGCGGGGCTTTTTTATATAGGCTCGCTAAATTGATTTAAATGGACAAAACAGAGATCAAAGTTTTGCTAATGGATGCCATAGAGGCATCTTTAGAAGCAGGCAAAGAAATTTTAGAGGTGTACGAAAGCACTTTTGAAGTAGAATATAAAGATGACAAGTCGCCCTTAACCATTGCCGATAAAAAGGCCCACAACATTATTGCCCATAAATTAAAAGATACGGGTATTCCCATTCTTAGTGAAGAAGGGCGTGACATCGCTTACGGGGAGCGCAGCATGTGGCGAGACCTTTGGATTGTAGACCCTTTGGACGGCACGAAAGAATTCATCAAGCAAAATGGCGAGTTTACCGTAAATATAGCCCTGGCCGAACGTGGGGTACCCACCCTGGGTGTTATTTATGTGCCGGTGGAAGAAACCCTGTACTTTGCTGGTGAAGGTTTGGGTTCTTATCGCAAAGATCAGGCAGCCCATGGTGCCTTGCCGGATACTCTTGAAGAGTTGATAGGCGGCTCCACCAAGCTTCCTGAAAAGCAAGAGCGCCCCTTTACCATTGTAGGAAGCCGCTCGCACATGAGTGATGAAACGGTGGCTTACGTGGAAGACATGCGCGAGCAACACCCTGAAATTGAAATGATGTCGCGCGGCAGTAGTCTTAAAATATGCATGGTAGCTGAGGGCAGTGCTGATGTGTATCCGCGTTTTGCTCCCACTATGGAATGGGATACAGCGGCCGGGCATGCCATCGCTAAAGAGGCGGGTTTAGAAATCTATCAGGCGGAAGACCTGGAAAAGCCTTTGCAGTATAACAAAGACAACCTTTTAAATCCGTGGTTTATTGTTAAGCAAAAAGCCTAAGTTAGAATCATTCTACTTTGGCTAACTGTGGCAGCCGTAGTACTTTTGCACCCAAATTCTTAAGGAAAATTGAGTCATTCAAAAGAGGTTCATATTAACGCTTTAAGCTTGGTTCAGAAACTCAAGGCAGTGGCTGAACTCACCAAGGCACGCTTAAATCTAAGCGTAGTCTATTCGGCTTTGGCAGGCTATTTTTTAGGCGCTCAGGAAATTTCCGGCTTGGTGATTCTAATGCTTGCGGTAGGCGGATATCTGGTGGTTGGTGCCGCCAATGGTTTCAATCAAATCATAGAGAAAGATAGAGATGCCTTAATGAATCGCACCGCATCTCGTCCATTGCCTGAGGGACGCTTGAGCGTAATGGAAGCATTAGTAGCCTCTACGGTGATGGCCCTTTTAGGATTATTCCTCTTATTTTTAATTAATCCGCTTACGGTAATTTTTGGAGCTTTTGCCTTATTTGTTTACGTATTAATTTATACTCCATTAAAGGCCAAAGGGTCTATAGCGGTTTTTGTGGGCGCCTTGCCGGGAGCTATTCCGGCTTTGTTGGGTTGGGTAGCCGCTACCAATGATTTTGATATTGAACCCGGTACTTTATTTGCTATTCAGTTTTTATGGCAATTTTCGCACTTTTGGGCCATTGCCTGGATAGCAGATGACGATTACAAAAAAGCGGGCTATTCTTTACTCCCTTCGGGTAAGCGAGACTCTAAAAGCATTGCGCAAATACTCATTTACACCCTTTTCTTAGTGCCCGTTTCCATTTTACCCTACTTTGGCATAACCGGTACTTTAACGCTATCGGCCACAGCCATGGCGTTAATTACCATTTTAGGGTTGATCTTTTTATACTTCGCCTTTAAACTGGCCGTAAGCTTTAAGGTGCCTGATGCACGTAAGCTTATGCTTTACAGCGTGGTGTATTTGCCAGTAGTGCAGTTGATTTATGTAGTTGATAAATTTATAGGATAGGTGGCAGAGTTAACCGCAGCACAAAGAAAGAAAGTACAGAAACCACTTTTGTGGATTGGCCTGGCCAGCATAGTGATGACCTTTGCAGGGCTTACCAGTGGCTACGTGGTGAGCCGCTCAGCCTTGCTGGCCGATAACAATTGGCTGCAATTTCCATTGCCAGAGCAGTTCACTTACGCTACAGGCTTAATAGTAATTAGCAGCCTTACTATGGTTTTTGCCATAAATAGGGTGAAGAAGAACCAAATACAGCTGGGCACTAATATGTTGGGCTTTACCTTTTTATTGGGCTTGGGCTTTGTGGTTTTACAATTATTAGGCTGGCAAGATCTCTTAAACCGGGGCTTATTTTTCACCGGCCCCAACAGCAACACGGCTATTAGCTGGGTGTATGTAATTACTGCGCTGCATTGGCTCCATGTAATCTCGGGTCTTGCTGTATTAGCCTACACATGGGTTAAGGCCACTCAAAAGAAATATTCGTCCAACCAATATCAGGGCATGGCGGTAAGCGGCATTTACTGGCACTTTTTAGATGGCCTGTGGTTATATTTATTCCTGTTTTTATCATTTATTCGCTAAACTTGCAAAAATTTTAAGCATGGCTAACGGAGCTGTTATAGAGCAAAATACATCCACCTTGTGGGGTGGTGGGCGCCAACCCTTTGGCGCCAGCTATGGTAAGCTAATGATGTGGTTTTTCCTCTTATCAGATGCCCTTACTTTTTCAGGATTCTTAACGGCCATGGGGCTGTATCGCTTCAAATATGAAGAAACATGGCCCATTGCCGAAAACGTGTTTACGCACTTTCCGTTTCTGCATGGTGAGCACCCGCTCTTATTCGTTGCGTTGATGACCTTCATTCTCATTGTGAGTTCCGTAACCATGGTAATGGCTGTAAATGCAGGCCACCACAACGATAAAAAAGGCGTAGTGCTTTGGTTGGGGCTTACCATTGTTGGAGGTTTCACCTTCTTGGGTTCACAAGCCTGGGAGTGGTATCACTTCATCCATGGCGATAAGGGCGCAGTTATTGCCCAGGATAACACGGTATATTACCTCACTGAAGCAGGTAGCGAAGGCAAAATTTTAAGCGTTTTTGAATTGGTTACTGGAGAGAAGAAGCCTCATGGCGATCATTCAGAATTCACCACTGAGCAATTGCGTAATGCCTTTGCCGCCAACGGCAGTGCCACTTTAAGGCTACCTGGTAAAGGAGACAAGGACGGTGTAAAAATTCTTTCCCGTAAAGAAGCCGAAAATGTATTGGCGTCAGCCGAAGTAATTCAGGGCGCCAGTTTAAGGGCCAATGAGTACGGCAACGTTCTTTTTGCCGACTTCTTCTACTTTGTAACTGGCTTTCACGGTACCCACGTTTTCTCTGGTGTGGTATTGAACATTATCATTTTCATTAATGTGCTAATGGGTACCTATGAGCGTAGAGGACACTATGAAATGGTAGAAAAAGTGGGCTTGTACTGGCACTTTGTAGACCTGGTATGGGTGTTCGTATTTACCTTCTTCTATTTGGTTTAATCACAGAAAATATACAAAATGGCTAATCATAATTTACCGAGCGAACATCATGAGAGCCCTGAAGGAACGGGTTGGATTTGGAAAGTTTTTTGGATTCTACTAATTGTAACTACCGTTGAGGTAGCCCTAGGGATTATTAAACCCGAAATTCTAATGGGTAAGTTCTTGGGCACCAGTGTGCTTAACATCATATTCATTGTGCTTACACTTTTAAAAGCATTTTACATTGTGGCGGAGTTCATGCACCTTAAGTTTGAGCGCAGTAACTTAATCTGGACTATTGCCCTTCCCGTACTAATACTGATACCCTATTTGGCATTTATTTTGCTAACTGAAGGTGGATATATGAACGTTCTGATGGCGCAGTAATGGCAAACAAAAGCTTATCAAAAAAGGTGGTGCTAATGGCGATATTGGTACTACCTTTTTTAGTTTATTTTATTTGGGTTTACAACAGCAAAGAAAATTTTTTCAAAACCCTGGAGTATGTGGGACCTCCCCAAATTCAAAAGATGCTAACTGAAGATGGGGAGATGGTAAAGGATACGATTCCGTATACAGTACCCGAATTTACCTTTACCACCCAATATGATACTAGCCTAAGCCAGACCGATTTAAAGGGTAAAATCTATGTGGCCAACTTTTTCTTCACCAGTTGCCCTACCATTTGTCCGGCCATGAATTACCATGTAAAGCAGGTGCAGAATCGCTTCAAAGGATATGATTATTTTAAGGTGGTTTCCTTTTCGGTAGATCCGGAATATGATACACCGAAAGTTCTTAGAAAGTATGCCCAAAAAATGGAAGCTATCCCAGGACTTTGGTACTTTCTAACGGGTGATAAGGAGAAAATTTACCAGACAGCTGCGGGCTATCTGGTAAACGCTCAGGAAGATGAAACGGCCCCCGGTGGCTTTCTGCATTCTGAGTATTTGGTTTTAGTAGATTGGGAAGGACGCATACGCAGTCGTTTAGATGAACAAGGCAACCTTAAAGGTGTCTACAATGGTACCAGTCTTACCGAAATCAATAAACTAAAAGATGATATCAAGGTTTTAATAGCCGAGTATGAAAAGAAGAAGTCTATGGATGAATACCGGGCTTCAAAAGAAGAGCGAAAATGACGGATTTACATACCCTAAAGCCCGCCCCTAAAAATAAAAGAGACAAAGTAATAGTTCCTATTATAGTGGCGCTATCTATTTTAATTCCGCTGGCGGTAGCAGCACTCATTTTGTTTGATGATGCCTTAAGTTATGACTTGGGCATAAATAGGGGTACCCTGCCCGCTTTCCATGCCATCATTAATGGAACAACCGCGTTATTGCTAATTTTAGGGCTGTACTTTATTACCAAAAAAAATGTTACCGCACATCGCACTGTTATGGTTAGTGCTTTTTCGCTTTCAGCGGTATTTTTAGTGAGTTATGTAATAAGTAAGATCAACGCTGATCCCATCCCCTACGGAGGAGAAGGATTTTTACGCAGTTTGTACTTTTTTATTTTAATAAGCCACATTGCGTTGAGCGTGCCAGTATTGCCTTTGGCCATGTTTGCTATTTACAGAGGTACCACACAAGAGTATGCCAAGCACAAAAAGATTGTGCGCTATACTTTCCCTATTTGGCTTTATGTGGCCGTTACCGGTGTGCTCGTCTATTTTTTCATGCAACCGTATTATTAATTTTGCTCTATGAAAGGCCTTAAAATTTTTTTACTATTCAGCCTAATGGTGCTTTTTAGCTTAGATGCATCTTCCCAATGTGCCATGTGCAAGGCTATAGCCGAAACTAGCCAGCAGAGTGGCAGCAGCATAGCAGATGGCCTCAACTCCGGCATTGTATATCTGATGTTTTTCCCATATCTATTAATGGGGGCGGTAGGCTTGGCCATGTACAAGCATAAAAAAGCTAAAAAGGCTTAGTAGCTACTTATTCCCACATACTTCTATATTTGCAGAGCTACTTTGAGCGCTCTAACCCAATTCATTATGGAAATTAAAAAATGGGCCTGGGTACTACTCTGCGCAGGTCCAATGGCTCTATGGTCTCAGCAAAATACTTCATGGACCTTAACCGCTTGTATTGATCACGCTGTAGAAAATAACATTCAGATTGCGCAGTCTAAGGTGCAATCCAATATCAATCGTAATAATCTACAAACAGCCCGCTGGGACTACGCACCAGATCTCTCGCTGAGTACTAACTACAGTTGGAATTTTGGTTTGAATATTGACCCGGTTACCAACCAAATCAGTCAGGAGACGCGCCAAACTGCCAATTTACAGGTGCGCACCAGTTGGGTGGTATACAATGGTGGTCGCAAGTACAACAGCATAAGCCAGTCTAATCTAAACTATTTAGCCTCGGTTTATGAGTATGAAGATCTGGCCAACGACATTCGTATTAACGTAGCCAACAATTATTTGCAAATACTGCTCAATAAGGAGATTGCTACAGTGGCCCAAGAGCAGCTACGCATAACTCAGCTACAGGTAGACCGGATGAATGACCGGGTAGAAACAGGTGTTTCGCCCGAAGGAGATCTTTTGCAGCTGGAAGCACAAGAAGCCAGGGACCAGCAGAACCTTATTTCTGCTCAAAACAATGTGCTGCTTAGTAAAATTCAGCTGGCAAATTTGCTGCAACTTCCCAACCCTGATGAATTTGATATTTCAGAGCTGGATATTGCAGTGCCTCAGCCCGCTTTACTTACCCGTGATGCCCAATCCATTTATGCCACTGCCATAGAAAACCAGCCGGGTATAAAAGGTGCTGAAATCCGGGTGAAAAGCAGTAAAAAGGCCGTGGCCGTAAATCAGTCAGGTTATTTGCCCACACTCTCTTTGGTGGCGCAGGTGGGTAGCAACTATTCCGATCAAATTCCTAATGTGGTAGGTGTAGAAGAGCAAGTGGTTCCCATAGGCGTTGTGCAAGGCACCGGAAATTTGGTAAACACGCTAAGGCCCCAGCAATTTCCACAAGTAGATGGGATAAAGCCTTTTAACAATCAGGTAACTGATAACCTGAATGAGTTTGTGGGTGTGAATTTAACGGTGCCCATCTTTAATAGAATGGCGGTTAAAAACTCTGTGCAAAATGCCAAGCTTCAGCAAGAGATTGCACAATTAGATTTACAACAAGAGAAAAACAGTTTAAGGCAAACCATTTATCAGGCCCATGCCGATGCTAAGGCTTCCTACAACACCTATTTGGCTGCGCAAAAATCAACTACTTCTAGTCAGAAAGCTCTGGATTATGCCCAGGCCCGCTTTCAGGTAGGCGCGCTTAATCAGGTAGATTTTGAGCAAGCTAAAAACAACCTCATCAGTGCGAAGTCACAAATGATACAGGCCAAATACGATTATATCTTTAGAATAAAGGTGCTGGAATTTTATCTCACAAACCAAATAAAATAAGTATGAGTAAAACGGGAAAAATAATACTAATAGCTGCGGTTGTAGCTCTGTTAGTAGTGCTGGTGGTGGGTAAGAAGCAAGGATGGTGGGGCTCTGATAATGTTGAGCCCGTAGAACTAACCCAGGTAGGCAAAGCATCAATTGTGGAGACCGTAATAGCCAGCGGTAAAATACAGCCTGAGGTTGAGGTGAATATTAGTGCAGAGGTCTCAGGGGAGATTATTGAGCTACCCATTAAAGAAGGGGCTCGCGTGCAAAAAGGCGACCTGTTGGTGAAAATCAATCCTGATCTTTTTCAGGCTGCGGTAAATCGCTCTCAAGCTGCCCTAAATACGGCCAAGGCGGGTTTGGCATCGGCAGAAGCCCAGTTGGTAGAGGCCCGTAAAAATTATGAGCGTAATCAAGAGTTGCAAAAAAAGAAAGTAATTAGTGACGCTGAGTTTGATGCCGCCAAGCGTGCATTTGAAGTAGCCCGGTTGAGCGTAGAAAGTGCAAAATTTCAATTGCAAAGTGCCAGAGCCACCCTCAAAGAAGCCCGTGATAATTTAGACCGTACCACCATTTACGCTCCTCAAAATGGAACCATTAGTAGGCTTAATGCCGAAGTGGGCGAACGCGTAGTGGGAACCGCACAAATGGCGGGTACCGAAATTTTGCGGGTGGCCAACCTGCAAAGCATGGAAGTATTGGTAGAGGTGAATGAAAACGACATTATTCGGGTTAATAAGGGAGACACCGCCCTAATTGAAGTAGATGCTTATTTAGGCGAGGAATTTAAAGGAGTGGTCACCGAAATTGCCAATTCCGCCCGTTTGGAGGGTACTAGCATTGATCAGGTAACCAATTTTGAGGTGAAGGTGCGTGTTTTAAAAGAATCGTACCGCAAGCTCATGAAAGACAGTACCGAAACGCCATTTAGGCCGGGCATGACCGCCTCAGTAGAAATAATTACGAACCGTAAGAATGACATTTTAGTAGTACCCATACAGGCCGTAACCACCCGAACGGATACCAGTGCCAACTACCGCGCTTATAAAGATAGGGCAGAGTCAAAATCTGAAAAAGACGAAGTTTTTGAGGTAGTTTTTGTAATGGAGAACGGAGAAGCCTTACCCAAGGTGGTGACCACTGGCATTCAAGACGATGAAAACATTGAGATTAAATCGGGTTTAACCCAAGGGGAAACGGCCATAACCGGGCCTTACAGTTTGGTGAGTAAGACTCTTAAAAAGGGCATGAAAGTTAAAGAGGCCGATGGGGAGTCTGCCCTAAAAGATGAAGATTAGCCCATGCTTTTAGCGCTTGAGACCTCTACCAAAGCTTGTTCAGTGGCCTTGCATGCCCAGGGAAAAGTATTGGCGCAACAACACTTAGAGAGCGACCAGTACGTGCATTCTGAAAAGTTGCACATTTTTATTAGAGAAGTTTTAGATCAAGCGGCTGTAAAGCCGGCAGAGCTAACCGCGGTGGCGGTGGGTAAGGGCCCTGGTTCTTACACGGGTTTGCGTATTGGCGTATCGGCCGCTAAAGGTCTTTGTTATGCTTTAAAAATTCCACTCGTAAGTGCTAACGGACCAGAGATACTCATGCAACAGGCACTCTATGAAGCAAAATTGCCTGCTTCTGCGCAACTCTTTATTCCAATGATTGATGCCCGTAGAAATGAGGTATACCAGGCCGTTTACAATCATAAGGGTTTGGTGGAGGAAATAAAGGCATCAGTGGTAGCGCAAGATTCTTTTGAATCTTACGCAGAACGCTACCAGCGTGTTCACCTTTTTGGTGATGGGGCCGATAAATTTACAGACTGGTTTGCTCAGGATTCTTTGGTTAAGGTGCATTCAGGAATACGGCTCAATGCCTGGGATCTGGCTTTGGTAGCTTCTCAAAAGCTAGCTCAGGGCCAAACCGAAGATGTAGCTTACTTTGAGCCTTTTTACCTCAAAGATTTTATAGCGCTTAAACCCAAGAATCCTTTCTTTTAGGTTACAGATACCACCAATCCTGGCCTTCCACCAGGCCTAAGTTTCTAAAATAGTTTTCCATTTTTAGCCGATGCGCTTTGGGTGGGTACACCGCCACCAAAACTTTGGGTTTGGGGTAGGTCTCCAATATGGAATAATGTTCTAGGGCTTGCCGCTGGGGAGTGGCTTTTTTAGGGCTTAAACTTAGCCAGTGAAAAGGCTGTCCTTTATCCTTAAAAAACTTAGCACTCAAGCGGGCTTTAGCGCCCTCTCCCCACAGCACTAAATTATGGGTTGGGGACTCTATTTCTAAAAAGCGCTGTAGCTTAAGGGTGAAAAAAGCTTTCTGCTGATAGTGTTCGCTCTGGCGCGATGTGCGCAAAGGGTGCTCCCGCCATAACAAGGTCACCTCAGGCAGGCTGTGCAGCGCATAGCCGGCTGCATACCATTTAAAAACCAGATCGTAGTCTTCAGGATACTGCAAGTCTTTAAAGCCTCCCATTTCCTCTAATTCACGGCTGCGCATTAGCCAGTTGGGGGAGGCCACCACACACTCACGGTACACCTGTTTCCAGGGATTTGCATCGGTCAAATTGGCGTTGAGCCACTTTTCATACTTGCGGTAACCGGGGCTTATTTCGGGCTCACCAAAATAACGCACCTGGCCGGTAACCACCGTGCGCTTTTTGCTTCGGCTTAAAGCCGATACCATAATTTTGAGGCGTTGCGGGGGAAAAAGATCATCGGCATCTAGCCGCCCCAGGTAAGTGCCCTGGGCGGCTTGCCGGGCCTGCTCAAGTGCAGGAATAATACCGGCACCCTTATTTTTGAAAACCTTTACTCGGGGGTCTTTTTGGGAAGCATTATCCAAAATGGTTTGGGATGAATCTTGGCTGTGATCGTCAATGGCTATCAGTTCCCAGTTGGTGTAGCTTTGCGCTTTTAAGGAGGCCAGGGTTTGGGCTAAAAAAGGAGCGGCATTTTTCACCGGCATTAGGAAAGTTACCAAAGGCTTCATGGTAAAAGACTATTTTCAGGGGCTGAATTCAAGCATTTTATACGGTGAAAAGAATAGTATCCATGGCCCTCATAGCAGTTTTTTTACTTGGCTGTAAGAGTTCTAAATACCTCTTTAGCAAAGGCAAGCTAAAGCAGAAGGATGTTTTTGACCTCACCATTCCCGTTCACATTCAAGGTAATTTAATGATTGTAACCTTACAAATAGAAGGCAAAGATTACCGCTTTTTGTTTGATACGGGGTCGCCTATGGTAGTGGATAAAGCCTTACGTGAAAAATTTGCCATGAAAACCATCACCCAAAAGCAGGTAGGCGATTCACAGGGTAAAATAAAACGCCTGGATTACGTGAAAATGCCCCCTTTTAAACTGGCTGGTTTGGAGGCCCAAAATGTGGTTGCTATTGAAGCTGACTTAAAAAGCACCCCTGGAATCTACTGCCTTAACCTGGATGGTATTATTGGTGCCAATTTCATGAAATTGGGTTTTTGGGAAATCAACCCCAGAGATTCAACCCTACGCTTTACCAATGATTTTGAGCGCATAAGTTTAGACGGTCTTTCCAGCGTGGTGCCTTTTCGTATTAAATCTACGCGCACGCCCGTTGTGAATGTGCGCTTAAATGGCACAACTCTGCCCTACGTTACCTTTGACACAGGCTCTGCGGGGGTGCTTAGTATCCCCTCTAAAAAAGTAGAGGAAGGCTATGACGATTCGCTTTCCGTTTTTTCCGTAGGTTACCATTCGGGTGGTTTATTTGGCAGTAGGCTAGACAGTACCTATCAAAGGCAATTTCGCTTTGGGTTTGGCCATGATAGTTTGCCAGATTTGCCTTTAGAAATAGACCATCCAGGTTCTAAAATGCTTTTAGGCATGGGCTATCTCAAACATTACAGAACTATACTCAACTGGGAAAGTCAAAAAATATACTTAGAAAGGCTACGTCCTTTTCAGGCTCATAAAGTAACCCGTTTTGGGATATCCCCTTTTTTACAAGATTCGGTAATTACGGTGGGAGTGGTGTCTCCTTCACTCTTAGGACCAGGCCCAGAGCCCCAGCCTGAGTTAGGAGATACCATTGTCAAAGTGAATGATTTGAGTTTAGAAAAAGCCAACCATGACGTTTACTGCCAGGTAGTGCGTGAGTTTAGAAGTTCAGACACGCTCCAGGTCACCATTAAAAATAAGGGTGAGCGGGTTTTCACGCGTCAGCAATTGTTTCCAAAAAAGCCTGGTCAGCCCCAGAAAAAGTTGCAAAACTTGTAAGCAAATTAGTAGGTAATTTGGCTAAGAGCTTTTTCCACATCTTGCACCGGCAGTTGGCAGGCGCCCTCTTGGCACACAAAAATTAGGGTATTCTCTTTGTTATACCGGTTTTGCAAAAGTGGTAACGCGCTCTCTCTTATGCTGGCCACACTCACGGTCTGCGGTAAGTACGCCTTATGCAATTGCTCTAATTTTTCGAAAGCCTGGGGTCCAGAAACAGCCACCTCATAAAAAGGAGCGGTTAAGTGCAGATACAAACGGCCCCACTGGTAATAGCTTTCACCGTGCTCTAAAAAGCGGTCTTTCACCGGATGTAGCATATGTTCGCTTTGCGTTTTATAAGCTCTTTTGCCGGTGTAGTGCCCAAGCTTAAAAAGGTTTAGGGCCATTACCGCATTGGCGCTGGGTATCACGTTATCAGCTATTTCCTGGCTCTGTGCTATAAGTGGAGTGCTACTTTTACTTTGGGTAAAGAATAGTTGGCTGGCGGCATCCATGAAATTTTCCTGGGCGTAGTTTACATACGCTTCCGCTTGCCGCAAATACTCTTCTTGGCCGGTAACTTCAAAAAGGGCTAAAAATGCTTGCGAGGCAAAAGCGTAGTCTTCCAATAAACCGGTTTGGTAGGCTTCACCATCCTTCCAGCAATGCCAAAGGCCACCGTCTTTTTGGCTTTGAGCCGATGCAATCCATTGCGCTAGTTTTTTTGCTTGTTCTAAAAATGTGGGATCTTGAAAAGACTTATAGGCCTCCACATAGGCCTCCAACAACAGCGCATTCCAGCTGGTTAGAGCTTTAGTATCTAAACCTGGCCGGATACGTTGCGCACGAGCCTCCAGCAGCAGTTCTTTCCAATGGTTTACTTTGGCTTCCAGTTCATCAGCCGAAAGGCCCCACTCTTGAGCATACGCTAAATTAGTGGTGCCGCGAGTTAAAATGTGCTTACCCTCCCATAAACTCTTGGTGCCAATTTGATAGTATTTTTTAAACTGCTTCCAGTCTTCAGGCGGTATTAATTCTTGCAATTCTTCCTCTGTCCAAACATAAAACTTACCTTCTTCTCCTTCTGAATCTGCATCTAAAGCCGAGTAGTACGGGCCTGCTGAGTGCTGCATTTCACGCTGTAAAAACTGCAGGGTTTCTTGCACCACTTGCTGGTACAAAGGAAGCGGATTGTGCCGGTAGGCGGTGCTGTAGAGACTGACCAACTGGGCATTGTCGTAAAGCATTTTTTCAAAGTGTGGCACCTTCCAAAAACTGTCGGTACTGTAACGGGCAAAGCCGCCCCCCGCCTGATCATAAATCCCTCCAAAGGCCATTTTTTCCAGAGTGTTCTCCACGTGTTTCACCGCACGACTCTCATTGTTTACTACCCCGTAGCGCAGCAAATAAGCCAGAGCTCCGGGCATAGGGAATTTTGGTGCACGGTTAGCACCACCCTGTTCTAAATCTAGCTGGGCGTACCACTCTTTAAAAAGTGCATCAAGTTGCTTTCGCTCAAATGCGGGTTCCCCTTCGGCCAATGGCAATACCTGACTTTGCTTTATGCCTTGGGTGAGTTTAGTGGCATATTCTTCAAATTTCTCAGGCTCTTCCTTGTACAGCTTTTGTAGCTGTTCTAAAACCTGTATCCACTGTGCTTTGGGTACATAAGTGCCGGCCCAAACCGGGCGCCCATCCGGTAAGGCAATCACGTTCAAAGGCCATCCACCCCGGCCCGTCATTAACTGGGCAGCCGTCATGTACACCGCATCAATGTCGGGTCGCTCTTCCCGGTCAACTTTTATAGAAATATAATTGGAGTTCATCACTTCTGCTACATTGGAGTCTTCAAAACTTTCATGCTCCATCACGTGGCACCAATGGCAGCTGCTGTAACCAATGCTTATAATGAGCAGCTTTTGCTGGGCCTCAGCCACTTCAAGTACAGTCTCATTCCAGGCTTGCCAGTGTACCGGGTTATTGGCATGTTGCAACAAATACGGACTTTTTTCTGAGGCTAAATTGTTTTTGTGGATACTCATTTTAGTAGCATTTTTGCACCCAAGGCAAAAAAAGAGCAGAGCCAGAATATGCACAGTGGCTAAACTCACATTCGTAATGGCACATTGCCCTCCTTTTAACATGGGGGTAACATTAGAATTAAACTTTTGCAGCTTAAGTTTCAAAGAAACAAAGAGAACCTGAATGGATAGCTATTTATTCCTCGTAATCGCCTTACTCATCTTAGCAATTGGCGATTTAGTAGTAGGAGTTAGTAATGACGCAGTAAATTTCTTAACCTCGGCCATTGGTTCTAAAGTAGCTTCCCGTAAGGTGATTTTAATCATTGCGGCTGCCGGTGTTTTTGCCGGAGCGGCTTTTAGCAGCGGTATGATGGAGGTGGCCCGCAAGGGTATTTTCAATCCCTCTTTTTTCTCCTTTGCCGATGTGATTGTCATTTTTATGGCCGTAATGATTACCGATATTTTACTCTTAGACGGATTCAATTCCCTGGGTTTACCTACCAGTACCACGGTTTCTATAGTTTTTGAACTTCTAGGAGCGGCTGTAATGGTGGGGCTGCTTATGACTCATGCTGATGCCACAAAAGACCATTCCATTTTAGAACTCATAAACACCAGTAAAGCCTCTCAAATTATTGCTGGCATTTTCTTGTCCATTGGTGTGGCTTTTTCGGTAGGTGCGCTTACTCAGTGGTTAAGCCGACTGTGGTTTACTTTTAATCTTCGTAAAGGCACTAAAAGATTTGGTGCTTTTTTTGCCGCTATTTGCATGACCATTATCACCTACTTTTTGCTCATCAAGGGTATTAAGGGAGCTGATTTTGGGGCTGGCGTGAACCGTTTTATCAAAGAAAACACTTTAAGCATTGTGGGCTTATCTTTTGCCGGAAGCTTTGCCATACTTTGGCTCCTGCAGCGCATGGCTGGTGTTAACCCCTTGAAGATTGTTGTGCTGGCCGGGACTTTTTCACTGGCCATGGCTTTTGCTGGAAACGATTTAGTCAACTTTATTGGCGTACCCATTACCGGCTATCAATCCTATTTTCTTTGGCAGGATAGCGGCCTTTTGGCAGATGCTTTTATGATGAGTTCACTGGCCGAGTCGGTACAAACGCCACGATTACTTTTGTACTTGGCCGGAGCCATTATGGTGGTTACGCTCTGGTTATCAGCTAAAGCCCAAAGGGTAACTAGTACCAGTGTACAGCTGGGCTCACAAGGAAAAGTTGATGAGCGTTTTAAACCCAACCTGGTTTCAAAAGGCATCATTACCGCTGCATTAGGGTTTAAGGATTTCTTTACCGCGGCTATGCCCAATAAAACCTTGGCGGCCATTGACAGACGCTTTGCTTTTGAAGAGGTTACCGATGAAAATAAACCAGCCTTTGATTTGCTGCGCGCCTCGGTAAACTTGGTTATTGCCAGTATTTTAATTGCTTTTGCCTCTTCGCTCAAATTACCGCTTTCTACTACCTATGTATCTTTTATGGTCGCCATGGGTGCCTCTCTGGCCGATAAAGCCTGGGGTGCGGGCAGCGCGCCCTACCGTGTGGCTGGCGTAGTTAACGTTATTGGCGGATGGTTTCTAACCGCAGCCGGGGCATTTACGGCATCGGCAATAGTGGCCCTGATTATTTTCTACGGAGGCAACTACACCGCTCTGGCGCTTTTTGCCATAGCCATAGTGGTGTTAATTCGCAGCAACCTTCGGAAGAAGTAATCCCTAAAGCCCGGATTCCAGAAGGCTAGCCCAGTGTCCGCAAATATTGCAGCGCTTCACACTTTTCAGAGAGTGCCTACCTAGTCATTAAGTTCTTTAAAATGCTTGTAAAAAAGCGGAATGGTTTCAATGCCTTTAAAAAAATTGAAAACACCATAATGCTCATTAGGCGAGTGAATGGCATCGGTATCTAATCCAAAACCCATAAGGATTGACTTACTTTCTAATTCGCGCTCAAAAAGCGCCACAATAGGTATGCTACCCCCACTGCGCACAGGTACCGGTTTTTTGCCAAAGCTCTCTTCCATGGCCAAACTGGCCGCCTGGTAGCCTTTGCTATCAATAGGACTCACGTAAGGCTCACCCCCGTGATGCGGTGTTACCTCTACCTTTACAGAGCTTGGTGCAATACTTTCAAAGTGCTTTTTAAAGAGTTCGGTTATTTTATCAGGATCTTGATTGGGCACCAATCGCATAGAAATTTTGGCTTGCGCATAAGCGGGAATCACGGTTTTAGCCCCTTCTCCCGTGTAGCCACCCCAAATACCGTTTACATCTAAGGTGGGCCTGATGGAGGTGCGCTCGGGGGTGGAATAACCGGCTTCACCGTGCACATCACTTAAATCAAGCGCTTTTTTGTAGCGCTCTGCATCAAATGGCGCTTTGGCCAATTCTTTACGCTCTTCATCGCTCAGTTCCTCCACGTCATCGTAAAAGCCTGGTATGGTTATGTGATTATTTTCATCGGTAAGGCTGGCAATCATCTGCGCCAAAATATTATTGGGGTTGGCCACACCACCGCCATACAACCCTGAGTGCAAATCGCGGTTGGGGCCGCTTACTTTCACCTCTACATAACTCAATCCGCGCAAGCCTGTGGTAATGCTGGGTACATCATTATCCAGCATGCCTGTATCCGAAATAAGGATTACGTCATTTTTGAGTTTATCGCGATTGCGTTCTACAAACCAACCCAGGTTGGCAGAGCCTACCTCTTCTTCGCCCTCAATCATAAACTTAACGTTGCAGGCCAAACTATTGGTTTGGGTCATGAGCTCAAGCGCTTTCACGTGCATAAACATCTGGCCTTTGTCGTCACAGGCGCCCCGGGCAAAAATGGCCCCTTCCGGGTGACGCTCGGTATTGCGAATCACGGGTTCAAAAGGCTGGCTGTCCCATAGATTCATAGGGTCAGGGGGCTGCACATCGTAATGGCCATAAACCAAAACCGTAGGCAGGCTCGGGTCTATAATTTTTTCAGCATACACAATAGGATAGCCTGGTGTTGGGCATATTTCGGCTTTATCGGCTCCCGCCTTTTTCAAACTTTCTTTTACCACTTCGGCTGCCTTCATGGTATCGTCCCGGTAGGCGCTGTCGGCAGAAATACTGGGCACACGCAGTAAATCAAAGAGTTCCTCTAAAAAGCGATCCTTATGAGCCTTTAAATAATCCTTCTGTTCTTTCATGCTTTTCACTTGAATGGCAAAGGTACTAAGCGCCTTTGGATTTGCAGGTGCGTAAAAGATGGGCTTTAAGCCGATGGGCTATGGTGTAAATCTTCTGTGAACGTAGCCTGTTTAAACTTGTATAATTGGTATGGAAAACAAGAAAATTTTAGCCGCTGCCGATGTGGTAGTAGATAAAAATAGAAAACGGAAAACCACTGATTGTTTTGGTGAAACGCAAATATGAGCCACAGGCCAGCACTTGGGCTTTACCCGGGGGCATGGTAGAATTAAATGAGGAAGTAGTTTCCGCGGCCCAGCGGGAGCTCAAAGAAGAAACCGGCCTGGAAACCAAGCGCACAGATTTGGAGTTCATTGACTTTTTTGATGCGCCCGATCGTGATCCGCGTGGCCGGGTAATTAGTTTTGCCTACGGCTTTGCGCTACAACAAGAGGTTAACTTAAAAGCAGCTTCTGATGCAGCAGAAATACAATGGTTTGCGCTTGATGAATTACCGGAGCTGGCTTTTGACCACCGCACCATTATTGCCCGTTGGGAGGAGCGGTAATACTAAACAAGATTAAGCCAAAAATACCCGCAATAATCATAAAGCGATAAAGGTGGTTGAGGTATTGAAAGTGATGCCTTTTATCGGCAAAAGCCAAAAGACCCGCCCCTAAACAAAGCCCCGCCAAGCCCAAGGTTAGATAGTAACTAATGCCGCTGTAGTGCGTTTTGTAAAAAATGGCGGCCGCTGGAGCAATGCCGGTTAGGGTAAAGGCCATGATTAGAATTTTGGTTTTACGCACACCCAAGCGTACGGGCAGCGTGGGGTAACCTACAATCACATCGCCTTTTAAGGCTTCTAAATCCTTTACTATTTCTCGTATAAAAATGATGAGCAGTATGAAGCTTACGTAAGTGAGAATTAGCAGGTCTTGGAGGTTATAGTATAAGAAAATGGCAAAGAATGGGGTGATGGAAAGTAGGGCGGCCATTAGATTCCCTATGAAAGTAATTTTCTTGAGTTTATGCGAATACAGCCAAAGTGCCACGTTAAAGCCTGCAAAAAAAAGAAACACATTAAAACTAACTGTGCCGGCCATTAAAACGCCAACCGTGGTAAAAAGAAAGTAGAGCCGCAAAGCGGTACTTTGCTTCAGTATTTTCTCATAAAGCGTTTTGTTGGGCCGGTTGATGAGGTCTTTTTCTAAATCGTAGAAGTTGTTAATGATGTAACCTCCGGCCACCGAAAAAAGAGAGGCAAAAACAATAAAATGCAACTTAAAATCTGCTAATGTTTGAAACCACTCAGCAGGATTGGTGAGAATAAAAACCACCGCTAGGTACTGCGCTAAGGCCAGAAAGAAGATGTTGTACCAGCGCACCAATGAAAGCAATGCCGATACTTTAAAGAGCAAAACTTTCTGAGGGCGGGAGAGGGCCACTTTAAAAACGGTATATCAATTCTGTTTGATGCCCTTTCAGAATTTTTTCAGCCTTTGCATAGTCAAGTGTGAAGCCTAGCACAAATCCACCCCCGCCAGAGCCGCAAAGTTTGAGGTAGTAAGCGTTAGTGTCCATGCCTTTTTTCCATAATTCTTTAATGTTATGCGGAATCATGGGCGTGAAATTCTCAAACACCAGTTGACTGAGCTTTTTAAGATTGCTGAAAAGCGGGGCGGTGTCTCCTTTTAAGAAAGCTTGAATGCAAGCGTCATTGTATTTGGTGAATTTTTCCTTCATCACCTTACGGAAACCTTCATGTTTCATTTTCTCCATGAAGATGTTTACCATAGGTTCAGTTTCACCTGGCTGGCCGCTATTCAAAAGAAAAATGGCGCCTTTTCCTTCACCTGACTCGGGCAGGTTTACGGTGCCTAACTCATTTTTAGAGTTAATGAGTACCGGCAGTTTCAAATAACAAATCAGCGGATCTAAGCCGCTACTTTTTCCATGAAAGAAAGACTCCATCTGGCCCAAAATTTCTTTGAGGCGTAAGATGTTTTCTTTAGTGATGTCTTCTTCGGGGTCTATCCGCTGTAAAGCGTAGCGGTCATAAATAGCCGCACATAGGGCCCCGCTGCTTCCTACACCATAGCCTTCCGGTATACTGCTGTCAAAATAATAACCGGCTTCAATATCCTTTTTAAAGGCCGCTAAGTCTAGCTCGGCCTTAGCTTCACCGCTGGCTTGCAGGGTATTTAAGTGCTGGTAAAAGCGCTGTAAACTTTTGTTCGATTTTTCAGAAAAGCCCTCTAATGCCTGCGTTTGCTTGAAAGCCCCCTGGTAATAGTTGTAGGGAATAGAGAGCCCTTTGGCGTCATTAATAATACCGTATTCACCAAAGAGCAGAATTTTAGCGTAGTAAAAAGGGTTGGCTTTCATATGTCAAAGCTTTACGGGCCCTGGGCCTATGCGGTCGCAAATATAGTCACCGCTTTTTAATAATCCTTTAATTTCTCTTTTAACCCACTCTTTCACAGCTTGTTCGTAATTACCTGGAAACAGCAGATGTACGTTGGCACCGGCATCGAGTGTAAAGTAGGCCGGTATTTTACTATCAGCTCTGAATTGCCATAACCTTTGAATAATTTCCAGGGTGTTGGGTTTCATCAGTAGATAGTAGGGGTTTGAGGTCATCATCATGGCGTGGAGGGTGAGGGCTTCACTTTCTACCAGCTGACCAAAACTCTCCAGGTCTCCCGTTTTTAGGTGTCGCGTCAAGCGCGATAGATTTTCATGCGCCTGCAGAAATCTTCGTTCAGCGTAAGGATGTCCATTCATCAGTCCGTGGCCAGCCGAGCTGCTCACGCTTTTCTCGCCTTTCTCCACCAATAAAATATAATCACAGAAATTTTGGAAAACGCTGTGTACCTCTCCTTCATAGGGTATGGCGTGCTCATTCGCGCTTTGCGGTACTTCGGCAAATTGGCCCCAAAGACCCAGCGGCCCGTACACGGAGCGGCTGGCGCTGCCTGAACCTAAGCGTGCCCAGGTGCTGGCTTTTTGGAAAAAGTCTGGAACAGCTTGGCCAGTCACCTTTTCTTGCAAGCTTAATAGACACAAGGCCAGGGCACTTAAACCACTGGCACTACTGGCAATACCGCTGCTATGCGGAAAACTGTTGTGGGTTTCAATTTTTAGGCGGTAACTCTTTAACCAGTTCAGGTCTTGAGCGATCCGCTCTAAAAAGGTCTGAATTTTACCTTTAAACTCAGGCTTGGGTTCACCATCAAGGTACAAATCAAAGGGAAAACTCTCGTTTGTACCATCAGCCGAAAGGCTTACCGTTGTTTGCGTGTAACTTTCACTTAAGGTGAAGCTTAGGCTGGGATTGGCCGGTAATTGGTTGTCATACTTGCCCCAGTATTTGACCAGAGCAATATTAGAAGGGCTGCGCCAGGAGGCTTGCAAATCAGACATTTATTTAAGTGCTAAAACCTAGGCGCTGCGCACCTCGGCATTTCTATCTACCTTTTTAACCAGGCCTTGTAACACTTTACCGGGCCCTACTTCAATAAATTCGGTGGCACCATCTTTCAGCATTTGCTTCACACTTTGGGTCCACTTTACGGGGGAAGTAAGCTGTTTAATTAAATTTTGTTTAATGCGCTCCGGATCTTTTACGGCCGTAGTAGTCACATTTTGGTACACCGGGCAAATGGGCGTGCTAAAAGGAGTGTTTTCAATGGCCTTGGCCAAACGTTCTTCGGCTGGTTTCATGAGCGGGGAGTGAAAGGCACCACCTACCGGAAGCGGCAAAGCCCTGCGCGCACCTGCTTCTTTCATTTTTTCGCATGCTTCAGCTACGGCCTCTTTAGCGCCAGAAATAACTAATTGCCCCGGGCAGTTGTAGTTTGCGGCTACTACAATGCCTTTAATGCCAGCACAAATTTCTTCTACTTTTTGGTCTTCCAAACCCAAAACGGCCGCCATGGTGCTGGGCTCTGCTTCGCAGGCTGCTTGCATGGCTAAAGCTCTTTCGCTTACCAGCTTTAGGCCGTCTTCAAAGGCCAGGGTTTTATTGGCTACTAATGCCGATAACTCTCCCAGTGAATGGCCGGCAACCATATCGGGTTTAAAATCAGGGAGGGTTTGGGCCAAAATTACCGAGTGTAAAAACACCGCAGGTTGGGTAACCTTAGTTTGCTTGAGATCTTCAGCGCTACCTTCAAACATCGTATCGGTAATGCTAAAGCCTAATATCTGATTGGCTTGCTCAAAGAGCGATTTGGCTAAATCGCTGTTTTCGTAAAGATCTTTGCCCATCCCAGTAAACTGGGCGCCTTGTCCGGGAAATACGTATGCTTTCATAGCTTTTGTTTGTGGGGTTTCATAAGATTAGGGCTAATCGCCAAAGTATTCTACCGCGTTATTGAGCGTTTCGTCCAGGCGAATTTTGTACAACTCGGCCTGATGCTCGGCAATTTTAGGCTGGAGTATTTTCCAAATTTCCTGCGCTAAAACCTCAGTGCTGGTAAACTTACCTTTTAAAAAGGGAACGTCATGATTTAAGTTGGCATGGTCTAGGGCCTCAATCACCTCGTTTTTTATGATGTTCTTAAGGTCTACCAAATTCATCACAAATCCGGTATCAGGGTTAATTTCTCCTTTAACGGTTACGCTAAGCGTGTAGTTATGGCCATGAAAATTTTTATTGGCGCATTTACCAAAAACGGCTTCATTTTGTTCTTCACTCCAGTTGGGGTTATACAACTGATGAGCCGCGCTAAAACGCTCTTTGCGTTCAATGTAAATCATGAGGATACCAAATTTGGCACAAAGATAAGACCTGTGTTTTACCTATCGGCCAAAAGCCAACAAAGGCCTGTTGCTAAAAAAAGGAATAGCTTGGCTCAAGGCCCATGGGGGCAGAACATGTGTTGTGGTTTGCTACCTTTCAGACAGGCGGCTGTAGCTTGCGCCTTGAATTCATTATGCGGAGGGCCATCCCCAGGTAGAAGGGTTAAAAACCTTAGGAGCCTGTTCAGGTTAGCCTTTGTACTTTCGCAGTATTAGTGGCAAAGAATAAAGAAACATCCCAAAAAGCGTTCACCGGTTTGGTTACCAAATCTACCGGCAGTTGGTACACGGTTAAGGCTGCGGGTCAAGAATTCCAGTGCCGCATTCGAGGCAAGCTACGCTTAAAGGGAGTGAAAAGTACCAATCCCGTGGCAGTGGGAGACCGGGTGAAAATTACGCCCTTGGAAAAAGAAACTGGTCAAGCCCTTATTACGGCTTTGGAGGAGCGACAGAACTACATCATCCGCAAGAGCGTGAATCTCTCCAAGCAAACGCAGATAATTGCGGCCAATGTAGACTGTGCCATGCTTATTGCCACCTTAGGTTATCCTCAAACCCACCAGCGGTTTATTGATCGGTTTACGGTCACAGCCGAAGCTTACAGCGTGCCGGTAACTTTGGTGTTTAATAAAATTGATTTGTATACCCCGCAGCAGTTTGAAGATCTAGAGTTTTTAACCCTGATGTACCTGGATGCGGGTTACCAGGTGTTACACACATCGGCTACTAAGGAGCAGGGTTTAGAAGATTTGCACCAGACCTTAATAGGTAAAACCACCTTGCTGAGCGGGCATTCAGGCGTGGGAAAAAGCACCTTGATTAACAAAGTTGAGCCCGGCTTAAATTTAAAAACGCAGGCAATTTCAGAAAGTCACGCCCAGGGGCAGCATACCACTACGTTTGCCGAAATGTTTGACCTGCAAGCCGGTGGGAAAATAATTGATACCCCGGGAATTAAAGGTTTTGGCTTGGTAGATATGGCGCCCGAGGAATTGGGTGATTATTTCCCGGAGATTTTGCGCTTGAAGGATCAATGTAAATTCAATAATTGTTTGCATTTGCATGAACCAGGCTGCGCCATTAAGGCGGCCGTGGAGGCCGGTGAGCTGGCCTATCTGCGCTATGAAAGCTATTTGAGTTTTGTGGAGGGCACCGAAGATGACGAGCATTTTAGAAAAGACATTTACGCAGAATGAGAGCTTTAATTCAAAGAGTAGCCCAAGCGCGGGTAGAGGTAGCTAATGAGATGGTGGGTGCTATAGAACAAGGGCTCTTGGTTTTCTTAGGCATTGAAGAGGCCGATGAAGCGGTTGACGAAGAATGGTTGGAGCGCAAAATTGTAAACATGCGTTTGTTTGATGACGCACAGGGCGTGATGAATAAGTCGGTGCTTGAAACCGGTGGCTCCATTTTAGTGGTCAGTCAGTTTACCTTGCACGCCAACTTGAAAAAGGGCAACCGCCCCAGTTACAACCGGGCGGCCAAGCCTGAAATAGCTATTCCCAAATACGAGTCGTTTGTTAAGCGTTTAAAGCTAAGCCTGGGGGCCGATAAAGTAAAAACCGGTGAATTTGGAGCGGAAATGCAAATAAGCCTGGTGAATAATGGCCCGGTTACCATTTGGGCCGATAGTAAAAACAAAGAGGGGAAGTAAATTATAGTTGTTCCCTAATATCGGCCAAAGCCTGCCTGATGGTTTTTAAACGATTTACTACTTCTGAAATTTTAGCGGTGTCTTCACGATTCTCCCGCAACTTGGCTTTGGCTCCCTTTAGGGTGAACCCCCGCTCTTTTACCAAGTGATAAATTAAGCGCAAGTTTTCCACGTCTTTAGGCGTAAAAAGCCGGTTGCCCTTCTTATTTTTTTTGGGGTTGAGGATACCAAATTCTTTTTCCCAAAAACGGATTAGCGATGTTTTAACCTCAAAGATTCGAGCAACCTCGCCAATGGAGTAATAGCGCTTTTCGGGTGCAGCTTCGGGTAGGTCTTTCATGGGTTAGTCAAAAGATTGGTTACTCTGACTGGCCATTTCTATAATCGTGCTAAACTCTTCAGGCGTAAGCTCCCCGTAATAGAAGTTTACCGGATTTAAGCGATCACGATCTAAATGCACTTCGTAGTGTAAGTGTGGGCCACGAGAGCGACCTGTATTGCCCACGTAACCTATGATTTCCCCTCGTTTCACTTTTTGCCCTACCTGAACATTGTATTCGCTCAAGTGGGCATAAATGGTTAAATAGCCATAGCCATGATCAATGCGTATGTGCTTGCCAAAACCACTGGAGCGGCTATCGGCACGTTTAACCGTTCCGTTTCCGGTAGCGTACACAGGGGTGCCAATTTGCGCAGAAAAATCCATACCGTGGTGCATTTTCCGTACTTTGGTAAAGGGGTCTATACGCCAACCATAGCCCGAAGCCATTCTTTTAAGGTCTTTGTTAGCTACCGGTTGAATAGCGGGTATAGAAGCTAAGAACTCTTCTTTGTCTTCCGCCATTTTCACCAAATCATCAAAACTTTTACTTTGCACATACAGCTGTTTGGTAAGCTGATCTAAATGCTTGGCCGTTTCTTTTATGAGCGAGCTATTTTCAAAGCCTTCTAATTTTTTATAGCGGTTGGCTCCGCCAAAACCCGCTTTGCGTACTGATTCAGGAATGGGCTCAGCTTCAAAAACTACCCGGTAAATATTGTCGTCTCGGTCTTGTAAATCTTGCAATACGGTAGCCAGTTGATCCATCCGCTCATTCATGATGGCATATTGGATTTTCATGTTCTCCAGCTCTCTGCGCAAGCGCTTTTCTTTGGGCGAGTCTATAAAATTATCAGCGATTATGTACAGGGAAAAAGCCATCAGGCTCACCGAAGCCAAGTATATTAATGTTTGCCGTAAACGGTAAGCCGGCCCTTTCTCTATTTTGCGGTAAGAAAGAGTTTTAGGATCATAATAGTATTTGACCTTGGCCATAATGCTTAATTTTGGCGACTGAATATTAAAAACAGGCGTTGCTAAATTACAGCTTTCCTTTTTTAAGCCACAACGCCTCGTATAACAAGCAATAAACAATCATTTGTTTACAGTTTTATGAGCAACTCAACTACTTGGACCAGTCAGAAAATTCGCCAGAGTTTTTTAGACTTTTTTGAAAAGCGCGGCCATAAAGTGGTGCCATCAGCCCCGCTGGTGCTTAAAGATGACCCTACGCTCATGTTCACCAACGCAGGCATGAATCCTTTTAAAGATGCCTTCTTAGGATACAAGCCCGCTCCACACCCCCGGGTAGCCGATACCCAAAAATGCCTGCGCGTTTCGGGTAAGCACAATGATTTGGAAGAAGTAGGCTATGACACCTACCACCACACGCTTTTTGAAATGATGGGCAACTGGAGCTTTGGCGATTATTTTAAAAAAGAAGCCATTGCCTGGGCCTGGGAATTGCTAACTGAAGTTTACAAACTGGATAAGGAAAACCTGTACGTTACGGTTTTTGAGGGTGACCCCGATGAAGACCTGGCTCGTGATGAAGAAGCAGCGCAAGCCTGGAGGCAATTTGTGCCTGAGGAGCGCATTTTAAATGGCGATAAAAAAGACAATTTTTGGGAAATGGGCGCTACCGGACCGTGTGGCCCCGCCTCAGAAATTCATATTGATTTAAGATCTTCAACCGAAAAGGCGCAACAGCCGGGTGCTGAACTGGTAAACCAAGACCATCCTCAGGTGGTGGAAATCTGGAACCTGGTTTTTATGCAATTCAATCGCCAAGCCAACGGTAGTCTGAAAAAATTACCGCAGCAACATGTAGATACGGGCATGGGCTTCGAGCGTTTGTGCATGGCTTTGCAGGGTAAATCCTCAAATTACGACACCGATGTTTTCACACCGCTCTTAAACGCTATTACCCAGGAAACCTCCATTAAATATGGTGTGGGTAAGCAAACCGACATTGCCATGCGCGTAATTGCTGACCACCTGCGGGCCGTTGCTTTTGCTATTGCCGATGGTCAGCTGCCCTCCAATAATGGTGCTGGTTATGTGATACGTAGAATTTTGCGCAGAGCCATACGCTACGGTTTCTCCTACTTAAAAATGGAAGAGGCCTTCATTCACAAGTTGGTGAAAGTATTGGCTGGCCAAATGGGTCCTTTTTTCCCAGAGTTGGTAAGCCAGCAAAGTTTGGTGGAAAAGGTAATTTTAGAAGAAGAGCAGAGCTTTTTGCGCACCTTAGAGCAAGGCCTCAACCGCTTGGAACAACTTACGCAGCAAGCGCAGGGGAGGGAAATTCCCGGTCAGCAGGTTTTTGAGTTGTACGATACATTTGGGTTCCCCCCTGATTTAACCGGTTTAATTCTTCGCGAACAAGGTTTTACTTTTAGCCAGGCGGAATATCAGAAAGAAATGAACCGCCAAAAAGAGCGTGCCCGCTCTGCTACTGCCTTAGAAACCGGTGATTGGACGGTACTGTCTAAGGATGACCGGGAAGAATTTATAGGCTATGATTACACTGAGGCCGAGGTGAAAATCACCCGCTACCGTAAAGTAAAGGCCAAGGGCAAAGAGCGCTACCAATTGGTCTTTAACCTTACCCCCTTTTACCCTGAGGGTGGCGGTCAGGTAGGCGATACGGGCTTGATTTGGGATGGCGATCAAAAATTGGCCGTAGAGGACACTCAGAAGGAACACGGTTTAATCATTCACATTTGCAGCCAGCTTCCAGAAAACTTGGGCGCTACATTTAAGGCAGAAGTAAACACCTCACGCAGAAAAATCACTAGTCTAAATCACAGTGCTACGCATCTTTTGCATGAAGCTTTGCGCGAAGTGCTGGGTGAGCACGTTGAGCAAAAAGGTTCTTTGGTTCACCCAGACTATCTGCGCTTTGATTTTAGTCATTTTTCGCGCGTAAGCGCTGAAGAGTTAGCCGAAATTGAAAGCCTTGTAAATGCCCGCATCCGTGAAAATCTTGCGTTACAAGAACATAGAAATTTACCCATGCAGAAAGCTAAAGAGATGGGCGCTATGGCCCTGTTTGGCGAGAAGTATGGCGATACCGTGCGGGTAGTTCAGTTTGGCACTAGCAAAGAGTTGTGTGGCGGCATTCACGTGCAGGCCACGGGAGAAATTGGACTTTTTACATTTACTTCGGAAGGGGCGGTGGCCTCGGGCATTCGCAGGGTAGAAGCTTACACTGGTGAGAAGGCCCGTTTACATCTTCAGTCTCAAAACCACCTGGTGGCGGAAGTGAAGGAACTCCTTAAAAATCCCAAAAACCCTTTGGATGGCATTGTCGCCTTGAAATCTGAAAACGCTCAGCTTAAAAAGCAGCTTGAATCATTCAAAGCCCAACAGGCCCAGCAAGAGATGAAAAGCTGGCAACAAAAAATAGAAGTGATTGATGGGGTAGAGACCCTGTTTTTGAAAACCTCCTTAGAACCCGCTCAGGTAAAAAATGCGTTATTTGCCTTAAAGGCTGATAATAACAACTTGGTGGCGGTGGTTGCAACTCAGAGTAATGGAAAGCCCCAATTAGCGGTAGCCGTAAGTGATGCCCTGCAAAAGTCAAAAGGCTATCATGCGGGAAATTGGGTGAAAGAACTGGCCCCACTCATTAAGGGTGGAGGAGGAGGTCAGCCGGCTTTTGCTATGGCCGGTGGTAAAGATGCCAACGGATTAGACGCAGCCCTGGCTAAAGCCAAAGAACTTTTGTAATTGTATAAAACATCGCGCGGAAGCGTTAAAATCTCTACTATGAAAAAAAAATTAGCCCTGCTTGCCTTTATTGCCCTGCCTGTTTTTAGCTGGGCCCAGCCCGATGATGACATGGTGTACTACACAGACAGTGACGTACGCAACAGCCGGTTTGGTCTGGCCGCCAATTTCAACCCCATGTACACGGATTTACGCATTATTAATGATAATATTGGCCTGGGGGGCGGAGGCTTTGACCTTACTGAAGACGAGGCGCAGGGCAGCTTTCAGTTTAATTACCACCTAGACCTGATTTACAAACTCAATGAGTCTTTTGAACTGAGCATTGGTTTTGGACAGGCCTTTGGCGGCTATACCTTAAACGATATCTCCTACTTTGGAGCGCAAACTGGGGGTGACACCATAATTGCAGATGATGAAGTGGCGGTAAGTATGTACACCGTGCCTATAAAAATCAACTTCAATAGCAGCATTTCAGATGTTTTTGATTTGGAGGTAGTGCCCACCTTAGAGCTGAATTTCATTAACAAGTATGAGGCTACCTTTATGCCTTTAGACGGTAGTACCTCTTTTACAGAAGATTTTACCGCTAATGCGCAGGACTTAAATTATTCGGTTGGGCTGGCCTTAGGGGGTACCTATTGGTTTGCCGATAGTTGGGGTGTTTTTGTGCGCGGTGGCATCAAATACATGCTCAACCAAATGATTGATCTGGAGAATTTCCCGCGCGAAACCCTCATAAACTATGGCTTAAATATAGGCATGCGCTATAATTTTTAAGGCACCATTACCGCCTCTACATTATCAGCGCCCGTGCCATCATCGGCTGTAAAAGTTAGGGCTACTTGATCATAATCTGCATTGGAAGTGCCGCTGCCTTGAAAGTTTACCCCACCGGTGGTTTGGTTGGGTATGGCCAGAGAAAGACCATCTACCGTGGCTCTTACGCGTGTATCTGGAAGATTGTAAAGACCTTCAATCACCATTTCACTATCTGCTGCACCCGCAATGATTTCTACAGAATAGCTCTGAGGAGCAAAACGCCCGCTGTTTTCGGTTACTAGCCACTGGCCCAGGTAGTTGTCTCTAATGGAGGAAGGGTCATTGGGTCCCGGTTCTTCGGCACAAGCCACTAGAAACAAAAAAGTTACCAAAATGGTAACCTTGCCTGCTAAGCGTTGGTTGCTTTTACGGTGTCTGGGTGCTATCCCCTTTGCTTTCATTGTACTTATCATTCAGGCGCTTTATAACCAAGTCGGTGATTTCATAGGTTGAGTCTACAGCCAGTACATCACTGGTTTTGTCAAAGCTGAAGATGAAATCCAAATTATAGTCAGCCTTGATTTTCTCCAATTCATCATCCATATCTTTTCGCAGCATGTCTACCAGCTTTTGTTCTTCTTGCGCTAACTCCTGCTGTTTCTGTTGTTGGTACATCATTAGGCGCTGCTGCACTTGCTGTAATTCGGCTTGTTCTTGTTGCAGCCGCTCCGGACTTAAGCTGGCCGCTTTTTCCTGTAGCAAGCTTACGTTTTCCTGGAAAACTTTAGAGCGTTGTGCTAAGTCTGCTTCCAATTCTTTGGCCTTAAGCTCTAATTGCGTTTTTAGCTCTTGCTGATAGCTGTAGCGCGCTACCAAAGTATCGTAATTGATGTAGGCCATGCGCACCTTATCAAAATCGTTGTTTTTTAAATTTTCTTCAGTTAACGTGGCGCGGTTCTTAGGCTCTGCCGGACTAAATTCGCGGTACAGCAAGAAGATTACGGCTACAAGAAGTACTAGGTTTAAAACGGTATTAAAAGCTTTCATGGAGTTTTGTCTTTGGTGCAAAAGTAGTTTTTAGCAATTATCCCGCTAAGGCCGCAGGTATTTTTTACAGGCTAAACCGATAGGAAAGCCTTACATCAATAAATTCACCCACATGGCCGTGGGCTTTTATGCCAGTTCCTAATTGCCAGTTGGGCAAAAATTGCCAGTCAAGCGTGTAGCGCTGAAAAAATCCTGGGGTAGGGTGAAAATCTTTGTAGAGGTAGGTGCCCAGCAGTTGCGCAAAGCGAAATTTACCCAACAAAAATTCATGGCCGGCACTTAGGGTAACTTGGTCCTCATTACGGTTGAGCCCCCTTTTCTCAATTTGCCGGGCGTATGCCTGGTTATTGATAAAGGAAGTACCCACCACTAAGGCAGAGCTGCGGCTCACTTGGTGTGAGTAACGCGCTGCAGCACCGCTCACCAGGTAGGTGATATTCTCTTCGTTGGCGCCCTCGCCAATTTGCCCGCCTGCCTTACCGGCCGCAAATAGAGTGAATTGAAAGTCTTTTAATGACTCAGCGGGATTAAAAGGGGCACGTTGAGTGGTGGCCAAATCAAAAGGTTGCAGGGCATATTCTGTGGTAAAGTTTAAGGTAGGATAATTAAGCCCTTTATTGGGCTCTCTAAAACCTCCGTTAGACAAGTGATTATAGCGTGCTTGTAAATTAAATTTCCACCGAAGATTGGGGGCGTAGCCCACGCCCACGCCCATCATTACAAAGGCACTTACGGGCAGGCTGTAGCTGAGGTTTAGCGGATTAGTTTCAGCATGATAGGGCTCACTGGCCCAAGCCAAACCAACTCCGCCCCGTAGGTTTAAAAAGAGTGGGCCTTTAAGGCGATACCAGGGTTCCAGAAAACCGTAGAGCGGAATGCCAAAGCCCAAAACCTGGGGATTGTCATAGTTGTGATAGGAAAGGCTTAAACCAAGCTTTGGGTAACAGCGGCAGTTTTCATAGTACCCGTCATTTAGGAGCCAATAACCGTATTCGGCTCCCAGACTCCAGGGGTAGCCTTGGCCTATGGGGGCCACATCCTGGCTGTGCAGAAACAGAAAGCCATAATCGGCTGAAAAGCCTAGGCTGGAAGCATTTTGTGCCTGGGAATTAAAAACGCCTGTAGTGAGCAAAACCCAGGTGAGCAGCCAAATAAAGGGTTTAGTTAGAGTCATGCTCAAAAATAAGGCACACGAACTAATTCTAAATGAAATGCTTACCCTAATAGCAGTTTTAGAATGAAAAGAGTTATGAAGCGGGAATACGGGTTGCGATTGTTTTTTGGGGAAACCACGCAAGAGCGCTTTGAGCGGTTTGTCATCGGACTAAGCATTGTGGGTTTTTTGGTACACCTGGCTTTAATAGGGGCCTATCATCTTAATTGGCTGGATTTTGGAGATCAAAGCCAGGAGTTTTTAAAAAGCCCTATTTCAGCCCTTTATACGCCTTTTTCCTTTATTCTAATCTATGAGGTGTATTTGCTGGTAGCCCAGTTACCGCGCAGTTTCACCAGTTCTGTACAAAAGCAGTATGAGATTATTGCCTTAATTCTCATCCGTAGAATTTTCAAAGATATTTCGCATTTGCATTTAGATGAAAACTGGCTGCAAAGTGCAGAAAACTACACTTTAGCTTTAGATATTGCCATTTTCCTGGCCTTGTTTTTTCTCATTTACCTTTTCCGCAAGCAGCGCAACAACGCGGCTTCGCGCGAAAGCCCAAAAGATTATCAAGCCTTTATTAATATTAAAAAGTGGATTAGCATAAGCTTAGTGCCCGTTTTAGTAGTGTTGATTTTTTATGAGTTTGGCAGTTGGCTTTTTGAGCTAAATCAGTTTAGGGCTGGCATTATTTCTGAACTTACCGATGTGAATCAAATTTTTTACCATGATTTTTTCATGATTTTGATTTGTGTGGATGTATTGATTCTATTGCTTTCTCTTAGCTACATTCAGAATTATAACCAACTTATTAGAAATAGCGGCTACATTGTATCTACCGTATTGATAAGGCTGAGTTTTACGGTGGAGGGCGTTTACAACTCAATTCTTATTCTTTTAGGCGTGGCCTTTGGTGTGGCGCTGTTATTTATTTACAATTTGGTGGAAAAAACAGAATAAGAGATTGTTGATAGCCACTAGTGCGTTTTTGGTGTAAGCTCTTGAAGTCCTTTGTAATTTTTACCAACGGCCCGCCATGGCAAGGCGTACTGCAATTCCTCAAAGTGATTGAGCACCCATTGCAAATAAGTGTGGGAGTTGGGTCCCAGGTAGTGGTAGGTGTTTTTAAAAGGGTAGGCGGTAGATTCTTGGCTTATAAAAATAGCTAGTTGGTGGGCCATGGAGCCGGTTTCACCTTCTATTTTAAAAAGTACTTTACTGGGGCTACGCGGCTCTAGTTTCCAACCGTATTTATTCATGCCAGCTGTAAGCGGGAACAGGTTTTTGAACACCCCAATTTTTTTAGGGCCACAAGGCCCTCCAAATTGGCCGAATTCCCAGCGGTTAACTGTGCCCTTTTGATTGACCACAAACCAGCCGTGCATGGCGAAGTTGAAGGGAAAAGGCACCGCTGAGTAGAGCAGCCATACTTGATGCTGTGTAGGGTCAGCGTTTAAATCTTGACGTTTCATCAAGGATGAAAACGGCCAGCAGGGAAAAAGGTTAGCGATAAAGTTTAATTGTAGGTCGTGTCATCCTTCGATACATCGCTCGTACCTTGCGATACTCCCGTCCAAAGGTCCGGGCAGGCAGGATGACATTAGGTGCTAGACTTTTAAAAAAAACTTGTTTCAAACGGACTGTCACCCTGAGTGCCCCGAACATGTTCGGGGAGTATCGAAGGGTGAATTGACCACTATCTTTAAATTGAGGTAAGAGTTACCACTCTACTATATAAATTTCTTTTTCGCCAATGCTTTTAAAGCTTCAAAATTACCAGCAATCAAGGCTTCTTTTTTTGCTCTGGACCAACTTTTGATTTTCTTTTCAAGGGCAATAGCATTTTCAATCGAATTGAAATGTGTAGACCACACAAGCTTAACAGGTCTCCGTGAGTAGACGTAAGAGGATGTGTCTTCACGGGCATTATGCTGATTTACTCTTACTTCTAGATTATTGGTTACCCCTGTGTAGTAGCTTTTATCGCTGCACTCTAGAATATAGACGTAATAGGTTTTCATAGAGTTGAATATAGTATTTATAAGGCATTGTCATCCTTCGATACACCCTCCCTGCGGTCGGCCACTCAGGATGACAGCGGGCGCTTGGGCTTTTTTGAAGCACAACTTTCTTTTCCAGCATAATGTCACCCTGAGTGAATTTTTGGAGCTTGGCGGAAAAAATTAGTATCGCAGGGTGAATGGTGTCTTGGCTTTTCTTTCTCACTTATTGGCCTGCATCCTTCGATACAACCTCCCTGCGGTCGGTCACTCAGGATGACAGCGGACGGTAGGACTTTATAAATAGCACAAGACCTAGAAAAATCTAATAACCTAATCACCCAATAAACCAAAAACCCTAATCCACCAACCCACTCAAATCCTCCTCCACTTCTTCGGCCAGGGTAATTTTTAAACCTGGCGTGCGGGCCATCTCGCGTTCTATAGCAAAGCGGGCCGGGGCATTGCGGGCCCAGCTTCTGCGAGCTATACCGTTGTTTACGTCATAGAGTAGCATGCTTTCCAGCCTGCGGTTGGCGGCTTCGGTGCCGTCTAGCAACATGCCAAAGCCTCCGTTTATTACTTCGCCCCAGCCTACGCCACCACCGTTGTGGATGCTCACCCAGGTAGCACCTCTAAAGCTATCGCCAATTACGTTTTGTATGGCCATGTCAGCGGTAAACTGCGAGCCATCGTAAATATTAGAAGTTTCCCGGTAAGGGCTGTCGGTGCCACTTACATCGTGGTGGTCGCGGCCCAAAACTACTGGACCAATTTTACCTTCGGCTATAGCCTGATTAAAAGCTGCGGCAATTTTAATACGGCCTTCGCTATCAGCATACAAAATGCGCGCTTGCGAGCCTACCACCATTTGGTTTTCACCAGCCGCCTCTATCCAACGGATGTTGTCTTCCATTTGCTGAGTGATTTCTGCAGGGGCCTCAGCCGCCATTTTGCGTAGCACTTCGGCTGCTAATTGATCGGTGTAGGCCAAGTCTTCGGGCTTACCGCTGGCACACACCCAACGGAAAGGGCCAAAGCCATAGTCGAAACACATGGGACCTAAAATATCCTGCACGTAGCTGGGGTATTTAAAAGGCCGGCCCACTTTGGGCTGAGGGTTTTGCACATCGCCCCCGGCCCGACTGGCTTCCAGCAAAAAGGCATTGCCGTAATCAAAAAAGTAAGTGCCTTTGGCTGTGTGTTTATTTACCGCTGCGGCATGCCTGCGCAGGCTTTCCTGCACCTTTTCCCTAAACTGCTCCGGGTCATTGGCCATCATTTCGTTGCTTTCCTGGTAGCTTAATCCGGTAGGGTAATAGCCACCCGCCCAAGGGTTGTGCAAAGAAGTTTGGTCGCTACCCAGATCTACGTAAATGTCATTTTCAGCAAAAGCCTCCCAAACGTCTACCACGTTACCCTCATAGGCAATAGACACGGTTTCCTGCTGATTTTGGGCGCTTTTTACGCGTACAATTAAATCGTCAATATCAGAAATTAGCTCGTCTACCCAACCTTGCTCATGGCGCTTGCGCGAGGCCAGCACGTTTACTTCGGCTGTGACCGATATACAACCCGCAATATTACCGGCTTTGGGTTGCGCGCCACTCATCCCGCCCAGGCCTGCAGTTACAAAAAGAGCTCCGCTGTTGGGCTTTTTACCCACCTTGCGCAAGGCGTTTAAAACGGTAATGGTGGTGCCGTGCACAATGCCCTGCGGACCAATGTACATGTAGCTGCCGGCCGTCATCTGGCCGTATTGGGTTACGCCCAGGGCGTTGTATTTTTCCCAGTCATCGGGTTTGGAGTAATTGGGTATCATCATTCCGTTGGTCACTACTACGCGCGGTGCATCGGGGTGCGATGGAAACAGGCCCATAGGGTGACCGCTGTACATGTGCAGGCTTTGCTCCTCGGTCATTTGCGCCAGGTACTGCATGGTGAGCAGGTACTGCGCCCAGTTTTGAAAAACTGCGCCATTGCCTCCGTAGGTAATGAGCTCATGCGGATGCTGCGCCACGGCCGGGTCTAAATTATTTTGAATCATGAGCATAATGCTCTTGGCCTGCTCACATTGGCCAGGGTATTCGCTAATGGGGCGCGCTTTCATTTCATAGCTGGGACGGAAGCGGTACATGTAAATGCGGCCATATTCCTTGAGCTCTTGCGCAAACTCTGCCGCCAAGGTTTTGTGCCACTTTTTTGGGAAGTAGCGCAGGGCATTTTTTAGAGCCAGGGTCTTTTCCTCAGCATTTAAGATTTCTTTGCGCCTGGGGGCATGGTTTATAGAAGTATCATAGCTGGGAGCAGGAGGTAGTTCCTGCGGAATGCCGGCTAAAATTTGCTCTTTAAACGACTGGGTAAGGGTGCTCATGGCCTTTATTTTCTGAATGTTCCTGTTTTTTTATCGAATCCGTAGGGGCAGTGTTTACAACCACTTTGGCAGCAGTAACCCCTCTTAAGGTGATACTGTTTGGTGAAAACAATAAAACCTTCTTCGCTGGTGTAATAATCGCCTTTTTCCAATTGGGGCATACCGTTGTTTATTTGACGGCAAAATTAAGGAGAAGCTGGGAGACGAAAGCGGGGAGTGAATCCCAAGGTCAACACATTATTAAGTTTACATGCAATCAGAACCTTTTATATTTAATTATGGTTTTTCATCCATAT
Organism: uncultured Bacteroidota bacterium; assembly: GCA_913057235.1. GTDB lineage: Bacteria > Bacteroidota > Bacteroidia > Flavobacteriales > Schleiferiaceae > CAJXNI01. Next base: position 124,499 of record CAJXNI010000006.1, read on the forward strand.
CACTAATGCGCAATCTATGAAGCGTTTACATCCTCTATTTTTCCTTGTTTATTGCTTGCTAGCCTTTGGCTTGGTTGAGAACATACAGGCACAACCTTTTGGGGCTCAGTCATTAGCAACCATAGGTGGCAATTGGGATGATAAAGTTAAAGCCTCCGCGCAAGATTCTGCCGGCAATGTAATTATCCTAGGCACCTTTTATTTTACGGCTGATTTTGACCCCGGACCGGGTACCACTAATTTGACTTCCTCTGCGGGTGGGCGCATTTACATGATGAAGTTAGATACCGCGGGTAATTTAATGTGGGCTAAAAACTTTGGCAATAATGATCAAACGGCTGGGGAAGACCTGGCCTTAGACGATTTTGGAAATGTGTACGTTACTGGGCAATTGCGTTTTTCCTCTGATTTTGACCCCGGACCGGGCTTTGCTATTTTAAACAACAGTGGTTCCGCGAGTGCCCGCGACTGTTTCATAGCAAAGTATGATAGTCTGGGAAATTTTAAATGGGTGAAAAGCTATGGCAATGCTTCCAGTCCGGTAGTGGGGAGGTCTGTAGCCGTTGCTCCGAATAATCAAAGCATTTATGTGACCGGGCAATATGCGGGTACTACCGATTTTGACCCATCTGCCGGGGTAGATACCCTGAATACCAGCGGATTCACGCTCTCAGGCTTTATTCAAAAATTAGACAGTGCCGGCAATCACCTGTGGGTTAAACCTATTCAAACGCTAGTTGCCAACTCTGCGGTAACACCTGGGCGCTTGGTTGTAGACCATCAGGCTAACCTCTATCTTTTGGGGAATTATTTTGGAACCGCTGATTTTGACCCTGACACAGCCGTTTTGTCCAAGACTAGCACCGGTCCTTCCGGGCAGGATTTTTTCATTAGCAAGATGGATAGCTCTGGAGCTTTGCTTTGGAATCATTCCATGGGTGCTTCCAATAATTGGGATTTTGCGTACGATATGATGCTGGCCCAAAATGGTGATTTATTGGTATCTGGCGGTTTTGGCTCCACCGTTGACTTTGATCCGGGGCCAGCCACCGCCAATCTTACCTCCAATGGTTTTGCTGATATTTTCCTCCTACGGCTTTCTAATGCCGGAAATTTTGTCTTCGCTAAAGGCATGGGGGACGTAGGCAGCGATGTGGCCTATACCTTAGCAGAAGATGAGCTGGGCAATATTTTATTGACTGGCAATTTTAGAAACACCGTTGATTTTGACCCAGGGTCTGGCATTTTTAATCTTACCGCCAACCCCAATACCTGGAGCCTCTTTTTGGCCAAATTCGATGCTTCTGGTAATTTCCTTTGGGCGGAGGGAATCAAGGGGTCTCAGCGTATCTACTCCAGAGGATTGCATTACCTAGGGAATCAGGAGATTTTTGTGACAGGCGAAGTAGATACGGTCTATGATTTTGACCCATCCTCGGTTTTATGGAACAACTTTAGCAATGGCGAGGAGGATATTTTTCTGTATCGCGTAAAGGAGTGTACGGCAGATACTATTTCCATCGCGGTAAGCGCCTGTGAAAGTTTTGATTTTAATGGCCAAAACCTCACGGCCAGTGGAGTGTATATAGATACCTTGCGGAACGCCCTTAACTGTGATAGCATTATCACCTTAAACTTGACCATTCTAAATCCCAGCTTTTTCAGCTTTAGCGATACGGCTTGCGTGAGTTATTCCTTTGCTGGCCAAACTTTGGTTAATAGTGGGGTTTACACGGATACTCTTACTAATCAAGTAGGTTGTGACAGTATAATAAGTTTAAATCTTACCGTAAATCAACCCAGTAGTGTTGCCATTAGTCAAAGCGCTTGTGACGCCTTCATTTTTAGTGGGGATACGCTTACTAGCAGTGGTGTTTACACGGATACCCTTTTAACCCAAAGTGGCTGTGATAGTATTGTCACCTTAAATCTGAATATCAATAGCAGCCAACAATTCGCTTTCGCGGATACGGCCTGCTTTGCATATAATTTTAACGGTCAGAATCTCATCAGCGGGGGTTTCTATACCGATACCCTGCAAACCAGCAGCGGTTGTGACAGTGTGGTTACGCTCAACTTAACCCTCAATGGAGCAGCCCCTACGCAGGTGAACGAAACGGCTTGTCGCTCATTTGCTTTTGCCGGTAGAAACCTTACCGCTAGTGGCACCTATTTTGACACGCTGGCCGTTACAGGAAGTTGTGATAGCTTGGTGCAGTTAAACCTTACCGTGATAGCTATTGACACCAATGTAAGTCAAAGTGGTACAACCCTAAGCGCCAACCAAAGCGGGGCCACCTACCAATGGATAGACTGTGCAACCAATACCCCAGTGACCGGTGCCAACAACCGAAGCTTTACGCCCACCGCCAATGGAAGCTATGCAGTGATAATGAGCTTAAATACCTGCACCGATACTTCAGCGTGCACCGTGATCAATGATATTTCACTGTCTAATGCACCAGCCCTGCCTAAGGTGGAGCTCTTCCCGAACCCCACATCTGATCTGCTGACGATTAAAATTACAGGTGGACTTTCAAAAAATAGCAGTTATGTACTCACCCAGGCCAATGGGCAAAGGGTGCAGGCTGGTGTTCTATATCAAAACCAGCAAGTTTTGGATTTAAGTGCCTTGGCGCCCGGCTTGTATTTTCTGGAACTTAAAGAAGTTACTGTTGCACAGCGGGTTTTCTCGGTAGTGAAGGAATAGGGATAGATTTAAAACAAGCTGCCTTTGTCCTAATACCATTGTCTTTTTACTTCTTTTAAGTACTAAGTACTTAGTATTAAGTACCAAGTACCAAGTACCAAGTACTGAGACTTTTCATTAATGCACCTGATGCCAAGTACTGCCGTCTTTGTACTGAAGTCTAAAATCTAAGATCTCAAATCCCAAATCTCCCTACTAACATCTAAATCCCAATAAACTTATACCTTTGCCCTCTCTCTCGGGGTGCTGTTTGTGCAGAGCAAATGGCTGAGATTATACCCGGATCTTTCGCTGCAAAGATCAAAGCCTGATCCAGGTAATGCTGGCGTAGGTAAAAATGCCCTAAGGGTAGGGCCAAGTTGAACTAAAATA
>CAJXNI010000007.1 GCA_913057235.1 uncultured Bacteroidota bacterium
CTCAGGGTGACACCTTTGGCTCCGCTGCGTTTCAGTCTGCCCACTGTGGTCTGCGGTCTGTAAACTGTGGTCTCTGAACTTCCATCTTCCGTCTTCCATCTTCCGTCTTCGGTCTTTGTTCTGTCGTCTGATGTCTATTTAAGCCCTACGATGAGCCAGAATCACCGGGGGCATCCCGTTAAACGGATTCATACGACCTAAGCCCTTACTGTGCATAGTTTTAGCGCGTTTCACAGCATTTATACCGTAGCGATTTCTGATTTTATCCATGGCTTGGTACAGCCTGATGGTTTCTTCGCTGTCTTCAAACAGGTTAATCTGATGGCCGCCTCCCACCAGGTGGCTGCAACGCATGCCCACCAGGCGTACCAGCAGGCGTTTTTGATACAGCTTTTGAAAAAGCTCTTTGGCTACCTGAATGAGGGTGTGGTCATTACTGGTGTAGGGAATGCGCTTTTGCAGGGTGTAGGTGTTAAAATCTGAATAGCGAATTTTTACGGTAAGGCAGGCGGTAAGTTTGTTGCCTTGCCGCAGCTGAAAAGCCAGGTTTTCAGCCATGGCAATAATTAAGGTGTTTAGCTTGTCTACGTCAATGGTGTCTTTTTGAAAAGTGCGCTCCAGTGAAATGGATTTTTTTTCATGGTAAGCCACCACGGGGCTGCTGTCTATACCGTTGGCTTTGAGCCAAATACCCCGGCCATTTTTACCCATGGCTTTTTCCATGAGCTCTACCGGCATTTCTTGCAAAGTGCGTATGCGCTTTACGCCCATTTGGCTTAAAAGCAAGGTGGTTTTAGTGCCCACCATGGGGATTTTTTTCACCGACAAAGGCGCCAAAAAAGGCTTTTCCGTGCCCTGCGCTACTTCTATTTTATTATTGGGCTTGGCTTCTCCGGTGGCTACCTTGGCCACAGTTTTGTTGGTAGAAAGGCCAAAAGAAATGGGCAGCCCGGTTTCCCGGATGATGCGTTCGCGCATTTCAGAAGCCAGCTTAAAACAGCCAAAAAAGCGGTCCATCCCGGTCAAGTCGGTGTAAAACTCATCTATACTGGTTTTCTCAAACAGCGGCACTTCTTCTTTAATGATATCGGTAATCATATTGGAGAACTTACTGTAGCGGCTGCTATCACCTTTAATGGTAATGGCTTCAGGGCAAAGTTGCAAGGCGGTACGCATGGGCATAGCTGAGTGAATCCCAAACTTTCGCGCCTCATAACTGCAAGAAGCTACCACTCCACGGCTGCCCGTGCCGCCTACCAGCACGGGTTTTCCTACTAGTTTAGAATTCTGCAAACGCTCTACCGACACAAAAAACGTATCCAAATCTAAATGGGCTATCGTTTTAACCTTTCCTTCTTGCATTGCTATTAAAATTAGAATGACAACAAAATTAGAAATTATCAAAGCGGTGCGCAACGCTTTTCAAAAGTTTCAAAGCTTAATCCTTAAGGCTGAGGGAGAAAAAAAATTGGATTTCCGCTAAGACTTTGAAAGTCTGCTCATTGAGAATAAACAATTGATAAAGAGTAGTTTATAATTCAGCACAAGCCCACTCTCAATACGAAAATGAGGAGCATTTCCAATGGCCCCCAGACCTTTAGATGGCCCTGGCCGATATTACCAAAGCCTGCGGCAAAAAAAAGCAGAAGACACCGCCTTTGTTTTTTTAAAGTTTTTTTTAGGGATGGATTATTCCACGCCAAATTTTTCATTTTCGCCCAAATCAGGCTTTTCGGCATCGGTTAAGTTAGCTTTGGCCACTTCAAAGAGTTGCACCAGTTTATGGTCTTTCACCTTCCAATGCTCACCCTTGTTAATTTTCACTTTCAGCATAATTATATCGTCATCTTCTTCGCCTTCGCTAAACCAGGCCGCCACGTAAGAATTCCAATAGCGATCTATCAGCTCTTGGTCTTCTGACAGGCGCGCCTTACCACTCATTGATACGTATACTCCTTTGCCCGGATCACTGAAACTAATGCAAACATCGCGGTCATTGTCAATCTCAAACACTTTAGATGCACTTTTAGAGGTGTAGAAAAAAAGGGTTCCATCATAGGCATCTTGCACCAACTGCATGGGCCGTGCTCTCATACTGCTTCCTTCTTGATTTTTAGTGGTTAGCAACTTATTTTTTTAAAGTATCACGGTCTACCATCCAATTTACTATTTGAGCTCTCGTCATTGGGGCCTTACAATCTAAGAACTTCAGACCTTCCATCTTATAAGGCACCCCAGTTTTTTCTAGTGCAGTGACATACATTTCGAGTAAACTGTCCTTGCTGACCTGTAAAATAGTATCACGCTGCTCCATGCCACCTCCGGTGCGGTAGGTGCTACAAATTATCACTTCTGAAATGGATTAAGTATCATTCTCAGATAAATGCTTTGTTTCAGTTACCAGCAAAAAGCGATTTAAGGACACAGGATATAAGATTTTTGGTTCAGAAACTAAAAGGTAAGATTTCCCTAAATACACTTTCTTTTCAATCATTCTTCAATCCCTACCTTTGCTCACTTATGCAAAAATTGGAGCTGTTTACCCAAGCCGTACGCGAGGCCTTACCGGAACCCAAGAACATTGTCATTACCAACCACATTAACCCCGATGGGGATGCCGTGGGCAGCGCCCTGGCCCTAGCCGCCCTCTTGCAATCAGAAGGGCATCAGGTGCAGGTAATTATGCCGAATGACTATGCGGCCAACCTCAAGTGGTTAGAAGGCAGTGATCAAGTGTTCATTTTTGCCCGCCAGCAAGCGCAAAGTGAGCAAACCCTGGCTATGGCCGATGTGATTTTCCACCTGGATTACAATTCCCTCAAGCGCTCGGGGCCCATGCAAGAGGCTTTGGAAAAGGCTAGTGCCACAAAATTTGTGATAGACCATCATCAGCAACCCGAGGATTTTGCCGATGCCCTGTATTCTGATACCACCATGAGCAGCACCTGTGAAATGATTTACCATTTTACCGTAGCCATGGGCTGGCAGTCTAAAGTAAGCCTGGCTGTTGCTGAAGCCATTTACCTGGGTTTGGTTACCGATACCGGAAACTTCCGTTTTGCCAGCACCACCTCCGCTACCCATCAGGCGGCCGCCTTTTTGCTTGAAAAGGGTGTGAACCCGGGTACTTTAACAAGCCGTATTTACGACAGCAACCCACCCGCGCGCCTACGTCTCTTGAGTCGCATGTTAAATCGCATGGAAGTGCAAGAAGAGCTCAGTGCCGTCATTCTCAGCTTAGAAGCGAAAGACTTTGAAGAACTGGGCTATGAAAAAGGCATTTTAGAGGGCTTTGTAAATTACGGCCTTTCCCTGCAAGGGATTGAAATTAGCGTTTTGGCCTACCCCGGAGCAGAAGGCGTAAAAATGAGTTTTAGGAGTAAGACCACTTTTGACGTTAACACCTTTGCCCGCACCTATTTCAACGGTGGGGGCCACACCAACGCAGCCGGGGCGCTTTCGCCCTACAAAACATTGGAAGAAACCCTGAGTCACTTGCGCAAACACCTTAAAGACCATCAAGATGAAATACCTTCCTAGCCTGCGCGCACTGTTAAGCCTTGTGGCTTGTATGCTGCTGAACCTGGCTTTGTGGCAATGCTCCGGACAAAATAATGAGGGTACGCCAGCGCCTACCGCTCAGGAAAAGCGCGAGCAACAAATACAGCGGCAACGCCAATTTATAGAGCGCGAGAACGAGAGTATTCAGGCCTACCTGAAAGACCGTGGCTTTGATTGGCAGCGAGACGGCAGCGGCATGTACTACAGCATTTCGCGCGACAGCAGCAATTTGGAGCCCATAAAATCAGAAGACCAGGTGTTTTACAACTATAAAATTCACATGCTCAACGGCTCACTTTTGTATTCTTCAGATGAAAGTGGTACCCAAAGCTTGCTAGTAGATAAACAAGATGCCGTAATTGGCTTGCATCAGGCGCTTAAGCGGCTCACCCTTGGTGATACAGGCCTATTTATTTTACCTTCGCACCTGGCCTATGGCGTAAGCGGAGATCAGGACCGCGTGCCGCCTTTAACGGCTTTACAGTACGAAATTCAAGTAGTAAACATTCAAAAATCAAAAACAAGAAAATGAGAAACGTTTTTGCCACAGCAGCCATTTTATTGGGCTTGCTAAGTAGTTGCAGCTCTCAGCCCGTTCAACAAACCGAAGCGAAGAGCAATGATAGTGAGAGTAGTCTTTTAAACAAGCAGAGTGTAAGAGATACCGTCAATGTGATTGTAAACGGAGACAGTATTTCAGATTTGCAGAATGGTCTTTATACTAAGTTTGAAACTAACAAAGGCGATATTCTGGTAAAACTCAATACAGAGAAAGCGCCTCTAACCAGCGCCAATTTTGTGGCCTTGGCCGAGGGAAACCACCCCGCTGTGAGTGAGCAGTACAAAGGAAAGCCCTTTTACGATGGCCTCACTTTTCACCGTGTAATTCCTAACTTTATGATTCAAGGCGGTGATCCTCAAGGCAATGGCATGGGCGGCCCGGGTTATAAGTTTGACAATGAAACATCCCCTGAGCTAAGCCATGAGAAAGGTGTGATTTCCATGGCCAACAGCGGCCCTAATACCAACGGTAGCCAATTTTTTATTACCGTGGCTAATACCAAGCAGCTAGACGGCAGCTACAATGTTTTTGGTAAGGTGGTAGCTGGTCAGGCTGTAGCCGATTCCATTAGTGCTGTGCCGCGTAACAATCGCGATAAGCCTAATGAGCCGGTAATTATGGAGACGGTGAAAATCATTCGCATTGGCAAAGAGGCCAAAGATTTTGATGCCCCTGCCGTGTTTAATCAGGTGCAGGAAGAAAAGGCGGCCGCTGAAGCAGAGGCTAAAGCCGAAGAGCAAGCTAAAATTGAGGAACTTACCGCCAACGCCCAAAAAACGGCCAGCGGTTTGTACTATGAAGTGCTGGAAAAAGGCGAAGGTCCCAAGCCTGAGCAAGGCCAAACCGTACTCACCAATTACGCAGGATATTTAGTAGACGGCACCCTGTTTGACTCTTCTATTGAAGAGGTGGCCAAAGCGGGTGGCAAGTACAATCCGCAGCGTACCTATGAGCCTTTTCCAGTACAGGTTGGTCCGCAAGCGCGCGTGATTCAAGGCTGGAAAGAAGCCTTAAGTATGATGCAAGTAGGCGACAAGTGGAAACTAATTATTCCACCCAATTTAGGTTACGGTAGCCGCGGTGCCGGTGGAGTAATTCCTCCCGATGCCTGGTTGGTATTTGAAGTGGAAATGGTGAAAATTCAGGAATAATGCAGGCAGGAATTTATGCCAGGTTTACCACTACCCGTGGTGAAATTCTGGCGCGTTTAGAGCATGACAAAGCCCCTTTAACGGTGGCCAATTTTGTAGGCCTGGCTGAAGGGAAAATTGAAAATGATGCCAAGCCATCGGGGCAACCCTTTTACGATGGGTTAAGCTTTCACCGGGTGATTGACAACTTTATGATTCAAGGGGGCGACCCTAAAGGCAATGGCACCGGTGGCCCGGGATACAAGTTCACCGATGAGTTTCATCCAGATTTAACTCACGATGAGCCGGGTGTGCTCAGCATGGCCAACGCGGGCCCCAATACCAACGGCAGTCAGTTTTTTATCACCCATGTAGAAACGCCTTGGTTAGACAACAAGCACACCGTTTTTGGAAAGGTGATTGAAGGCCAGGCCGTGGTAGACGAGGTGAAACAAGGTGATACCTTGGAAAAGCTGGAAATTGTTCGCGTAGGTGACGAAGCCCAAGCCTGGGATGCGCAAATGGTCTTTGAAGAATTTGTGGCTACCGAAAAAGAAAAGGCGGCCGAACAGGCTAAGCTGGAGGATGAAAAACTAGCTAAGGTAAGCGAGGGTTTCGACCAAACAGATTCGGGTTTACGGTACAAAATCACTCAAAAAACCGAAGGTAAGGCGGCTAAGGCCGGAGACTTTGTTTCCGTACACTACCGTGGCAGCCTTTTAGACGGGACCGTTTTTGACGAATCATTTTCAAGAAACCGCCCCATCGACTTTCCGCTGGGCGGAGGCCGGGTAATTGCCGGCTGGGATGAAGGCATTGCCCTCTTAAAAGAAGGTGAGGAAGCGGAATTGATTATTCCCCCCAACTTGGCCTACGGTGCGCAAGGTGCCGGTGGCGTTATTCCGCCTAATGCCTGGCTCAAATTTGAGGTAAAGCTGGTAGCAATTAACTAGAAAACACCACCACGCTCTTATAGAAGGCCCTCAGCGGTTTTCCTGAAAGTTCATTCTAGGAAAACGGTTGAGGGACTTTTTATTTGCCCTCTACTTGAGATGCTTTTTCAGTTAATCTTCAATTAACGGTGTAAAAACATCGCTGATTGCTTTTGTTAACTAATAGGACTGAGTCTAGAAAATTAACCAAGGGATAGTAAGGGATGAGTGCTAAAAAATAAACCATATAAATTCAATACGTTATCAATATTTAATCGGTGGCTTTTTGCTCTTTTCTAGGGGTGCGGCCCTGGACGCGCAGAATAAACTGCAATAAGACTCTACCCACACTATAAAGGTTGCCACTAAGGGAAACGCCAATTTTTTTTGTTGTTGAGCAGGCCTTAGCCGGTGACCCTCGCGCTAATCAAGGGGGTAATCCTAGTATAGGTTACACGGTTGGCTGCAACAGTTTCTACAACCCGGCATAGGTAGTAATCGATTTAAAGGAAAATCATCAAATCAGTGAGCTTTGGTATTTCGACCCCTTTGGCAGAGACACCATTAAAATTTATTCAGGTACACTTGGTAATTGGCAATTGGAAAAGGCTTTTTTAACCATTAACTTGATGCAGTGGCTTTCCATATCTATCAATGAAAATTTGAAGCTCCTGCGCTTAGAGTTTAAATCGGCCGAGGCTCAAGTGGCCGAAATTGTCTTGTACGGAACAGCCCTTGCTACTAATATCTCCAACTTACCTGCGCCTTTACTGCATACCCCAACTACCATGGGTCAGTTGATAGGGACCAACGCTTTTATTGATGATCCCAAAAACATGATTGCCAACACCACCGGAACGCTTAGGGAGTACCACAGCTGGCAGTGGGATGAAGGCAACCAGGATGCCAGCTACCCGGGATACCCCAATAACCAATACGCCTGGAACCGCAGCACGGGTTTCCCAGCAGATGTGTTAAACTTTCACCACTACAGCAATGAGGGGGACGGCCAAGACGGCAAAGCCACCCGTGGCATTAGCCCAGAGTCCGACCGCCTAAAGCAAAAGCTCCAATGAATTGTAGCTTAGCGCGATACCTATTTACCAGGAAAGGAAATCTGGCTTACAGAGTTTGGCCAAGATACTAATATTAACTCCCCGCAAGGGGTACGGCCTAACCAGAGAAACAACGCCCAGGAAGTGCAGGCGTAATGGATTGTGCGTAGTATTCTGGTGATTACGGCCAGCGGCATTGACCGGGCTCAGCTGTTTATGCTTAGAGATGTAAACGCACCCAAACCTACTAATTACAATAGTTCAGGCCTTACCAATGAAAAATGGAATGGGCAACAGTTTAAAATGAGCTATCTCTACCTGGCCGGATTTAAAAAGGCTGTGGAGCGTCACCAATTTGTGCAAGAGTTGCCTAGTGGCGATGCTCGCATGAATCTGTATGAGTTCAAGAACCAAAGAGGAGATTTAACCCTGTATGCGGTTTTGGTGAATCTGTCTTTATCACAAAGCCGATTTAGCTGTGCCGATTTGAGCGAAGGCGCCAGCGTGGATACCCTTACCATGCAGCTGATAGGCCAGAAATACTATCGGCTCACAGCCAATGGGAAGTATTTCCTAACCCTACCACGGCCAAGCTTACTTTGGGGTTTTAGCCCGATGTTAAACTACAGCAGGCTACAGTAAGAGTTGCAGATTTAAGTGGCAAGGTGATTCTTGAAAAGGCTATAGCAACCCCAATGGGGCAGTATCAAGAAGTGCAGCTGAACCTGAATGACCAGAGCAGCGGAGTGTATTTTGTCTCCGTGTCTTCAGAAGGTTTTCAAACAGAAGTAAAGAAAGTAGTTAAAATGTAGATTTGGTGTTGGTAAAAAAGGGATGCGGCCTTTTTGAGCGTCCCTTTTTTTTAAAATTCACCTCCCCCGCCACTGGGTGGGCCTCCCCCTTGCGGACCACGCGGTTTTGATTGATTTAAGCGGTAGGTAAAGGTTACCGTGGCCTGGCGCTCGCGCCATTGAAATTGGCTAAAGCTGCTGAAGTTTTCGCCTTGCGTGTAACTTCTGCGGTAGCGCGTGTTAAATAAATCTCTAACGGCCAGGGTGAGCGTAGCTTTATCGTTTAAGAAGTCTTTGCTCCAGCCCAAATCCATCACATACCTGCCCAAACTACGACCTTGGGTAGTGGTGGCAGCACCTCTAAAATTAAAGCTAAGTTGCAGGTCGCTTTCCCAAAATTTAAAGCGGCTCATCACCCGGCCACTGGAAGAGTAGTTATCGGCATCAAAGCTTTGACCTTCATAGTCGCCAACGGTGATAGCGCGGAATAGGTTAAGATTCCCATTCATGCTAAACCATTCGGTGAAATCATATTGCAGGTTAAACTCAAAGCCGTAGGCATCTTGCACCGAAAGGTTCACCGGGAAAATTCGGGTAAAATTATTTTCATCAACCGTGCTAATGCGCTCTACCACGCCCGTACGGTGGCGGTAGTACATCCCACTGTAGAGTGAGCCACTTTCAAAATACCGCACGTAGCCCAGTTCGTAGCTGTCGGTAAATTCTGGATTTACATCGGGGTTACCCGAATAGAAGTTACGGTTGTCACTAAAGCTGAAGAAGGGCGCTAAAGTCCAAAACCCGGGCCGGCTTATTCTGCGGCTGTAACTGGCCTGAATATCATTAAGCGGATTGAATTTGTAGGTTAAAAATGCGCTGGGGAACAGGTTGAGGTAATCGCGTTGGTTGGCACTACCGGTGTCCAGTTCGGTGGTAATGTCGGTATACTCTGCGCGCAGCCCAGTTTGGTAGGTGAATTTCTTGGAAAAACGTCCGTTGTAAATGGCGTAAGCGGCATACACGTTTTCCACAAAAGTAAAGGCATTGGTGAAACTGTCTACCGGCACCAAATTTCCGTTGTTGTCTACATTGCTTAAGGCGTAGTCGTTTTCAATGGTTCGGAGGGTTAGACGGGTGCCCGTTTCAAAGCTGTGGTCTTCGCCAAAAGGCTTTACGTAATCACTTTGCACTAGAATGCGGCTTTGGTTTTCCAGGTTGTCAACGTCTTGCAAAAAATCGTCATTGGCGCCCACGGTAAACTCTCTAATCACTGATTGCTCTCGATCTCGTTCACTGGTGTAACGCAGGTCGGCTGTCCATTTGTGATCATCATTATCTTCATATTGTTTCACCCAGCTTAGAGTACCTTCCAGAGTAGTTTCAGTTTCTTCCTCATCGTCAAAGCGCCTTACGGTTTGCAGCAGTTCATCGCCTTGCGCAAAATCTCGGTATTCCAGATCTACTTTATTTTGATCCTGACTGGGGCTGTATAAAAATGAGCCGGTAAGCGTTTGATTGTCTGTTAAGCTGTAGTCAGCGCCAAAACGCAGGGTGGCATCTAGCCCGCCACGCAATTGATCGCGCTGCCGCTCAAAATAGTAGCTGGTGTCAGCATTAAAAAAGCGTTGCCGCGAGAAGCCCCCACCCGGGGATTTGTTGTAGTTGAAATTAAGGTTGGTAAAAAAGTTGAGCCGGTTTTTACGGTAATTCAAAGAAGCGCCTGCTCCGTACAATTCGGGGTAGCCCCCTTGCACGTTAAAGCTGCCATTGAGGCCTGCCTTGTCTTGTTTTTTAAGTACAATGTTTATGATGCCAGCCTCTCCTTCTGCGTCATAGCGGGCTGATGGGTTAGTGATCACCTCTATGCGCTCAATTATGTTTCCCTGTAATTGACGCAGCGCAGCGGCCGGGTCATTGCCTATTAGCCCAGAGGGTTTTCCATTGATTAAGATGCGCACATTGGAGCTGCCGCGCAGGTTTACTTCACCTTCTACGCCTACCGTAACGGAAGGGATATTGTCCAGAATGTCACTGGCGTTGGCACCCGCATTGGCCAAATCTTTACTTACGTTAAAAACCCGCTTATCTTGTTTAAACTCCATCATTTTAGCCTCGGCTTCAACGGTTACCTCTTCCAGGCTTTCAGCCGATGGTTGCAGGGAAATGATTCCCAATTTTAAGGGCTGACCCTCCTGCACGGTAATCTCTTGCTGATAGGGTTGGAAAGAAATAAAAGAAACTTTCAGCAAATAAGTGCCCGCTGGTGCTTTAAGGGTAAAGGTGCCGTCCACTTCGGTGGAAACCCCGGTAACCAACTCCTTATTTTGGTACAGCGCTACCGAAGCTGCGGGTAAGCCTTCTTGATTTTCATCGGTGATGGTGCCCGTAATTTGAGCGTGCACCCAATAATTAAGGATGAGGAAGAGTAGACTGTACAAGTATTTCATGTTGGGTAAGACGTTTTAAAGCCTTAGATAGTTTGTTGTTTAAACATTATTTTTTAGTCTGCTGCGAAATTATGGGGATTTTGTGGATTTTACCGGATAGACTGATGCCCCTATTGAACACTTCTATTCAATGAAAAGCCCAAAAATTTCAAGGGACTTCTCCTAGTCAAACTCTTTTTCCAAGCGTTCTTCTAATTCAGCCAGTTCATCGCGCAAGCGGGCCGCCTCAATAAAGTCTAAAGCTTTGGCGGCATTTTCCATTTTTTTACGGGTTTTCTCCAGGTCTTTCCGTAACTGGCCCTTGGTTTCGTAAACCACGGGCTCTTCTGCCGCTAAACTCTTGTTACCCACTTGCTCATAGCCCCGGCTTTGGGTGGCCTTGGCTCCGGCTAAAATAGATTCTTTAGACTTTTTAAGGGCCGTGGGCGTAATACCGTGTTTTTCATTGTAGGCTTGCTGGGTAGCACGTCTGCGGTTGGTTTCATCAATGGTTTTTTGCATGCTGTCGGTAATTTTATCGGCATACATGATGGCCAAACCTTCAACGTGGCGGGCGGCTCGGCCCACGGTCTGTACCAGGGAGCGTTCTGCTCGCAGAAATCCTTCCTTATCGGCATCCAAAATGGCCACCAATGAAACTTCAGGCAAATCCAGGCCTTCTCGCAAGAGGTTGACCCCAATAAGCACGTCAAAAATACCCAAACGTAAATCACGCATTATTTCTACGCGCTCCAGCGTATCTACATCACTGTGAATGTAGCGGCAGCGCACTCCATAGCGAGTCAGGTATTTGGTAAGCTCTTCGGCCATACGCTTGGTGAGCGTGGTTACCAGCGTTCTTTCGTCTTTTTCAACCCGTTGGTTAATTTCTTCCATCAGGTCATCTACCTGATTTTCAATGGGTCGCACCTCAATACGCGGGTCCAATAGCCCGGTTGGCCTGATCAATTGCTCCACCAATACCCCTTCCGAGCGCTCAATTTCGTAATCGGCTGGGGTGGCACTTACGTGGATGACCTGATTTTGAAGCATTTCAAACTCATCAAACTTCAGCGGGCGGTTATCCATAGCTGCGGGTAGTCTAAAACCATATTCCACCAAATTTTCCTTTCGGGAGCGATCACCGCCATACATGGCCCGCACCTGTGGAATAGTTACGTGGCTTTCATCAATCACCATCAGGTAGTCATCTGGGAAATAGTCTAAGAGGCAGAAAGGCCTTGTGCCGGGTGCCCGGCCATCCAGGTAACGTGAGTAATTCTCAATTCCAGAGCAGTAGCCCAATTCGCGTATCATTTCCAGGTCAAACTCGGTGCGCTCTTCCAATCTTTTGGCTTCCAGCGGCTTTTGGTTGTTTTTGAAAAAATCAACCTGGCTCATCAGATCGTCTTGAATCTGATGAATGGCCGACTGTAGCGTACTCTTGCTGGTTACAAAAATATTGGCGGGAAAAATGCGCACCGTGTCAAAGGTTTCCAGCACACTGCCATCTGCTGGGTCAAAGCGTTCAATTTCTTCAATTTCATCACCAAAAAAAGAAATGCGAAAAGCGGTATCGCTGTAGGCTGGAAAAACGTCCACCGTATCGCCTTTGACTCTAAAATTGCCGCGCCCAAACTCAGCCGTGGTTCGGTTGTAGAGGGCGTTGACAAAACGGTGCAAGAGTTTGTTACGCGGTACCTCATCCCCCACGGCCAGTTCAATTACCTGTTGGTTAAATTCCTCGGGGTTACCAATACCGTACAAACAACTCACGGAGGCTACTACTAAAACATCTCTGCGGCCTGAGAGGAGTGAGGAGGTGGTGCTCAAACGTAACTTCTCAATTTCTTCGTTTATGCTCAGATCCTTTTCAATGTAGGTGCCACTGGTGGGGATGTAGGCTTCCGGCTGATAGTAATCGTAGTAAGAGACAAAATACTCCACCGCATTATCTGGGAAAAACTGCTTAAACTCGCTGTAAAGCTGAGCGGCCAGCGTTTTGTTGTGGCTTAAAACCAGGGTTGGGCGCTGAATTTTCTCAATGACATTGGCGGCCGTAAAGGTTTTGCCACTACCAGTAACGCCCAGTAGGGTTTGGTAGCGGTCCCCTCTTTGCAGGCCTTCGGTTAGTTCGTTAATCGCGCGGGGCTGATCGCCCGTGGGCTGGTACTCAGAGGAAATTTTAAAGGGTCTGGACATTTTGCAAAAATAGCGTTCTTAAAGGGTAATGCACGAGACTTAAGTATTGTTGAAACTAATTGAGGCCTCTTGAGTTTTATAACCATGCGTATTTATTATTTGCTAGTAGCATTTCTTTTTTTTGCCAGTACCAGTTGGGGACAGGCTTCGGTTTTACCGCAATCAAAGGCCGAGTTTAGCATTTCAAATTTTGGTTTTAACACAGTAACCGGCACTTTTAAAGGTTTTAGTGGCACCGTAGAATTTGATCCTCAGGCTTTAGCCGATGCCAAAATAGACGTATGCCTATCGGTGGAAACCGTGCGAAGCGGCATTGCAAAGCGCGATGAGCACTTACAGAAAGCAGAGTGGTTTCAGGCGGCAGCCTACCCACAAATTTGTTTTGTTTCAGAAGAGGTGGTAGCTATGGGCAATGGGGCGTTTAGGGCTAAGGGCCAATTACACCTTAAAGGAAAAACCACCCAGGTGAGTATTCCGCTCAGCTATAGCCCAGGGCAACTACGCGGTGAATTAAACCTGAATAGATTGGACTATGACCTGGGCACGGATACCAATACTTTTACTGTGGGCGCTGATGTTCACGTGAAAATCACTTGTTTTTTTAAAACTTAACTATGCATTTATTGCTCTATTTTACCTTGACGCTTATGCAGCCTCTCATACTCTTTACCAGTAGCCCCAACACCAGCAACACCACGTGGCGAGTGGTGGATGATGGCGTGATGGGCGGCAAGTCACAAGGCCATGCAAAAGTTACTGAGGCTGGCCATTTACATTTTTACGGAGAAGTTTCCTTAGAAAACAACGGAGGTTTTAGCTCGGTGCGGTATGACCTACCAAAAACGCAAAACATAAGCGGTTACACCAAGGTGGTAATGCGCCTCAAGGGCGATGGCATTCGCTTTCAGTTTAGGCTCAAAGCCCAGGCCAACCAGCGCTATAGCCATATTCAATATTTTGAAACCAGTGGAGAGTGGGAAGAAGTGCAATTGCCACTGCGTGATTTTTACGCCAGCTTTAGAGGCCGTAAGTTGGACCTTCCCAATTTTGAAGCCGACCAGTTAGAAGAAATCACCTTTTTAATTGCGAATAAAAAAGCGCAGGACTTTAGCCTAAAGGTGGCTGAAATCCGTTTGGAGTAAAAGACAGATTTGCAAGTTGAGCCCATTTTAGCTTGAAGATTTTTCAGGGCTTCATTTTGGCCTTTTTGACAAAATACATGCGCATTTTGCCTTTGTTTTTGGCTTCAATTTCGTCCCTGAATTCGAGTTCAAAGTTGTTTTTAACCAGCTGGCAAACATCTTCAGAAATATTGATAGCGCCCGGCTCACTGCTCTGCTCCATACGGGCGGCCACGTTAACGGCATCGCCCCAAAGGTCAAAAGCAAATTTTTTAGAGCCTACAACCCCCGCAACTAATGAACCAGTGTGTATGCCAATGCGCACTTCCAGGTAAGGTCTTTTTTGCAATTTTAATTCCTGTATTCTTTTCTGCACAAAATCACGCAGCTCAAAAGCGGCATAAATAATATTAAGGGCATGCGAATTGTTTTGATCGGGTACACCCGATACGCACATGTACGCATCGCCAATGGTTTTTATTTTCTCGATGCCGTATTTCTGCATGATGGCCATTTGCAGAGAGCAGTCGCTTTTTTTCGGCTTTAGCCAGAGCCTCTTCCTAAGATTTTATAGCTTCTCTCATGCGCCCCTCACCGTCATATTCTTTTGCTTCTTTGTAAAGGGAGTTTGCTGATTGCGCCTGGGCTTTAGCGCTTGTAAAAATGATAAGCAGAATGAAGAGTAAGTTTCTAAGCATGAGCAACATTAAGAGACCGAGAATGTACTAAATTTCACGAGCGATTTTTTTAAGAATGGCCTTATTTGGCCTTAAACCAGCTGGTTACGTTCCTAAATTCTCAAATACCCAGCGCTTAAATGCTGGCTAAATCTCTGCTTAAAAGAGTGTGTATGCCAAGGGCGTTGTTCTTCTGCTCTCCAAAAATACCTGAAGCTTGCGATACAGATTAAGGCGTACTATTCTGAAGTTACTTTGAATTCTTGTTCGTAGAAGTCGTCCCATTTAAATGAATTTAAAATCCAGCCCTCGTCATTTTTGTAATACGTGAATATCAGTCTGATGGCACTGAATTCATAGCGCACCAAATAAGTTTCCTTAAGAGCCACTTGGGCTATGGTTTCATTTTTTATGCGCAAACTGCCAATGGGGTTGCCAAAGCGATCATTGAGGAGGTTAAGGTAGCGCACGGTTTGTTCGTGTACTTCCGTTATTTCATTTTCCGCTTGTGCACAACGGTTCTGAATAAACACAGGTGGGAGGTTTTAGCAGAAACCATTGGAATTAAGGTTAATCATCCAATTTAAGACTTCTCATCCCGCCACAGCGGGTTGGAAGCCTAAAGCCCACTTGAGTTTATTTTTTGTTGGCCGCCGTTATTTCTTTTATCTCCTCTATAAGTTCTTTAGCGGCCCATGAATTAGGAGATGCGGCTCTATCCTCCTTGGAAAAACCTCCAAATACTCTGATGATTTCTGAATTTTGATCCAGAAGAAAAGATACCGGATATGCTTCAATGCCTAATTGGTCTGCCAGGCCTTGACCATTTGCAAAATGACTGAACTTAAAGCTATTTGAAATAAGGAAGTTAGTTACTAAGTCTTTGGGCTCGAACGTTATAGCCACGAAATTCAGCTTAACTTTAAACTCTTCATGCAAAGAGTTTAAAAAGGGGATTTCTTCAAGGCAAGGGATAAACGCTGTAAACCAAAAGTTTACTAATGTAGGTTTACTAGGTTTGAGTTTGTTTGTAGAGGAAACTCTTTGCAACGAATCAAAACTGACTTTTAGACCAAGAAGATTAAGGTGTTCCCATTTTCTGATCTTTGACAGAGCTGTTTCAGGACGGTGTTTTTCCCAAATAATTCTGTGAATAGTCGAGTCTTCTATTACCGAGGTTTTTACAATAATTGCGGAAAGAGTATAACCGGGCTGTTTTTTTTCGTAATCGTCAATCATGTTCAACACTGAATCCTTTGAAACCCTATTACCCTTGATATAATTATAAAACTCACTTTGAGCAGGTAAAATGAATGTCAATGTTGAGAACAATAGTATGTGTAGGATTCTACTCATTTTAATGGCGGCCAACTACAGGTTTAACTCAATACTTCTTTGAAGGCGGTTTCGGGGGCGGCTAAAACAAACAAGGTAGTAGGCAGCTTTTCGGTGTGGGCTTGTAAATTACGGTAATATTCCTGAAAGCTTTCTTGGTCTTTAGGGGCCGCCATGCCCAAAAGCACTAAATCAGCACCCGCTGAACTTCTTTGTAAAATATTGTAGAACTGGGCTTTGGGTTCATAAATTACTTTTTCGTTGACTTTTAGCCGCATGTCTTTTACAATTTGATTCAAGTTTTCCCGGGCACCCTCTGCTGCTTTTTCACTGCGCATAAGCATTTTTATGTTGATCTCGGCATTTTTCCAGCGCAGGCTTTTTTGAAGCAAAAACGCCAGGATGATCATGAGGCCGCCATTCTGCTTTAGACCACCCCACCAAATATCAATGCGCTGCCGTTGGCCGTATTGCCTTTCTTTGTTTTCACGCACCACCACTACGTTGCGTTGGGCACGAAAGAAGTGGGAGATCATATCGCAGTATTTGGCTTCATTTTGGGTGTTTTCAGAGGCGCCCATTAAAACCGTGTTGGGCACCATCTCTCCCAAGCCGTAGGTATCAACCAATTGCTTGGAGCCTTCAAAAGGATCATTGGTTCTAAAAACTCGCACCAGGCTGTTGATGCCCCGGTGGATTAAATACTCGCGAATATTTTGTTGCATTTCTTTTTGCCTTTGTACGGGTAAACTGGAGGACGTTAGAGCGGTACACACCGTCATTAGGGCTTTGTTTTGAGTGAAGTCATTGGCCAGAGCAATCAAGTGCCAGCGGTGGGTAGGCGCACCCGATAGAACCAGAATATGCGGCCGCCAGTTTTTAGCATCGTCTTTGCGTTTGATGCGTAGCAGGCCGGCCCGCACCACACTCATCCAAATGCCTTGGCGTACATCGCCCCAGGCGGTACGCACTTCTCTTCGTTGCAACCAAAAGAATACCAAGAGTATAAAAATACCGGCTGCCACTGTGGCCAGAGCGTTTATTAAAAGCATGGACCAAATACAGCCTACGGCCCCCAGCAGGCTAAAAATCCAATGTACCTTAAAAAGCGGCCTAAACGAGGGGCTCCCTAAAAAACGCTCTAGGCCCGCTGAAATATTGAGTACCCCGTAGGTGGTGAGAAAGAACATAGTAAGCACTGGGGCCACCAGGTTGAGATTGCCGAAGTATACCGCAACCATGGCCAGTCCCAGGGTTAAAAGGGTTCCCCAGCGCGGGCTGTCTTCTGAGCCTTTGCCTTGAGCTAAAAAGCGCAGGCCACGTGGTAAAACGCCATCGCGCGCCAGCGCTTGCAATACCCGGGGCGCGCCTAAAATACTGCCAATGGCACTGGAAAGGGTGGCGCCCCACACGCCCAATAAAATGGCATCTCCCCAAAAGGAGATTTTACGCATAATTAATGGGTCTTCAATAAGCGTGAGGGCATCTACCCGGCTGGCCAAAATAATGGGCAGCAGCATGTAAATCAGGTAGCCCACGCCCACGGCATAAAAGGTTCCTTTCGGGATGGATTGGGCGGGGTTTTTCAAATCTCCCGACATATTCACGCCCGACATGATTCCGGTAACGGCCGGAAAAAAGACGGCAAAAACCGTCCAAAACGGCTCTGAATTGCGATCTGAAGCTCCCCACATTTCTACCGTACTTTCCTCTAAAGGTTGGCCAAAAGCTAAGGACAAGAGTGAAATAGCTATAGCCGCCATGATAAAGAACTGACTACGGATGGCAATCTTGGCCGAAAATAAGGCAAGCAGGCCTACCAGGGCCGTAACCAAAAGTCCAACCATGGTGGGATTAAATTGCGGGAAAACCCCGGCAAAGCTTTCGGCAAAACCAATGGTGTATAGGGCTATGGAGAGCGCCTGAGCAATGTAAAGCGGTATGCCTACGGCACCCCCGGTTTCAATTCCTAAGGAACGGCTAATCATGTAATACGCGCCTCCTGTTTTTACTTTTTGGTCAGTGGCAATACTGGCTATGGAAAGAGCGGTAAGAAAAGTGATTGAGGTAGAAATGGTGACAATAAGTAAGGTTCCCAATAAGCCTACGTTGCCTACTACCCAGCCAAAGCGCAGGTACATGATAACCCCTAAAATGGTGAGGATAGAAGGTGTGAAAACTCCGGCAAAAGTGCCAAAGCCTTTTTCCTTTACAGGATTAACAGTTTTAGGTGAGCCCAGAGATTCAGCCATGACTCAAAGAAAAGAATTTTAGGTGAAAGCCTTACCCGTCTATAACTCCGCTTTAGCCTCCCTTCTGAGGATGGGGAAGAAGAGCACGGGGAATGCGTTTCCTATTAATTGCAAGCTCCTTAAGAAAAAGCGAGGCCTTCAGAATGAATCAAGAAACAGATATAAAAAAGCCCCTCGTGAAAGCGAAGGGCTTTTAAAGAAGGGTGGAAGATGGGATTCGAACCCACGGCCTCCTGAACCACAATCAGGCGCTCTAACCAACTGAGCTACAACCACCGTGTGAATTCCTCTTTTTATTGAGGGCTGCAAATTTATAAAAAGCAGTGATGCACACCAGAAATATTTTTAAAAAATTAAGGACGCCTTTTAAACTCCTGCAATTTGCGCATTAAACGCAGGTGAAACTGTACTTCGGCTTTATAATAGAGGGCCGCTTTACGGGTGCCCACCGCTTTTTCAAATTGCGGGAAATAGCGCTTTTTGAGCTGGGCAATGCGCTCCTGCCGGTCTAACTCTTCCAAGACCATTTTTTCAATTCTTCATCGCTTAACTGTTCACCCTCATCTTTAAGCTTGCGTTTAAGAAACTCTGCCCTGCGGTGTTCCTGAGTTTGATCCAGTTCTTTTTTGTAGGCATTGTACACGGGCCAAAATTTTTGGCCTTCCTCCGGACTTAAATCCAGTTGTTCGGTCAGGAATTGAATTCTATACTGCTCCACTTTTTCATGCCGTTGATGCCTACCGGGCTGGCCCCAGCATAAAGATGCACTCACAAAAAGTAAAAGTATCGAAAGGGTATAGCACTTCATAAACTGTAATTTTCTAAGGGTTCAGTTTTGATTATTGAGAATAAATACATGTTCACCAATAACATTACCCAATTGAATGATGCGTAAATCTGGAATGTAGCCTAAGCCCAAGCTAAACCGAAAAAAGTTGCCCATTCCGGTCATGATATGGCGGTAAATCATATTGTACCTGCTGCCTACCTCAAGGTCCTGATTTGTAAAGAATGGTCTGAACTGCTGGTCATAGCGTTCTACCGCAGAAAGCAAGCGGTAAGCCTCTTTTTGAGTACTGTCTTTTTTACAATATACTGTAAAATTACCCTTGAAGTATCGTAGTGCTTTTACCAGCTTTTCATGCGAGCGTAAAAAAGGCGGTAATCTATGCTTTCTGGGTAGCGTTCAATATTAAGGTTTAAGATTTTTTCAGCTACGTCATAATCGCCTTCAAAGGCAAATTCACGGGCTTGCAAAAAAGCAGAATCTGGAATGGCCGAAATGGTAATGATGTCACCTCCGTTTCTAATGGTGTCTTGCTGCGCCATGGCATGAAAGCTTATCCCGCAAAGGGTAAGGGCTGCTAAAGCTTTGAATACTTTCTTCATTACAAGGCCCAAAAATAGCGCCTTAGCTCTTTAGAACTGTGCTATTTCGGCATCAGCCCCATCTTTATCGGTGAAGAATTATTTACGTTCTAGAGCCCGTTTAGCGGCTGCTACAATATTTTTAGCATCTAAACCGTATTTTACCAACAAGTCTGCTGGCTTACCACTTTCTCCAAAGCTATCGTTTACGGCCACGTATTCTTGGGGCGTGGGCTGTTTTTGGCTGAGTACTCCCGCTAAGCTTTCGCCCAGGCCACCAAATTTTTGATGCTCTTCGGCCGATACCAAGCAACCGGTTTTACCAATGGAATTCAGCAAGGCTTCTTCATCCAGCGGTTTAATGGTATGGAAGTTAATCACTTCAGCAGAAATTCCTTCTGAGGCCAAGGCCTGAGCTGCTTCTAAGGCCTGCCACACTAGGTGCCCGGTAGCCGCAATGGTAACATCGCTTCCCTCAGTGAGAATTACTGCCTTGCCTATTTCAAACTTTTGATCTTCAGCGGTAAAGTTGGGTACTTTGGGCCGCCCAAAACGTAAGTACACTGGGCCTTCGTAATCGGCAATAGCCAGGGTGGCCGCCTTGGTTTGATTAAAGTCACAGGTGTTAATCACGGTCATACCCGGTAACATTTTCATCAACCCAAGGTCTTCTAAAATTTGGTGGGTAGCTCCATCTTCACCCAGGGTTAAACCCGAGTGGCTGGCGCAAATTTTCACGTTCTTACCGCTGTAGGCAATGCTCTGGCGGATTTGGTCATACACCCGGCCGGTAGAAAAGTTGGCAAAAGTGCCCGTGAAGGGAATTTTACCGCCAATGGTTAAGCCTGCGGCTATGCCCATCATATTAGCTTCTGCTATACCTACCTGGTAAAAACGGTCAGGAAATTCATCGCGAAAAGCGTTCATTTTTAGCGAACCGGTTAAATCTGCACAAAGGCCAATTACGTTGGGATTGGTGCGGCCTAATTCCAGTAAGCCAGCGCCAAAGCCTGAGCGGGTGTCTTTTGAGCCTGAGTTGGTGTATGCGTTCATCTTAATTGAGTTTTACAATGGTGGTATTACCTGAGGTTACCGTAAATTTTTCTGCTACTGAATAAATGCTGTTACGCGAGGATTTCACCCTAAACACCACGCGGTAATTACCAGGTTGTAAGGTGAAACTTTGGCGGGCTAAATCTGGGTTTAGGTCAATGACCCATTTAAGTGTATTGTTTTCTTCTACCAAGATGCTGCCAAAACCAGGCGCAGAACTTTGCAAATTAACCACACCCGGGGGTGGAATACCCAGGGTTGTAGTTTTTCCAGCATCAATGCGAACGCCCTCCATTACAATGCGCGGCAGCGTGAGCATTTCAATGGTGTAAAGGCCTTCACGGTATTTCTCCGTGCTGTTAAAGTTTTGCAGGTGTAAAATGGACGCCTCCTCAGCGGTACGAATCACGGCCTGCAAATTTTGGTAGGTATTTCGGCCGGGAATGGTTAGCTTCAAATCGCCCCGTGGCAAGTCTAGGCCTATGTGGTTGTGGGTGCCCCCCGATATGGTAATGTCTTTAAGATGCGCTTCGGGCTTAGAATGCACGGTCATGTTGTAGCGCACTAGCGGGTCTAGCGAAATGGTGTCTGGAGAGCCTTTGTAGTTGAGCGTATGAATAAATTGCCGGGCCACCTGACCACTCACCGCGTTATAAAAAGTAATGGGGACGTTGGTTTCAGTAGGTAAACCATTGCCGTCTAATAAATTAACCTGGGCTGTGGTGTTGTTTAAGGCTTGGGAGATTACAATGCCCAAAACGTTTTGAAAAGTTTTTTCATCAGCGGCATCAAAATAGGTGCCTACACAATCAAAGGTTTGCCGGAAGTTTTTATCCAAGCCAATGCCAATCACAAAGGGTTTAAGGGTAATGCCTTTCTCCTGTAATTGGCGGGAGGCTGCGCAGGGGTCTTCGTCACAAGCTTCTACGCCATCAGTTATTAAAATGATGATGTTGCGGCAATTATCACAGGGCGGGAAGTCATAAGCTGCCCGTGAAAGTGAGCGTGCAATAGGCGTGGTGCCTTTTGGACTAATACTGCGCAGCTTACTTTTAATGCGGTTAAAATTGCGCTTACCAAAGGCTACCTCTAGCTTGGTGTCATTGCAATCTTGGGGAGGTACCGGTTTTTGGTGGCCATAAACCCGCAGAGCCAGCTCAAAATTATTGCTTTCCAGGCTTTGCAGGCTGTCTAGCATTTTGGTCATGAGCCTTTGTGCCACGTCAATTTTTTGGCCGCTTTCCCAACGTGCGTACATACTTTGTGAACCATCAAACACAAAAAGAATGCGGGTGATTACCGGTTCAGGTTCACCTCTGCGTTGAGACCAAGCTTGAAGCGTTAGACCCAAAAAACAAAAGAATAGTATTGACTTGAGCGTCTGCAAAAATTAGTAGTCTCCTAAAGTTTCTTCCAGTTGATTGAGGGCTTCCGCTAGCTGTTCATCATTGGGGGCAATGCCGTGCCATTCATGCGTACCTTCCATAAAATCTACTCCGGCTCCCATTTCGGTGTGCATAATTACCATCACAGGCTTGCCATTTCCGGTAAGGCTTTTAGCTTTTTCCAGGCCTTCCACCACGGTGGCCATGTCATTGCCTTTTTCAATGGTCATCACCTCCCAGCCAAAGGCCAAAAACTTGGCACCAATATCGCCCAAAGGCATTACTGAATCTGTAGAACCATCAATTTGCTGACCGTTGGCATCTACCGTACAAATGAGGTTATCTACTTTGTGACCCGGGGCAAATAGAGCAGCTTCCCAAATTTGACCCTCTTGCAGTTCTCCATCTCCGTGGAGGGAGTAAACCAAACGGTCATCACCATTTTGCTTTTTAGCCAGTGCAGCACCAATGGCCACGCTCATCCCTTGACCTAAAGATCCGCTGGCAATGCGTACACCCGGCAAACCTTCATGCGTAGTGGGGTGACCTTGCAGGCGCGAATCAATTTTGCGGAAAGTACTTAACTCTTCCGTAGGAAAATAGCCGCTGCGGCTAAGGGTGCTGTAATACACCGGGCTGATGTGACCGTTGGAGAGAAAAAACAAATCTTGATTTTGGCCGTCCATGTCAAAAGGCTCGGGGCTTTGCCGCATCACGTGATTGAAAAGCGCTACAAAGTATTCTGTACAACCTAAGCTACCACCGGGGTGACCAGAGTTCACCGCGTGCACCATGCGTACAATATCTCTTCGCACCTGAGATGCTATTTTCTCCAATTGGGGGATTTGTGCCATGCCAAAATTTTTTGCAAAACTATTGATTCTTAAAAGGGTAAAAGGGGCTACTGTTGAAAAAAATTAATAAGATGCTGCGCCCGCCACCAATGGTCTTGCCCCATTAATAAAATTATCTTTGCCGCCTTTAAAATTGAATTTTATGAAGTGTGGTATTGTTGGTTTACCCAATGTTGGTAAATCTACTTTGTTTAATTGCTTGTCTAACGCCAAGGCGCAATCAGCTAACTTTCCTTTTTGCACCATAGAGCCTAACGTAGGCATGGTAACCGTGCCAGACCCTCGCTTAAAAAAGTTGGAAGAGCTGGTGAATCCGCAAAAAGTGCAGCCTGCCACGGTAGAAATCGTAGACATTGCAGGCTTGGTAAGAGGGGCTAGTAAAGGTGAGGGACTGGGCAACCAGTTTTTGGCAAATATTAGAGAATGCAATGCCATTATTCACGTTTTGCGGTGTTTTGAAAACGATAATATCACACACGTAGACGGCAGTATTGACCCTTTGCGGGATAAGGACACCATAGACACAGAGTTGCAGCTTAAGGATTTGGAAACGCTTGAAAAGCGGATTGAGAAGCACCAAAAAGCAGCAAAATCAGGCAATAAACTTGAGCAGCAAAAAGTAGACTTTCTAAAGCAACTAAGGGTGCATTTGGAACAGGGCCAAAACATTAGGGCTTATACAGAGCGCAATGAGGATCAAGAAGAGTTGCTGGCCGAAATTCAATTTTTAACCGATAAGCCGGTTTTGTATTTGTGCAATGTGGATGAGGCATCGGCTAAAGCTGGAAACGCTTGGGTGGAAAAAGTGCAAGCCATGGCTAAAACCGAAGCGGCCCAGGTTATTTATTTAGCCGCGGCTACAGAGGCCGATATTGCTCAGCTGGAAGATTATGAAGAACGCCAAATGTTTTTAGACGATTTAGGCTTAGAAGAACCAGGCGTTAACCGCGTGATTAGAGCGGCCTATGAATTGCTAAACCTGCAAACCTATTTTACGGCCGGTGAAAAAGAGGTGCGCGCCTGGACCATAAAGAAAGGTTTTACTGCGCCTCAGGCGGCAGGTGTAATTCACACCGATTTTGAGAAAGGCTTTATTAGAGCAGAGGTTATAAAATATGCTGATTATGCAGAATTAGGCTCTGAAGCAGCGGTGCGAGAAGCTGGTAAACTTAGCGTAGAGGGGAAAGAATATGTGGTAGAAGATGGCGATGTGATGCACTTTAGATTTAACGTGTAAGCTCTGGTTTTAATAAGTTGTTAATACAAAATTGATGGGTTTCTCCGCTAAAAAGTCCCTTAGTGCTAACTTTAGCGTTTCTGAAAACTGGCTTACTCATGGCAGAGAATAATTACACCGAAGACAACATACGCTCATTAGACTGGAAGGAGCACATCCGCCTGCGTCCCGGTATGTACATCGGTAAGTTGGGAGATGGGTCTTCGCCCGATGATGGAATATACATCCTGTTAAAGGAGGTTCTAGACAACTCGGTTGACGAGTTTGTGATGGGGGCCGGCAAGACCATAGAAATAAGCGTAAAAGAAGGGAATGTTACCGTTAGAGATTACGGCCGGGGCATTCCGCTCGGTAAGGTGGTAGACGTAGTGTCCAAAATCAATACGGGCGCCAAATATGATTCAAAGGCTTTTAAAAAATCAGTGGGTCTAAATGGGGTGGGTACCAAAGCGGTAAATGCCCTTAGTGACCGTTTTATGGTGCAGTCTGTGCGCGATGGTAAAACCAAAATTGCCCACTTTGAAAAAGGAGCACTCCTTGAGGAAGAAGATATTAAGGAAAGCAGTTTGCGCAAAGGCACCAAGGTGGTTTTTACCCCAGACTCCGGTATATTCAAGAATTACCGTTACGCCCATGAGTACATTGAAAAAATGCTCTGGAACTATGCCTATCTTAATCCTGGATTAACGCTGCTTTTCAACGGAGAGAAAATACATTCAGAAAATGGTCTTAAAGACCTTTTGGCGCATAATTTAGACGTGCCTACCATGCACGATATAATTCACCTCAAGGGCGATGATATTGAGGTGGCCATAACCCACACCGAGCGCAGCCAGAGTGATAACTACTTTTCTTTTGTAAACGGGCAACACACCACGCAGGGTGGTACGCACCAATCCGCTTTTCGGGAAGCCCTGGTAAAAACCATGCGTGAGTTTTACAATAAAAACTTTGATGCGGCTGACATCCGCGAAAGCGTGGTAGCCGCTGTAAGTATAAAGGTGATTGAGCCTGTATTTGAAAGCCAGACTAAAACCAAGTTGGGCTCTTCAGATATGGGGCCAGATTTACCCACCGTACGCACCTTTGTGGTAGATTTTGTCAAGACCAAACTGGATAATTTCCTGCACCGAAATGAAGAAATTGCCCAAATTATTCATAAAAAAATACTGCGGGCTGAAAAGGAACGCAAGGAGCTAAGCGGCATAAAAAAATTAGCCCGTGAGAGGGCCAAAAAAGCCAGCTTGCACAATCGCAAGCTGCGTGATTGCCGTATCCACTACAGTGATCAAAAAAATGAGCGTAGATTGGAAACTACTTTGTTTATTACCGAGGGAGATTCAGCCAGCGGCAGCATTACCAAAAGCCGCGATGTGAATACCCAAGCGGTATTTAGCCTAAAGGGTAAGCCACTTAATTCATACGGATTAACCAAAAAGGTAGTGTATGAAAATGAGGAGTTTAACCTGTTGCAAGCAGCTTTAAACATAGAGGATGGTTTGGAAGATCTCCGTTACAAAAACGTGGTAATTGCCACTGATGCTGATGTGGACGGCATGCACATAAGGCTATTACTAATTACTTTCTTTTTGCAATTTTTTCCTGAGTTGGTGCGTGAGGGCCATCTTTTTATTTTACAGACCCCCCTTTTTAGAGTTCGCAATAAAAAAGAGACTATTTACTGTTACAGCGATGAGGAAAAAAGAGCCGCTCTGCTAAGGTTAGGCGCCAAAGCCGAAATTACGCGCTTCAAGGGTTTGGGCGAAATTTCTCCAGATGAGTTTAAACACTTCATTGGGGAAGATATAAGGTTGGATCCGGTAATGTTGGGTAAAGACTTAACAATTGACCAATTGTTGCAATTTTACATGGGTAAAAATACCCCACAGCGCCAGGAATTCATTATTGAGAATCTCCGCGTTGAAAAAGATGTGGTAGATGAAGAAGAAATAGAATTGATCAATGAAAATTAATACCAAGTCAAGGCTAAAGGCCAATAGAATAGCCTATTTGGTTTGTACCTTTTTCATATTCTTGAATCTGGGATATAAAGTTTTGCAGGACCGGGAAACCGGGGATGTACGTTTTGAGCTAGGAGCTACTGAGGTGCATGTTGACGGAGCTTGGGTGGAGTGGTACTCGCCTGTTTATTGGCCATTTTTTGCAATCATTCTTTTTTTGATTTATCGAGGGCCGGTGGTCTTTAAATACGATACTGAAGGTGATGTAATGAATTTGAAGGTGGAAGATAAAGTTTTGTTTTTTCTAGGCCGCTTTGCTAATAAGCATTACGAATTCCCGAAGCGTAAGCTGGTAGATTGGAATATTATTTCGCTCCCCTTTTTTAGGCTACTAACTGTAGAAATAGAAAGTAAAACGGGAAGTATACGTACCAGACGGATGCCTATTAGTTATTTGAGAGATAGTGAGTTAAAAAAACTTAAAATGTCATTAAATAAGGCTAAAAGTTTAAATGCGCGCTTTAAAAAGGAAGGGGACTCTTTGCGTAATAAACCTAAGGATAAATTCTCTTAGTTTCTAAGTCATGCTGGTAAATTCTAAATGGGCTAAGTGGCCAATAATTATAATCTACCTGATAATTTTTGCAGTGATCATTTATGATGTGTTCATGTACGTGCGCTTTAATAGTGGGGTTAGTATTATCCCCATAAGCATGATTCCCATGCAGTTATCAATGGTTGCCTTGCTCTTTTTCTACCTGATAAAATCTTTAGGTGCCTCAGTAGTGCGCTACGCAGATGATGGCGCTATTATGGAATTTTACATTGAACATCCCTTATTAAAGTATACCAGCGGTGACCTTATTAAACGTTATGATTTCCCTAAGGAAAAATTGATCTCATACAAGATTAAAAGAAAACAATTTCGAAAAGAAATAGAATTAAAACTTACTAGAGGAGAAAGGGGATTTAAAAAGGCAAAAATCCCAGCTACCTTTCTCTTAAAAGAGGAACGCAAGGCCATAACCGATTCTTTGGATAAAATTTTGGAAAAAAATAAAGATGCTAGAAGGTAACCAAGATGAACATTCTCAGGAAAACGTACCTGACAACGGCAGTGGTAATGTAACCATTACCCGGGTTTCTGGTATGTATGAAGATTACTTTTTAGATTATGCCAGTTACGTGATTCTTGAGCGGGCAGTGCCTAAGATTGGAGATGGACTAAAGCCTGTGCAACGTAGAATTTTGCACGCCATGCGCGAAATGGACGATGGACGCTTTCATAAGGTGGCCAACATTATTGGGCAAACCATGAAATACCACCCGCACGGGGATGCCTCTATTGGGGACGCGCTGGTGCAATTGGGTCAAAAAAATATCCTTATTGAAACCCAGGGAAACTGGGGCAATTTACTTACAGGCGATAGTGCAGCCGCACCACGATACATTGAGGCGCGTTTGTCAAAATTTGCCCTTGAAGTTATTTTTAACCCAAAGGTTACAGACTGGCAAACCAGTTATGATGGCCGTGGCCGGGAGCCCATAGAACTGCCCGCAAAGTTTCCACTATTACTGGCCCAGGGCGTAGAGGGTATTGCCGTAGGCTTATCTACCCGGATTTTGCCCCACAACTTTCTGGAATTAATAGACGCCTCTATAAAGGTACTACGGGGTAAGAGTTTTGAAATTTTACCGGATTTTCCTAGTGGCGGTATTGCAGATTTTACCCAATATCAAGATGGTAAACGGGGCGGCCGGGTACGCATTAGGGCTAAGATTAACATCTTAGATAAGAAAACACTCATCATAGATGAAATTCCCTTTGGCACCACCACCAGTAGTCTCATAGACAGTGTGCTTAAGGCAAACGATAAGGGTAAAATAAAAATTAAACGCATTGAGGATAACACGGCTGAGCATGTAGAAATTAAAGTAACCTTGCCAGCTGGGGTTTCACCCGATAAGACCATTGACGCTTTGTACGCCTTTACCGATTGTGAAACCTCTATTTCTCCTTTGGCCTGCACCATTCAAGATGAGAAGCCCCTCTTCCTGGATGTAAAAGAGATTTTACGCAGAAATACCCAAAACACTTTGGACATTCTGAAGGCTGAGCAGGAATATGAACTCAACCACTTCCAGGGGCAGTGGCACTTCGCATCGTTAGAGAGAATTTTTATAGAGCACAAAATTTACCGCAAAATTGAGGAGGCAGAGAGTTGGGAAGAAGTGATCTCCTTCATTAGAACGGGTTTAAAGCCCCACCTAAAAAAGCTAATTAGACCTGTAACGGATGATGATATTGTGCGGCTTACCGAAATCCGCATTAAGCGTATTAGTAAATACGATAAGGCTAAGGCCGATGACCACATTGCCGCTTTAGAGGATAAAATTGCCCAGGTGAAACACAACTTGGAGCACTTAGTAGATTTTGCGGTAGACTGGTTTAAAAATCTCAAGAAAAAATACGGAGCCGGGAGAGAACGCAAAACCGAAATTAGAGTGTTTGAGGAGATAGAAGCCTCTAAGGTGGCACTTGCCAATGAAAAGCTATACGCCAATTTTGAGGAAGGTTTCATCGGCACCAGCCTTAAAAAAGACACTTTTATTACCGAGTGTTCGGATATTGCCGACTTGATTGTATTCCTTAAAAATGGCCAAATGATGGTAACCCGGGTAGGCTCTAAAACTTACGTAGGTAAAAACATAATTCACGTGGCTGTTTGGAAAAAAGGAGACAAACGCACCACCTACAACATGCTGTATCGCGATGGTAAAAAAGGTCCAACCTACATGAAACGCTTTCAGGTAACCAGCATTACCCGTGATAAACTGTATGATCTTACCCGAGGTACAGCCGGTACCGAGGTGCTGCATTTTACAGCTAACCCCAATGGGGAGGCAGAAAAACTTACCGTATACCTAAGGGCATTGCAAAAGCTACGTAAATTAAGGGTAGACCTTGATTTGGCTGATTTAGCGATTAAAGGCCGTGCTGCTAAAGGCAATTTAGTGACCAAACATCCTATTAAAAAAATAGAACTCAAAGAAGAAGGCGTTTCTACTTTAGGCGCACGCAGAATTTGGTTTGATGAAACCGTACAAAGGCTAAATGCCGATGGGCGGGGTACTTTACTAGGCAGTTTTAAAGGTGAGGATCAACTGTTGGAAATTTCTAAAACGGGCCATTACCGTTTAATTGGTTATGATTTAAGTACGCATTTTGATGAGGAAATGATTCACCTTCAAAAGTATGACCCTAACCGCCCTGTCTCGGCCATTTATTTTGATGGTGAAAAGCAACGCCATTACGTAAAGCGTTTTGTGCCAGAAGTAACCCATCGTAAAGAACCTTTTATTACTGAGCATGAGGATTCCAAACTAGAATGGATTAGCACGGCCAACCAACCGCAGGTAGAAATCGTATTTAGAAAAGTAAAGGGCAAACAACCTGAAAATGAAATTGTAAATATTGCTGAGTTTATTGCAGTGAAAGGAGAAAAGGCTCAAGGAAATCAGTTGAGCCGCTTTCCCATAAAACAGATTCAGGCGCTGGAACCCATCATTGAGGCTCCAGAAGAGGAAGAGGAGCTTACAGATGAGGATGAGCAAAAAAACACCAACCCCGATTCCAATTCTGATGAAGACGCTTCACAAATCAGTATTGAATTTTAGTACATGAAATATTATTGTATTGCGCTTTTAAGCGTGCTTAGTCTTGCTAGCAGCCATGCTCAGAGTAGTTTAGCAGTAACCAAACTAGGGCAATTCACCTATTTAGAGAAAATTAATGATGTATGGGGTTGGGAAGACCAAGGCCGGGAATATGCTTTAGTGGGTGTGGAGAATGGCCTTTCTATTGTGGAGATTTCTAATCCTACCAACCCGGTTGAAAAGCTGTTTGTACCGGGCGCCATTTCTACCTGGCGAGATATGAAAACCTATCAAAATTACGGTTATGCCGTGCACGACCTGTTTTCAGGCAGCAGTGATGGCATTTTGGTGGTAGACCTTTCTACTTTAGATAATCAGTTTCCATCTTACTGGAACCGCCTGCCTACTATTGATTACAACGGCCAGCAGATGCTCTTTCAGCGAGGACATAATATTTACGTGGATGAGAATGGGTATTTGTATGTGTTTGGCTCTAACATTGGAAATGGAGGTGCGCTCATTTTTGATCTTAAACCAGATCCTACCAATCCTACTTATGTGGGCATGTTTGATCAGTATTATTTGCATGATGGTGTGGCCCGTGGAGATACCCTTTGGGGAGCGGCTGTTACCAGTGGCTTTTTTTCGGCTATAAACGTAAATAGCAAAATAAATCCCACGGAGCTGGGTCGAAAAAATACACCCAGCGGAGTGTCTCACAACGTTTGGTTTAGTGATGATAATCAAAGAGTATTTACTACCGATGAGGTAAGGGCGGCCTGGATAGCCGAGTATGACGTGTCTGACCTTAGTAACATTACCGAACTCGATAGAATTAAAACCAGTTTTGGCCCCAACGTAGTGCCTCATAACGCACATTTTCACAATAATTTTTTAGTAAATAGTTATTACACCAGTGGCTTGCAAATTGTAGATG
The DNA here is from genome assembly GCA_913057235.1 of uncultured Bacteroidota bacterium. Lineage (GTDB taxonomy): Bacteria > Bacteroidota > Bacteroidia > Flavobacteriales > Schleiferiaceae > CAJXNI01. The sequence continues at coordinate 30,497 of CAJXNI010000007.1, forward strand.
TTTCAGTACCGGGCATTATGGTAGAAACGGCTTACTATGATACTTCGCCTGCCAGCGGGTCTGGGTTTTCTGGTGCTTGGGGCGCTTATCCCTATTTGCCTAGTGGCCGTATTCTAGCGAGTGACCGGGAGCAGGGACTTTTTATTCTTTCCAGTACCTATCCCCGCGCAAGTTTTTTGGTGGCTACGGTTTTAAATTCTACAAATAATAGCGCTTTATCAAATGCGCGGATTAAATTTTTAAATGGCGATATTGACGCGAATACCTCCATTTTTGGCATAGTTAGAGAGGGCCAGGCGCAGGCTGGCACCTTTGATGTTGAAGTGTCTAAAAGTGGTTTTATAACTGATACGTTTCAGGTGAATCTTACTGCAGGACAGGTTAATAATGTGCAGTTTCCCTTAAGACCGGTAAACGTAGGTATGGCTGAGTTGACCCCCGTTTTAGAAGCGGCCAAACTTTTTCCCACGGCAGTGGAAACAGGCGGTGGTGTTACTCTTCAGGTTGGTGAACTACTGAACCAAGACCTTTTGTACCGTATTTACAATGCCAAGGGAGCCCAGGTTAAAATGGGCACCCTAAATGCCGCCCAAAAAGAGCATTTCATAGGCATTGATTTTCAGTCAGGTTTATATTTTCTTAAACTTTCTACCGCAAAAGGCCACAGCCGCAATTTCAAGTTGTTAGTGCGTTAAATCCAGATTTTTCCCATCTTTAACCCATAAATTACAGGGTGCTAAAAGGGAGAAATATCCTTTGCTACGCCAGAACTTCATGGTACGCCAACTACGCTAAAACCATTGTAGAGCTCATGAAAGTTTTTGCTGAGCATAATCAAGTTTTGTACGTAGATTATCAGTTTACCTTAAAAGACTTTTTAACCCGGTTTACCGGGAATAAAGAAAAACCAGGCTGGCAAAAAATGTTGGGTTTACAATCTAGGGTAGAACGTTTTAAAGGCGCTCAGGGCGGATGTCTTTACCGGCCGACTTTACCCCCGGTTTTACCGCTTAATTTCTTGCCGCATGGCCAGCTGTACCTTATGCTCCAAAAGTTCAACGCGTGGTGGGTTAATCAATTTATCAAACGGTAGATTAAAAAGCTAGGACTTCAAAAAGACCTCATACACGTCAATTCTTTTAATCCTGATTTTGGGCGTTTCTCTCTCAATATACTTGGTGAAAAAACCAACATTTACCATTGTTATGACCAAATAGCGGCAGCCGAATGGGCGGCTAAGCATGGTGCCCAAAAAGAAAAAGTATTATTGCCCAAAGTGCAAGCAACAGTGTTTACCTCTCAAGGTCTGCTGGATCAAAAGAAAAGCGCTACGCCTCAAGGCTTTCTCATTAAGAACGGGGTAAACTATGTGCTTTTTCACCAAGGGTTCCGAGAAAGGAGCCCTTCAAAAATTGTGGGCTACGTGGGCTCTGTAGATTTCCGCACCAGTTTTCAATTACTCACGGAGGTTATTGGGCGGTGCCCAAATTTTAAATTCCACTTTGTAGGGCCGGTAGAAAGCCCAGAGCAATGTAAATTTTTGGAAGCAATCCCAAATGTGAAATTGTTAGGCAGCAGAGCGGCTGAAAAATGATACACCAGAGAAAAGTAGTCAACCTCACTGTTCAATGGTTTTGAAGACCAAAACCGCAGCAGAAAGAGCGATGACGATTTTAATGACTTAGTATTCTATGTAACCGGCAACCCATGGGAAGGCATTGATATTCGCGGTATTCCTCCGGTTAAACCGAAAGATGACTGTGACAATGATGGTATTTCAGATGAAAGTGATGACTTTCCGTGTGACCCTTCCCGTGCGGTGCGCAATGATTATACCGGTACCCTTGCTTATGAGGATTTGTGGCCAAGCCAAGGCCACTATGACTTCAATAACCTAGTGGTTGAGTATGAAGTGGGTCATATTTTAAACAGTGCCAACAAGGTAGTAGAAATTGATGCTGACTGGACGGTTAGAGCGTTAGGCGCGGCTTTTGCCAACGGGTTTGGCTACCAGTTTAAGAAATATTACCGGTTCGGTAATCTCTTCCGTAACCGGACAGGATTTACAAGAAAATATAATTAGCAATAACGGCAATGGCACCGAGCAAGGCCAAAGTCTGGCCACTGTAATTGCCTTTGATAATGTCTTTAATGTGATTCAAGGCTCTGGAGGTTCTTTCATAAACACGGTACCAGCTTCACCTAGTGTACCCGCCCAAACCATTACCAACTTCATCACATTTTCCAGTCCGCAGGTGCAAGGTCAGGTGGGACTGCCTCCGCACAATCCGTTCATTTTTGTAAATGGCAACCGCGGTCATGAAGTGCACTTAACAGATTACGCTCCAACCGATTTAATGGACCTTAGTCTTTTTGGAACGCAAAATGATGCCAGTAATCCTGAAAATAATGATACCTACACCACTGAAAACGGTTTGCCTTGGGCCTTGCATATTGGATCTAGTTTTGACTATCCTGTAGAGTACGCCCCTATTGATGATGCTTACCTTTTCTTTTCAAATTGGGCCGCATCAGGCGGAAGCCAAAATGAAGATTGAATCTTAGATGTGGCGGGTTACCGTGACAACAGCGTTGTTTATTAAAATTTTTAGTGTGTAAAGTAAAAGGCCGACATTCAATTGAGGATGTCGGCCTTTTTTATGCGGAACTCTTCTGGAAATATATTTGGTTAGAAGTTGGGCTTGAGCATATACCGTTTGTAAAAGTCTTCAATTATTTGCACGGCTTCAGCGGCTGTATCTACCAACTGAAATAATTCCAAATCTGCGGCTGAGATGTTATTTTCGGCTTCTAGTAGGGTGGTTTTAATCCACTCTAAAAGTCCTCCCCAAAACTTTTTACCCACCAAAACAACCGGAAAGCGTCCTATCTTGTAAGTCTGTATTAAGGTTAGAGACTCAAAAAACTCGTCAAGGGTGCCAAAGCCGCCTGGCATGACAATAAAGCCTTGTGAGTATTTTACAAACATTACTTTACGTACAAAGAAATAATCAAAGTCCAGGTTTTTGTCATTATCAATGTAAGGGTTGGGTTCTTGTTCCATAGGTAGGTCTATGTTTAAACCCACAGAAGTACCACCGCCACGGTTGGCTCCCTTGTTGGCAGCTTCCATCATACCGGGCCCGCCTCCGGTAATAACGCCATAACCTTTTTGGGTAAGCTCATAAGCAACATCTTCAGTAAGCTTGTAATACGGGTGATCAGGCTTGGTGCGAGCCGAGCCAAAAATGGAAACACAGGGTCCTATTTTGGCTAGGGCTTCATAACCATTCACAAATTCGCTCATGATTTTAAAAATGGCCCAGCTATCATTGCTGCGTATATCATTCCAGTTTTTGGGTTCAAAAACTTTCTTTATTGAATCGTCTTCTTTGTTCTCAGTCATTTTTATCTTCTTAATTCAGCAGCTAGAAATTTTGAAGTGTAGCCTTTTTTACTTTTTACCAGATTATGCGGGGTACCTTCAAAAACTATTTTGCCGCCCTCTTCGCCACCTTCTGGGCCAATATCAATAATGTGATCGGCCAATTTAATAACATCTAAATTATGCTCAATAATAAGCACGGTGTTTCCCCGGTCTACCAGTTTTTGCAATACCTCCATGAGTACCCGTACGTCTTCAAAATGCAAACCGGTAGTAGGCTCGTCTAAAATGTAGAGGGTTTGGCCGGTATCTCTCTTGCTGAGTTCAGTGGCCAGTTTAACGCGCTGGGCTTCTCCGCCAGAGAGCGTGGTACTTTGCTGCCCCAGGGTAATGTATCCCAGCCCTACCTCTTTGATGGTTTTAAGCTTTTGGTAAATCTTGGGGATGCTTTCAAAAAATTCAGTGGCGTGGTTGATACTCATTTCCAGCACATCCGAAATGCTCTTGCCTTTGTAGCGAATTTCCAGGGTTTCACGGTTAAAGCGTTTGCCCTGGCAGGTTTCACACGGCACGTATACATCGGGTAAAAAATTCATTTCAATTACCCTTATGCCTGCACCCTCGCAAGTTTCGCAGCGGCCCCCCTTCACATTAAAGCTAAAACGCCCCGGTTTGTAGCCGCGTACTTTTGATTCGGGTAAATTGGCGAATAAATCTCTAATGCTGGAAAGCACACCCGTGTAGGTAGCCGGATTGCTGCGGGGCGTGCGCCCAATGGGGCTTTGGTCAATGTCTATTACCTTGTCAATATGCTTGAGCCCCTCCACACTTTTAAAGGGCAAAGGGTCTTTCACTGAGCTGTAGAGCTTTTGGCTGAGGGCGGGGTAGAGGGTCTCATTCACCAAGGTAGACTTACCGCTGCCCGAAACTCCGGTGACCAGAACTAGCTTGCCCAAAGGAAGTTTCAAGTTTACCTTTTTGAGATTATTGCCAGTGGCTCCTTTCAGGTGAATAAATTTTCCATTTCCTTCTCGGAGTTGCTGGGGCACTTCAATTTTCTTGCGGTCACTCAGGTAATCGGCCGTAAGGCTTTTGGACTGCAAAATGTCTTTTACGGTGCCTTGGCCCACCACTTGTCCGCCATGCCTCCCGGCTCGGGGGCCGATATCCAATACGTAATCAGATTGCTCAATCATATCGCGGTCATGCTCAACCACAATTACGGAGTTCCCCAGGTCTCGTAATTCTTTGAGCGATTCAATGAGCTTGTGGTTATCACGCTGATGCAGGCCAATACTGGGTTCGTCTAAAATATATAGCACGTTTACTAGTTGCGAACCAATTTGCGTAGCAAGTCTAATGCGCTGCGCTTCGCCTCCGGAAAGGGTTTTAGAAGGGCGGTTTAGGTTGAGGTAATCTAAGCCTACATTTAATAAAAAAGAGGAGCGGGTGCGCAATTCTTTTAAGATTTCAGTAGCAATGGCTTTTTGATCTTTTTCCAATTGGTCTTCAACCTCAGTCAGCCACTTGTTGAGTTTACCAATATTCATGGTGGCCAGCTCGGCAATGTTAAAATCCCCAATTTTAAAGTGCCGCGAGGCTTTCTTCAATCGCTGCCCGCTGCAACTGGGGCAGGTAACTTTATTCATGTAGCTTTCCGCCCAGCGTTTTATAGACTTGCTTTTGCTGTCTTCGCTTTGGTTTTTAATAAAGGCTACAATGCCCTCAAACTTGATGCTGTATTTACGAGTTATGCCCAGATTTTTGTTTTCTACTTCAAAGGCTTCATTGGCACCGTGCAGAATTACGTCCATTCCTTTTTTTGAAATATCTTTTATAGGCGTGTCTTTATCAAAGCCGTATTTGTCGCCAATAATATCAATCTGGTTAAAAATCCAGGTTTGCTTGTATTCACCTAAAGGAGCAATACCGCCTTTTTTAATGCTTTTTTCAGGATTAGGAATTACCTTCTGGGGGTCTATTTCATTTACTTCTCCCAGGCCATTGCACTTAGGGCAGGCGCCTTTAGGCGAGTTAAAACTAAAGGTGTTGGGTTCAGGTTTAGGGTAGGCCATGCCGGTACTGGGGCACATTAGGTTTTCACTGAAGTATTGGGGAGTTTCATCACCCTGCGGTAAAACCATGAGCACTCCATTGCCTTGCTGCAGAGCCACCTCAATAGACTCTTTAAGCCTTTTTTCATTTTGCTCATTAATACTTAAACGGTCAATAATAGCCTCAATGTCATGCGTTTTGTAGCGGTCTAAGCGCATACCGGCCGTAATGTCTTTTACTTCTCCATCTACCCGCACTTTTAAAAAGCCTTGCTTGGCTATTTGCTGAAAGAGCTCCCGATAGTGACCTTTCCGGGACCGAATCAAAGGGGCCAGGATATTCACGCGCTGGCCTTCAAATCGCTCGGCAATAAGGTTCTTGATTTGGTCATGGGTATAGCTCACCATGCGTTCGCCCGTTTTGTAACTGTAGGCAATTCCTGCGCGGGCAAAGAGTAAGCGTAAAAAGTCGTAGATCTCAGTAATGGTACCCACTGTAGAGCGCGGGTTTTTACTGGTGGTTTTCTGTTCAATAGAAATTACCGGGCTAAGGCCGTTAATCTTGTCTACATCAGGTCTTTCTAAATTCCCAAGGAATTGCCGGGCGTAGGCCGAAAAGGTTTCAATGTATCTACGTTGGCCCTCGGCATAGATGGTGTCAAAAGCTAAAGAAGATTTGCCACTGCCACTTAAACCGGTAATAACCACTAATTTATGCCGTGGTATTTCTACGTCTATGTTTTTGAGATTATGAACCCGGGCTCCTAATACTTCAATCTTTTCTGCTTCCAAAAAACCAGTTTTCTTAAATTAAGCGTGCAAAATTACTGGGAATTAACCAGAGTAAATGCCTCTTAGTTCTATACTTCTTTCATGCACCATAGGCTGTGGAATAATTCTTGATTTCAATAATTTTAAGTGTCAGTATTCCCTTAATTTAGCCGGTTACAACTCAGCATATGCATTTAAAACTCATTACCCTACTCAGCGGGCTTTTATTCGTTTTTTCCGTTCCCATAAATGCGCAAAATTCAGCTATTTACCAGGGCGATACGGCTTGGGTAAATGCTAAAATGCAAAGTCTAAGCCTGGATGAAAAGTTGGGGCAGCTCTTTATGGTGGCGGCCTACAGTAACAAGGGTGAAAGCCATAAAAATGAGATTTTGAAATTGGTCAAGGATGAGGCCATTGGCGGCCTGATCTTTTTTCAAGGCACCCCGGAAAAACAGGCCTTTCTCACCAATTATTACCAGCAGGCGGCCCAAACACCCCTTTGGATTGCCATGGATGCTGAGTGGGGGCTAAACATGCGACTAGATCAAACTTTTAAATTCCCTTGGCCCCTTACTGTAGGTGCAATCCAAGATTCAAGCTGGGCCTATGCGTATGGTAAAGCTATTGCCAACCACGCCAAGCGCTTAGGGGTACACGTTAATTTTGCTCCGGTGGTAGACATCAATACCAACCCCAATAACCCAATAATTAACGCACGGTCCTTTGGCGAAAACCCCCAGCGCGTTACCGAAATGAGCACTGCCTACATGCGCGGGTTACAGGAAAATGGGGTAATGGCCTGTGCCAAACACTTCCCCGGACACGGTGATACCGACAGCGACAGTCATAAAACCTTACCAACCGTAGGGCATAACCTTGAGCGCTTAGAGGCGGTAGAGCTGTATCCGTATCGTCAATTGGCGCAATCGGGTTTGGGTTCTGTAATGATTGCGCACTTGAATGTACCAGCTTTAGATGCCAGCGGCAGCTCTAGCTCGCTCAGTAAGCCGGTGTTGAACTTTTTACGCAATGATGTGGGCTTTGACGGTTTGGTTTTCACCGATGCCTTAAACATGAAGGCGGTTGCCAACCGCTTTGCCCCGGGTGAGGTAGACCTTCAGGCCCTGTTGGCTGGCAATGACGTGCTTCTTTTTGCCGAAGATGTTCCGCTGGCCAAAGCGAAAATTAAGGAGGCCCTAAAAAACAATCAGATAACGGAGGCCCAGATTGATGCGCGGGTTCGTAAAATTTTAAGGGCTAAGCATTGGTTGGGAGCGCATGAGAAGAAGTTTATTAATCCTGTTAATCTTGAAGCAGACTTGAATGATGAGCGCTCGGCTATTTTAAACCGAAAGCTTTTTGAGAAGGCCACCACAGTGTTGGCAAACCATGACAAAACAATACCCATACGCGAGCTGGGAGGCAAGAAAATTGCCTGTATCACAGCTGGCACTGAGGTAGGTGAAACCTTTGTAAAAACCTTAAAAAATTATGCGCAGGTTGACCATTTCAGCTATTCGCGTTCATCTGAAAATGAAATTCTAACTGCTCTGGCTGATTATGATTTGGTGATCTTTGGCCTTTACACCAGCAATAAAAACCCCTGGAAGTCTTATAAAATTGACCCAGCGGTGCGTGCTTTTGTAAAGAAAACTACTTTGCAAAACGATGTGGTGGTAGACATTTTTGCGAATCCTTACAGCCTCAAAGACTTTCCAGAAGCAGAGCGCGCCCAGGCGCTGATTATGAGCTACCAAAACCACCCCGATGCCGAGGCTGTGGCTGCGCAAATTATTTTTGGAGCCTTAGGCGCGCAAGGTCGTTTGCCAGTAACGGCCAGCCCAACCTTTGAAGAGGGCTATGGCTTTGCCACCCCGGTTACGGGCCGCATGGGCTATGGTTTGCCCGGTGAAGTGGGTTTGGAAGCCCGTGAATTGGCTAAAATTGACTTATTAGTAGAGGAGGCCATTCTCAAAGGAGCTACCCCTGGTGCTCAGGTGCTGGTGGCCCGCAAGGGTAAAGTAGTGTACAACAAAAGCTTTGGGCACCACACCTACGCTAAAAATCGGCCGGTAGAGCCTACCGATATTTACGACCTGGCCTCCATTACCAAAATTGCCGCTACCGTACCTGTTTTTATGAAACTGGTTGAACAGGGCCAAATAGACTTGGATAAAACGGTGGGCGATTACCTGCCAAAAGCCAAAGGAACCAACAAGGAAGATTTGGTATTGCGCGACATCCTAACCCACCAGGCCCGTTTGCAGGCCTGGATTCCTTTTTATTTGGAGACAATGGAGAACAAAAATTACCTGCCTCGTTTTTACAGCGAGACGCGCAGCTTTGATTTTCCCTACACGGTTTCTGAAAACCTCTACTCCAATCGCTTTATGCGCGATACCATTTTAACCAAAGTATTGAACTCAGACCTACGCAGTGTTAAAGAATATAAGTACAGCGATTTGGGCTATTACCTTTTTTTGGAAATTGTAGAACAACAGCTGGGCCGACCCTTGAATCAAATAGTGCACGAGCAAATTTACCGCAGTTTGGGCGCCTATACCATGGGTTTTAGGCCGTTGGAGAGTTTTCCGCAGAACCGCATAGTACCTACCGAAGACGATAAGGTTTTCAGAAAGTCTTTGCTGCAAGGTTATGTGCATGACCAGGGAGCCGCGCTCCTTGGCGGAGTAGGAGGCCATGCCGGCCTGTTCTCCAACGCCAATGACTTGGCCAAACTCATGCAGATGTACATCCAAAAAGGCGAGTATGCCGGCATACAGTACTTTGATTCTGTAACGGTTAATGAATTTACACGCTGCCAATTTTGCGATGAAGACAATCGCAGGGGCATAGGTTTTGACAAACCCCAGCTAGAAGGCCCCGGACCTACCTGCGGTTGCGTAAGTAGCAACAGTTTTGGTCACAGCGGCTTTACCGGCACGCTGGCCTGGGGTGACCCCGATGAGGAAATTGTCTACGTATTCCTTTCCAACCGGGTGTACCCCGATGCTTCTAACCGAAAATTAATAACCTTGTCTACCCGAACTCGAATTCAAAAAGTGATCTATGATGCCATACAAACACCTATTTCCGATACTACTTTGTTCAGTAACGTTCAGCCTTAGTGCCATCGGCCAAGAGGCCCAACCACTTAAAGATACTGTGGTGGTTGCCTATTACAATAACGGTATGCCCAAAGAATTGCGGGCCTACAATGAGGCCGGTAAACTACATGGTGTGCAATTAGATTTTAATGCTAAAGGCACGGTTAGCCGTTTGCAAACCTACCGCAATGGCCAGGTTACCGGAGTAAGCAAAAAAATTAATGGCCGGGGAAATATTGTAGGGGAAACGGAGTACCTCAATGGAATACGCCATGGTTATGAAAAAGCCTACTACCAAAATGGAGACCAACAATCGTATACAGAATTCAAAATGGGTATTAAGCACGGTGATGCCATCTGGTATTACCGCAATGGGAACATGAGTACCAAGTATACCTACCAAGATGGGGTTTTGCAGGGTGAAGCTAAGACCTACCACAAAGAGGGCGCGGTAAAGGCCATTTATACCTATGAAGATAATAAGCGCGAAGGAAGCTACCGAGAGTTTTACGATACGGGAAAAATCAAAGTAGAAGGCGAGTACGATAAAGACCAGAAAGATGGCACCTGGATTTATTACAATGAGGAGGGAGAAGTAACTCAAAAAGAGAAGTATAAAAACGGTAAACTCAAGAGCTAGTGCAGATAGGAATAGTTTGCTACCCCACCTTTGGCGGTAGTGGCGTAATTGCAACAGAGTTAGGGATGTACTTGGCTCGCAAAGGACATAAGGTGCATTTTATCACCTACAGTCAGCCCGTACGACTGGATATTCTGGAACCCAATATTTACTACCATGAGGTAAACGTACAAGACTATCCACTCTTTCAGTATCAGCCGTATGAGCTGGCCCTTTCCAGTAAAATGGTGAATGTGGCCATGAAATACCAACTAGACCTTTTGCACGTGCATTATGCCATTCCGCACGCCTATGCGGCCTACACCGCAAAAAACATCCTCAAGGAAAAAGGCATCAACATTCCGGTGGTAACTACCCTGCATGGCACCGATATCACTTTGGTGGGTAAAAACCCAAGCTACCGCCCAGTGGTAAATTTCAGCATCAATCATTCTGATTTGGTAACCAGCGTTTCTGAGAGTTTGCGGGCAGATACCTATGATTTTTTCGAAATCAACCGGGCCATTGAAGTGATCCCCAACTTTGTAGATTTAAACCTCTACACCCCAGATGATCCTTGCCGGGCCAGCTTTACCTCAAAGGGAGAATTAATTATTACCCATGTTTCTAACTTCAGAAAGGTTAAGCGCATTAATGATGTGATTAGCATCTTTGAGCGCATTCAAAAAGAAGTACCAGCCGTTATGCTCATGCTGGGTGAAGGCCCCGAAAAAGAGAAAGCACGTATGCAGGCCCAAGACTTGGGCATTTTAGAAAAGGTGAAATTTTTAGGTAAAACCAGTGAAGTAGAGCGCGTGCTCTGCATTTCAGACCTTTTTCTGCTACCCTCTGAGAAAGAAAGTTTTGGTTTAGCCGCTTTAGAAGCTATGGCTGCAGGCGTACCGGTTATTTCCAGCAATACCGGGGGCTTACCAGAGGTAAATGAACATGGTCTTACTGGCTTTACAGCCGATGTTGGCGATGTGGAAAGCATGGCCGCCCAGGCTTTGGAAATTTTAAAAGATCCGGAGCAGCACCAAAGGTTCAAAAAAGCGGCCCGCCAACAGGCCGCTAAGTTTTCCATTGACCGTGTTGGTCCGCTGTACGTAGACCTTTACCAAAGGGCCTTAAAGGTAGGGCATGCCTAAACTGCTTCTTCAAAGAAGAGACCGGGTTAATTTTTGGAGCGCCTACAAGGTGTACCTTAACAGGACGTATGCAGGCTCAATAGGATTTGCCAGTGAATTAAGTCTTGAGCTGCCTCCGGGCCGGTATCAAATGCACGTAGGCAGCAGAAATACCCGTGAGGCTAGTTTGTGGATTAATGTAGCAGAGCACACCAAGGCACTGGAAATTCAGGTAGAGCCCTTGGCCTTTTGGCGAAATTGGCCCAAAAGTTGGAAAATCAAATTTATTGAAAAAGGGCCTATTCAGTTGGCCTCAGAAAAAGACCAACAAGCGCTTAAGCAAGATTACCGTGGTGTTCTAGTGCGGCAGCTATTTTTCAATTGCTTATTTCTGGCTTTTTTAGCCTGGCCTTTTTACCTTTTTTGGGTACGGGAAGATGGCCTCTTTCTGGCCTTAGTGGCCTTGGGCTTACTAGTGTTACTTCAGATCAACGTAGGCATCAAAAAGTTTTTACTGCGTAAGGAGCCTAAACCTTAACCGCCCACCCGCTTTACTGGGTATCCCTGTTTTTTCAGAAACTGCATAGCCTTATCCCGCATTTGCCCTTGAATAATGATCTCCCCGTCTTTCACTGAACCTCCGGTAGCGCAATGGCTTTTAAGCGATTTTCCCAAAGCCTTTAATTCTTCTTCGGGGCCTTCAAAGCCTTTGATGACTACCGCTACCTTGCCGCCCCTGCCTTTTTTCTCCAGGTGGGCTTCCAATTGCTGCTCGGTAGGGGCTATAGATTCTTCCGCTGAGCGGTCCTCATTCAAATTTTCGTTGGGGTTGGTAGAATACACCAATCCGCCCAAATCTTTCAGACTGGTTAGTTTCTTTTTCTTGCTCATTTTTTTAAGCCAATTTCTTTCAAGCGTTCGTTCAAGTACTCTCCAGCAGTGATATCCTCATATAGCTTGGGATTCTCATCATCAATGCATTCAGGAAGGCAATTTAAAGGCATGTCTGAGCGGGGGTGTAGGAAAAAGGGAATGCTAAACCGGCTTTTGCCCCAGTCTTCGCGAGGCGGGTTCACCACACGATGGGTGGTACTGCGTAGCTTGTTATTGGTAAGCCGCTGCAGCATATCGCCCACATTCACAATTATTTGGCCGGGTAGGGCGGTTACCGCTACCCATTTTTTTTGCTTGTTTAAAATTTGCAAACCATCGGCAGAAGCCCCCATCAAAAGAGTGATGAGGTTGATGTCTTCATGTTCAGCAGCGCGCACGGCATCATCGGGTTCACCGGTAATAGGCGGGTAGTGGATAGGCCTTAAAATGCTGTTGCCATTTTTTATGTGCGGATCAAAATAGTTTTCATCAAGACCTAAATACAAAGCCAAGGCTCTCAGCATATCCTGTCCGGTGCGTTCCAATGTTTGGTAGGCTTCCTTGCCTACGCTGTTGAATTTTTCCAATTCGGCCACCGCTACATTTTGAGGGTATTCCTTTTGGATGGGGTCCTTATCTTCTACGTACTGACCAAAGTGCCAAAACTCCTTTAGATCTCCGGTATTGCGGCCTTTGGCGTGCTCTTGCCCAAAAGGGGTGTAGCCCCGTTGGCCCGCTAAACCTTCAATGGCGTACTTCATTTTAACGGCTTCCGGCAAATTAAAAAAAGCCTCCACTTCGCTGTAAAGCTGGTTAACCAAAGTATCACTAAGACGATGATTTTTAAGCGCCACAAAGCCAATTTCTTCATAGGCCTTGCCTAAGGTTTCCACAAATTGGGCTTTGCGCCCGGCATTGCCGCTTAAAAAGTCTTCTAAATCTACAGAGGGTATAGTTTGGGTAGAGTTCATGCGATGTATTTGTAGGCCAAATATACAAAAGCCCCAAGGCCTGTTTAGTATTAAAGCTAGGTGAAAGTCGGGTAAAAAATTATTTTTGGCCTGCTATTTAAGACCCCATGAAATTTAACCGCAAAGGATTAAGCGATTCTCAGTTAAAAGAATTTTACAAAGCCCTGTTAAAGCCTCGGCTCATTGAAGACAAAATGCTCATTGCCCTTCGGCAGGGGCGTATTTCAAAATGGTTTTCTGGTTACGGGCAGGAGGCTATATCTGTGGGGGCGGCTTTGGCTATGGCCGGAGACGAGTATATGCTGCCCATGCATCGAAACCTGGGCATGTTCACGACCCGCAAAGTACCGCTCAATCGCTTGTTCAGTCAGTTTTTAGGAAAGGCCAATGGCTTTACCAAGGGGCGCGACCGTTCTTTTCACTTTGGCAGTAAAGAGCATTTTTTGGTGGGTATGATTTCACACCTGGGGTCACAAATGGGCATTGCCGATGGACTGGCTTTGGCACAAAAACTGAAAAAAACACAAAAAGTAACCCTGGTAGTAACCGGAGATGGAGGGGCCAGCCAAGGCGATTTTCACGAGGCTTTAAACGTAGCGGCCGTTTGGAAGTTACCCGTCATCTTCTTGGTAGAAAATAACCAATGGGGCCTTTCCACCCCCAGTGAAGAGCAGTTTGCCTTTAAGAGTTTTGTGTACAAAGCCATAGGCTACGGTATTAAAGGCAAAAGTGTAGATGGCAACAATCTGCTGGACGTGTACAATACGGTATTGGAGATTCGGGAAGAAATGAAAAAAGAGCCCATTCCCTTTATTTTGGAATGCAATACCTTTAGAATGCGCGGTCATGAAGAGGCCTCCGGAACTAAGTATTACCCAGAAGGTCTGCAGGACGAATGGGCTGAGAAAGACCCCATTCAAAATTTCCGGGCCTATTTACTGGATGAGGGAATTATGACTCCTCAGGAAAATGAAACCTTTACCAATGAGCTTAAAGCCGAAATTAACGTAGCCTTTGAAGAGGCCTACGGTGAAGAACCGGTAAGCTTTTCAGCCGAAAAGGAACTGGCCGACCGCTTTGCACCGGCCACCTTCAAACTGCAAGAGCCCTCGGGCGAAAGCCGTGAATTACGCTTGGTAGACGCCTTGCAGAACGCTCTGAATTTAGCCATGGAGCGGCACGCAAACCTGATTCTCATGGGGCAGGACATCGCCAAATACGGAGGCGTTTTTAAAGTAACCGAAGGCTTAATGGACAAATACGGGGCGGAGCGTGTACGCAATACGCCTCTCTGCGAGGCGGCCATTGTAGGCACTAGCCTGGGTTTAAGCATTGATGGGTTTAAGGCGGTGATGGAAATGCAGTTTGCCGATTTTGTAACCGAGGGCTTTAACCAAATCATTAACAATTTGGCCAAAATTCACTGGCGCTGGGGGCAAAATGCCGATGTGGTAGTGCGCATGCCCACCGGGGCCGGGGTGGCAGCCGGGCCTTTTCATAGCCAAAGTAACGAGGCTTGGTTCACCCATACACCTGGCTTAAAAGTGGTCTATCCGGCTTTTCCAGCCGATGCCAAAGGACTGCTTTTAAGCGCCATAGACGATCCCAATCCGGTAATGATTTTTGAGCACAAGGCCTTATACCGCAGCGTGAAGGCCCCTGTTCCCAGTGGCTACTACCACACGCCCATTGGCAAAGCAGCCATTTTGCAAGAGGGGCAAAAGCTTACGGTCATTAGTTATGGGGCCGCTTTGCACTGGGTGTTAGAGTACTTGGAGGAGAACCCGGTAGATGCCGAAGTGATTGACCTGCGCACCTTAATGCCTTTAGACGAAGAAACCATTTTTGCCAGCGTTAAGAAAACCGGTCGGGTGCTGGTGGTGCAAGAAGATGTGAATTTTGGCGGCATCAGTTCAGACCTTTCGGCTAAAATAACCGAGCGTTGTTTTGAGCATTTAGATGCCCCAGTGAAAAGGGTGACCAGCATGGATACCGCTGTGCCTTTTGCGGCCCAATTGGAGCAGGGCTTTTTAGGGAAAAAAGATTTAGCCCAGGCTTTTGCCGAAATACTGGCTTATTAATAGAGTCCGCCTAAGGGGCAGCTATTCCTTTTTAGCCTCTGGGCGATAGCTTAAAGGGTTTTCTTTAGGGGCCTTTTCACGCGGATAAATTTTGGTTACTACAAAACCTACCAGCATGGCCACCGCAAAGGAGGGCCCCATAACATCCAGCTTTTCAAAGTAAGGACCAATGCCCTCCATAGGCTGTACTACAAACTTGAAAAAGGGAACGCTTAAAAAACCGGTAATCATGGTGGCAATGGCGCCCTTTTCTGAGTAGGCTTTCCAAAACAAAGACAAAATTATTACCGGGCAGAAAGTGGAGGCTATCCCTGACCAGCCAAAAATGGTAAACCAAAAGACCGTTCGGCCGGGGGTGGTTACGGCTACGGTCATGGCCAAACCCAAGGCCAGCAAGGCCATAATCAGAGTGATGTAACTGGAAAGCTTCCCCAGTTTATTATCCGCTAAATGCGGTTTAAACACCTGCTGATAAAGATCGCGCGTAATGGCACTGGAGGCCACCACCAACAACGAATCAATGGTACTCATGATGGCGGAGAGAATAATGGCCACGTAAATAGCAATGATGGTGAGCGGAAAGGCATTTTCCAAAACCATGGTTAAAACGTCTTCGCCACTGTTTCCCAAAATAGCTTCCGGGTCCTGACCGGCTTCCGTAAAGAGATATCGGCCTAAGAGCCCAATGGTTACGGCAGCCGCATCGGTTAGCAGGGTAAACACAATGGCCACCCAGCGGCCCATGGTAATTTCACGCTCGTTTTTCACCGAAATGAAACGCACGTAAACCTGCGGTGAGCCTAAAAAACCTAAACCAATAAAGGCAAAACCCAGCATGCTGAAAACGCTCATCCAAGGGTCACTATGGCCGCCCCAGATGTCCAGTAAGGCCGGATCAATTTCACCCAAAGTGGGGAAGATATTAGCTTGATTGGCCAAGGTATACCAGGCAACAATGGGCAAAAGCACCAGGCCCAAAAACATGAGAATGCCTTGAAAAAAGTCAGACCACACTACCGCCAAAAAGCCCCCGATAAAAATGTAGGCCACTACTATGCAAAAACCTACAATGGCACCGGTAAAATAATTGACATCCAAAAAGGCATTGAAAGCTTTTCCGGTAATATCAATTTGCGCACTAACGTATATGACTACAAAAATAGCCAGGGCAGCTGCAGAAATTATCCGCAGGGTATGGGTTTTTACACCAAAGTGGCTTTCTAAATAGTCGGGAACGGTGATGGAATTATACTGATCAGTAAGGCGCTTAAAAGGTTTGGCCATCACAAACCAGCTGATGGCCACGCCCAGTACTTCACCTACAACTACCCAGTAAGCCGAAACTCCGGCAATAGCCCCCATACCGGTAAGGCCTAAAAGCAGCCAGCCACTTTCGCCCGTTGCGCGGGCTGAAAAAGCCACCGCCCAGTAGCCCAGGGTTTTACCACCCACGTAGTAATCGCTCATGCCTTTGATGCGCCTGGAGGCTACAATGCCAATGAGAAATAAGATGGCAAAGTAAATGCCCAGTACTACTAGTTTGGTAATCATAAATGTTTGGTTTGTTTAAATGAATTTAGGAGGAGGTTTCCAGAATTTCCTCTTCAGCAAAAGCCTCCATTTTTTCAAAAAAGGCCTTGATGTCTTCTTCTTCATTGCCGGCATTTACGGTGACCAGTCGCACAAACTGCTCGTCTTTAAACTGGCCAAAGCCTACCATCAGTTCGCCCTTTTCATAAAGGCGGTTGCAAAGCTCATCAGCTGGAATGTCTTTGTAATTAAAGCAAATGCCCACTGACTCAGGGTAACTGTACACCGTGTAGTCGGGGTGGTTTTCCACGTATTGGCGCGCCACTTCAGCCAAATGAAATTGGTGATCTACCATTTCACCCAAGCCTTTGGTGCCCACTGCTTTCCAAAGGGTCCAAAACTTGAGCGCATCATTTCTACGGCCGCACTGTAAGGAGGTTTTCCCCAGATTATAGTCGTCTCCATCGGTTTGGTAGAGGTAATCGGCATCATTGGAAAAGCTATCGTACAGGTATTTTTTATTTTTAGCAATAATTATTGAGCAGGTGAGGGGCGTAGCCAGCATTTTATGAGCATTCATGCTAAAACTGTCGGCCAGCTCAGCTCCTTTAATCAGGTGTTTGTGTTTTTTGCTAAAGAGTACCGCACCGCAGTAGGCACCATCAATGTGCAACCATAAATTGTATTTTTTGGCTATGGCCGATATTTCCTGAATAGGATCAAAAGCTCCCATCACCGTAGTACCGGCCGTAGCATTTACGAAAAAGGGTTGCTTGCCTTTTTCCAAATCCGCTTTGATTTGGGCCTCTAGGTCAGCCACGTCCATGCGCCCGAATTTATCAGACTTCACATACCGTAACTGCTTGCGACCAACCCCCATGAAGGCCGCATTTTTAGGAATGGAGTAGTGGGATTCGTTGGAAGTGTACAAGGTCATTTTTTGGGAGACCCCGTCTGACTTTATTTTTTCGTTGTGGGCATCGCGGCCCATGATCATGGCCATGAGGTTGGTCATAGAGCCACCGGGGGCAATGGTGCCATCGGCTGTAGCCGGATAACCCAGCAAGTTTTTCATGTGGCGAATGATTTCTTTTTCTACGCCTACCATAGGGCCGGCCACCTTGTAGGTGTACATGCTGTTGTTAAGCAGCACGGCAAGAAGATCTCCTAAAACGGCTTTGCCATTACGACCACCAAACAATTGGTTAAAAAACTGGTGGGTAGCCGTGCGCGGGGTGTTTAAAACCAAGGCTTCCAAAGCGCGGCTGAAATCCTCCTCATTCTCTCCTTCTTCGCCCAAGCGCAGATCCAGGGTATTAAAGAGTTGGTCTGCTTCTATGGGTTCTAAAACCGGTTCTTGTTTTTCGGCTTGCATAAGCTTTTTAGAAAGCTGCTGAAAAAGCGCTAATTCTTGCTCCATAATCTGATTTCTCCTTTAGATAGGGCAAATATAGGTTTAATGAAAACAACCGTTTTTCGCTGAAAAATTGTTATTTTGCTTCAAAATTGAGTGATTTTAAATCGTAATCATTCCATTTTTAATCAAAAATCGAGTAAATCGAAAATCCAAAAACTTTGAATTTGAAAGCCATAAACTCACTAAAAGAATTAGTTGAGACGCTACCGCATTGTTCTGGTAAAGAGTATGTTGAAATAGCACACCGCATGCAAATACCTCTGGAGGACTTTGAGCCTTACGCGCATTGGAGCAAGGAAACCTACACCCGAAATTGCATCAGCAGATCAAAGGATTACGAACTGCTATTGCTTTGTTGGGAAGAGGGTATGGATACGCCTATTCACTGCCACGGTGGTGAAGAATGCTGGGTGTATGCATTGCAGGGCACCATTAAAGAAGAGCGCTTTGATTTTAGTAACGATAAAGAAGAGGAAATAGAGCTGGTGCAAAAAACCACCATGCAAGAAGATAGCATCAGTTACATGAATGACAACATGGGCTTTCATAAATTAATCAATGTAGGAGAAGGCCGCGCCATGACGCTGCACCTTTACATGAATCCCATTGACCGCTGCCGCATTTTTGATGAAGAGCAGGCCAAGTTTGAGGTCAAAGAGCTGGAATACCACACCTACAAGGGGGAGCCGGTAAATGACGAAATCGCCCTGGAAACTATGTAGGATCAGGCATGGAGCAGACGGGCTCACCCCACTTTTTTAATAACCCCGGTTACCACGCCCCAAATTCTAAAATCCATAAAGGGTGTAATTTTCAATGGCTCAAAATCGGGGTTTTCAGGTTTTAAGTACACGTGTTGGTCTTTTAGAAGCAGGCGCTTCACGGTGTAATCGCCATTTATCACCGCCAAAATGATTTGGTTGTTTTCGGGTTCTTTTTCCTTGTCTACAATTAAAAGATCGCCTGAATCAATACCGGCCCCTACCATAGATTGCCCGTTTACCCGCACACAAAAGGTGGTTTTAGGGTTACGCACCAGTTCTTCGTTAAGATCAATAGAGCTTTCGAAAAACTCCGAAACATAGCTGGGTTCCCCTGCCTGCACGGTGGCTTCAAAAAGGGGGATAGAAACAGAACTTTCTTGAGAAATGGCGTAAACCGGTAAATTCATAACACGCTTTTGAGTACGTTGAATTTAAATTATTTTTTTAATAACGCGCAACTTATGGGTGTGCTTCTTTTCTTCGGCATTAAAAATACCGGTTTGGTCCAATCGGTCTAAACGCACTTTACCACTAGCGTGGATGATGTAATTATTTTCTAAAATGATGCCTACGTGGGTAATCACGCCCTCGGCATTGTCAAAAAAGGCCAGGTCACCCGGTTCAGATTCTTCAATAAAGCTTAAGGTTTGCCCCAATTGAGCCTGCTGGCCCGAATCTCGCGGCAGGGGATATCCGCTTAAGCGATACACCATTTGGGTAAAACCGCTACAGTCTATGCCAAAAGGACTGCGTCCGCCCCAGAGGTAAGGTGTGTGCATGTATTGCCGGGCAAATTTCTTAAGGGCCTGGCGGTTAAGTTTTTTATGGGTACTGGGGCCGGTGTACAAGTAAGCCTGTTCACCAATGCGCACGGGCTTCTCTTCTTTGGGACTAAAGCCTGGCAAAAAAGAACCCAAAAAGATGGGGAAAAAATCACCCCCGTCTTTTTGGGATACAATTTCAATTAAATCAGAAGCTACCGGAGGGCGCTTCTTAAAGTAGGTACCCAGGTATTTTTCGCCCACTGGAGTGTGTTGCTTACGGTCTAGCCAACCTTCATACTGGTCGTGCATTAGGCGCACTTTCAACCAATTTTTCCGCTCTTCCAAAACATGGTAAGTTTCACCAAATAAAATTTGGTTTACCATTTCGCTGGCATCGGCAGGCTCACTGCGCATGGGCACCACACTAAGGGCGCAAATACCTTTAGGCATTAGGCAAGCGATTCAATAACCAAGGCCGAGGCACCGCCACCGCCATTGCAAATACCGGCTGCTCCGTATTTACCCTTGTTTTGCTGTAAAACGGTCATGAGGCTCATTACAATGCGTGCTCCTGAGCAGCCCAGTGGGTGGCCAATGGAAACGGCACCGCCATTGACGTTGGTTTTGGCCGCGTCTATTTCTAAGATTTTCATGTTGGCTAACCCTACTACTGAAAATGCCTCATTTAATTCATAGGCGTCTACCTGATCTTTGGTAATTCCGGCTTTAGCCAGGGCCTTAGGCACTGCTTTGGCAGGAGCCGTGGTAAACCATTCGGGCTCGTGTGCGGCATCTGCGTAGCTGGAAATTTTAGCTAAGGGTTTCAGGCCTAAGGACTCTGCTTTTTCAGCGCTCATCACTACCAGAGCGGCAGCCCCGTCATTAATGGTAGAGGCATTGGCCGCAGTTACCGAACCGTTCTTGTCAAATACCGGTCTTAGTTGAGGGATTTTCTCAAACTTCACATTGTAAATTTCCTCGTCTTTGTCCATTACAATGGGGTCCCCTTTGCGTTGCGGAATTTCAACGGGAATGATTTCATCTTTAAACTTACCGGCCTCGGTGGCAGCAGCCGAGCGTTTGTAGCTTTCAATGGCAAAGTTGTCCTGCTCTTCACGGCTAAATTCCATATCCGTGGCGCAAAGCTCAGCGCAAGTACCCATGTGGTTACCATCATACACGTTCAAAAGGCCGTCTCGCAACATGCCATCCGTAAGCTTAATGTCGCCAAGCTTTTGGCCTTTGCGGCCTTGCAGATAGTGGGGTACGTTGCTCATACTTTCCATACCTCCGGCCACAATCACATCGGCATCACCGCACTTAATGGCTTGGGCGGCTTGCATAATAGCTTTCATACCTGAAGAGCACACCTTGTTTACCGTGGTGCAGGGAATTTCATTGCTTAGGCCGGCACCTAGGGCGGCTTGTCTTGCTGGAGCCTGACCCACATTAGCCTGTAGCACATTGCCCATAAGCACTTCTTGTACTTCTTTTGGGTCTAAATTTATTTTTTCTAAAGCCCCTTTAATGGCCTTAGCGCCCAGCTCGCTGGCTGAAAAACCAGACAGACTGCCACCAAAGCTCCCAATAGGGGTGCGGGCGGCTGAAACAATAACTACATCTCTCATAAAAGTATTTTTAAAATTTTACGCTACTATTGAAAACTAAAATGCAGGCTAAGCTTTTAACTGGTAGCCTGCACATTTTAAAGATTTCCAGGGCGTATTAGCAAGATTTTATCTTTAATTAGCAATACAGCAAAACTAAAAAAATTAGAAGATTGCCGCTCTGCTTTTAGAGGTAATAACTAGTCATGAAGAAGTTCTTCTTATACATACAAAATCATCAGACTCAGGTTTCAGCGGCCTTACTTTTTTTGTTGTCCAGCGCCATTGTGGTATACTTAAACCCCAGAGAAGCCAAATTCAAGTATGAGTTTCAAAAGGGTAAGCCCTGGTTGCATGAGAATTTAGTGGCGCCCTTTGACTACAGCATTTATAAGTCTGAAGAGGAATTAGCGCAGGAAGAAACCGACTTGCGTTTAAACAAAACCATCTTTTTAACCAGGCAAAGTACGGTTGCGGATGAGGCGCTCCAAAACTTTGAAGACAATTGGCCCAGGCAATGGCGTAAGGCTTTGAGCAGCAATAGGTTTGATACCCTTCAGTTTAAAGAAGAAACCAATCGTTTGGCTTGGCGCGATAGTTTGGCAGGCATGGGTAAGCAGGCGCTCCAGGCAGTTTTTGACAAGGGAATTTTGAAACCATCTGATGAGGCACTTTTTAAAAACTACGGAGAAGCGCTCTTGCGCAAAGAAAAATTGAGCCTACCGGTGGAGCCTGAAAATTTCTATACCATTAAAGAGGCCGCCCAAGAACTTAGAACCCGTTTAACTGATTCGCTCCCTAGGGCTTTTGCCGATTTTTTAGCGGCACGGCTCACTACACAGTTGGAGCACAACGTGTTTTACGATGCCCAAACCACCAAAAAATACCTGGAAAGTCAGATTGAATCGATCTTACCCATCCGCGGAAGCGTACAGGAAGGAGAGCTGATTATTTTTAAAGGCAACCTGGTAGACGAAGAGAAATACCGCAAACTGGTTTCACTGAAGCGCGTGTATGAGGGCTCGTTGAGTGGTAACCGCTCGTATTATTATCTGCTGGGTGGGCAAATCCTCATCATGAGTATTTTGTTTCTGGTGCTTTTTCTGTTTTTGTACCAGTTTCAAAATCTGGTGATGGAAGACATTAGCCGCCTCACCTTTATTTTGGGGAATGTGCTGCTGATGGTGATTATTGCCCGCATCATTTTAGAAGTGAATGCCAAGTACATTTATCTGGTGCCCTTTGCCATTTTGCCCATGGTGATGCGCTCTTTCTTTAATGAACGGATGGCCCTGTTTGTGCACATTGTGGCCATTTTGATCATAGGTTTTTTGGTGCCCAACAGCTTTGAATTTGTGTTTTTACAGTTTGTAGCCGGGGTATTTTCGGTGCTGATGGTAGCGCAACAGTATAAGCGCGGACAGCTGTTTTTAACCGCAGGGAAAATTACCCTGGTGTACTGCGTGGCCTACTTTAGTCTGGCCATTATTCAGGAGGGCCGTTTAGACACCATTGACTATGTGCCCTTTGCCTATTTTGTGGGCAATGGCTTGCTTACGCTGGTTTCTTTTCCCTTAATATATTTTCAGGAAAAAATATTTGGCTTTGTTTCAGAGGTCTCCCTGCTGGAGCTTAGTGATACCAATAACACCCTGCTGCGCGAACTGGCTCAAAAAGCACCCGGTACTTTTCAACACAGTTTACAGGTAGCTAACCTGGCCGAAGCGGCCGTAAATGCGGTAGATGGCAATGCCCTTCTGGTGCGCACCGGTGCTTTATACCACGATATTGGTAAAATGCAGGCACCCATGTATTTTATTGAAAACCAGAGCACGGGGATCAATCCGCATGATGAGCTTTCTTTTTCGGAGAGCGCGGAAATCATTATTGGCCACGTGCTCAATGGCATTAAGATGGCCAAAAAGCACAACCTGCCAGATGTGCTGATTGACTTTATCCGCACCCACCACGGCACCACCACGGTGATGTATTTTTACCGGCAGTACATTAAAAACTTTCCGGAGGATAAACAGGCCCTGGAGAAATTTACCTACCCGGGGCCCAAGCCTTTTTCAAAAGAAACGGCCATATTAATGATGGCCGATACGGTGGAGGCGGCTAGTCGCAGCCTTAATAATCCGAATCATGAAAGTATTGATGAGCTGGTAGAACGTTTAATTGACGCCCAAATAGAAAATGCGCAATTTGAAAACGCCCCCATCACCTTACGGGAAATCAGGCAGGTGAAGAAAATATTCAAGAAAATGCTCATGAATATTTATCACGTGCGCATCCAATACCCCGATTAATCTTCAACGTATTCTTCTTCCTCTTCCTGGCTTTCAGCCGGAAGTGTGGCTTCCGTTTCTTCTTCAGCCTCCTCTTCATTGTCAAACTTCACTTGACCGTACACCACTTCGTAGCCATAAGGAACCACAAAGTCTTCGGGCATTTCTTCCATTTCAAAACGCTCTTGGTAGTACTTTTCATAGCGCTCCATAAAGGCATCGCTATCGGTTATGAGTAGTAAGTTGGGGTCTTCCTCTTTTTTAAGGAGGCCAAGGTTCTGCCCTTGGAGGTGCACCAAATGCATGCTGGGCATAATGGGTACTTGCGCTAAAAATACAGGATCTGTGTGCCGGTTGCGGCTCTTACACTTAAGCAGAAAGCATTTCATAGTAGTATCTACAATTAAAATTCAGTGATCTAAATTAAGAGAATAATTGACCCCTTAAAAAAGCGGGTGAAGTTGCTTTATGAACATGGCTGGCAGATCAGAAGATTTGGATCTGGAAATATTTTCAGGGAGTTAGCTTTACATAAAAACTACCAATATTATTGAATTACCACCCTTTAAGTAAAGCCTTGACCCGTTTGTTCCAATCCCGCTGCCGCGAGATTCTATAGTTGCAGTAAGGCGTATTTTTTCTCCAATAAGCAAGTAGCTAAAGAGTAAACCCCAAGCCCCGGTGTAAGCTGCGCCTTCAAGCAAGCTTGCGCCCACCTGGAAACAAAAAAGCCGCAAACTCCAAGAGTCTGCGGCTTTGTTTGTCGGGGCGGCAGGAGTACCCATAGTGATCCTGTTTATGCCCCTCAAGTGGTGTGACTTAAAAGCTCCCGCGCTGCGCGCGTCTCGTCTTTTTTTTGTTTTTCCCTTCGCTCAAGCGCGCTTGGCTCACGTCCAAACAAAAAAAGCCCATGGTTTTCACCATGAGCTTTTAAGTCGGGGCGGCAGGATTCGAACCTGCGACCTCCTCGTCCCAAACGAGGCGCGATGACCGGGCTACGCTACGCCCCGAAAAAAGGCGTTCTCCCTGAGAAGAACGCCTTAGCGGTGAGAGCGGGATTCGAACCCGCGGTACGGTTGCCCGTACGGCAGTTTAGCAAACTACTGGTTTAAGCCACTCACCCATCTCACCGAATGCTTAATTTTTTATCTAAGGATCGCTTTCAAAGAAGCAAGACTCCCTAATGGCTTAATTTAATTTTATAGAACAATCCCCTTTTTTCAAAGGGGCTGCAAAGGTAATACATCCCATAAAACTTGCAAGTATAAAATTAAGCCTTTCTACTTTTTCTTGAAGTCCGTCTTTCACCAAGCACCCGGGCCGTCTTAAAAATTCAAATCATGGCCCGCCTACATGCCAAATTCCTTTCTACCTTAGTATTCTAATTACTAACCATGGTGCAACCTTTTCCCGTTATAGCTACAGCCGTAGCCCTTTCGCCCAATTTAGAGGCCAATCTGTGCGAGTCTGTTCGCATTAAAAATGCATTAGGGGCTAAGCTATACCTCATTCACGTAGAGAAAAATGAGACCGATGAACGTGCCGAAATTCTCAAGGCGCTAGAGAAAGCGGGTTGCAGCCTTAAGGATGTGGAAGTGGTTTGGGAAAGAGGAGATGAGATTGAAGCCATCTTGCGCGTGTGTGAACAGCATCAGGTAAACCTATTAATTGCCGGGGCGCTGCCGCGCGAAGGTTTAATCCGCTACTACAAAGGCTCCATTGCCCGGCAGTTGGTGCGAAAGAGCAATTGCAGCATCTTACTGCTTACGCAGCCCAAGGTAGCGGCTAAAAAATGTGAGAGTGTGGTGGTGAATGGTCTCAACCACCCAAAAACAGCTTACACCATTGAAACGGCCGTACGTGTTTGTGAAGCCTTCGGGGCCAACCTCTTACGCATTGTAGAAGAAGTGCCCCCCAGCCGCGAAGTGAAGCGAGCCGATGACGATAAAATGTTGGCTGAGCTTAATCAAAAGCGCCTGGAAGTTGAGGAGGCCGAAGATGAGCGCATTGACGCTATTCTGGCCGCTATTCAGCGGGGTGAGCAGCTTACCATTCGGCATAAAGCCATAATAGGCAAGCCCGGCTACACCATTGGTCATTTTACCCAATCGGTACAGGCAGATCTACTGGTGTTAAACTCACCCGATACCAAACTGGGTTTTATGGACCGGGTTTTTACGCACGGTTTGGAATACATCCTCTCAGAGTTACCCAGTGATATTCTCATCGTTCACAGTCACGCCTAACATGCCTCTACCCAGCCTTTTTCAAAATATTTTACGCAATATTTTCCCGGGTTTTGTAGTAAGCTTGGTAGCCTTACCACTAGCACTGGGATTGGCCTTGGCCAGTGGAGCACCCCCCATAGCCGGTCTCATTTCGGCCATAGTAGGCGGGGTGTTAGTCTCGCTCATAGGCGGATCAAATGTGGCCATTGTTGGTCCGGGTAATGGCCTGGTGGTGGTAACCTTAACCGCCATTACCACTTTAGGCCAAGGCGATATGTATGGCGGTTATTTGTATACCCTGGCTGCGGTAGTGCTCTCGGGGTTGGTCATTTTTGCTCTGGGCTTATTTCGTTTTGGGGCCTTAAGTGAGTATTTCCCCACAGCGGCTGTGCAGGGCATGTTGGCCGCCATTGGGGTCATTATTATGGCCAAGCAATTGCACGTAATGTTGGGCGTAAATGATCCGGGGGCTAACGCGCCTCTGGAGTTGCTGCTGGCCATCCCCCAAAGTCTGGCGCGGGTGTTTTCAGGTCAGATCCCCACCCTGGCCTACGTATTTGGCCTCTCGGCTTTACTTTTCCTTTTTGCCTACCCCAAATTGCAATGGAGTGGCACTAAAATTATTCCCGCCCCTATTTTGGTGGTTCTGGCAAGTATCGGCTTGGGCTACTTGGCCGAGTGGAACCCAGAGTGGATAGAGCCTTTGCAGCCCGCCTATCTGGTTGCCATTCCTACAGATTTAGCCCAAAGTCTAGCCTTTCCAGACTTTGGTCAAGTGAGCGAGCCCGCTTTCTTTTCGGCAGTGCTATCGCTCACCTTCATTGCCACGGTAGAGTCTTTATTAAGCATGAAAGCGGTAGATCGCCTGGATCCGCTTAAGCGCAGAACCAATGTGAATCAAGGCTTAAAGGCCATAGGTATAGCCACCGTGGTGTCAGGTCTTTTGGGCGGATTAAACGTGGTGAAGGTAATTGCCAGAAGCAGCGTAAATGTGAATCAGGGCGCCAGCCACCGCGCTTCTAACTTTTTTCACAGCATTTTTCTACTGGCTTTTGTTTTGTTTTTTGCCGGGCAATTAAGGCACATTCCGCTGTCGGTTTTGGCCGCTATTTTGGTGTACACCGGCTATAAATTATGCGCTCCAAGGGTGTTTAAAAATATGGCCCTAGTAGGATGGGAGCAGCTCATCATTTTTGTGGTCACCCTTCTAATCACCTTGCTCACCAACTTAATTACCGGTATAATCATTGGCGTAATGGTTACCCTCATTTCTCAGCTCAGAGCCATGGGTAGGGTAGAGGTATTTCTTGAAAACTTATTTAAACCAAACACCCTATTGTATGAAGAAGATCAGGAGCAGTACCACCTAAGCGTAAAGGCCTACAGCAACTTTTTAAACTTTATAGGCATCAAGCAAAAGCTAGACACCTTGCCCCGCAATGCCAAAGTGATTGTTGATTTCAGCCTGGTTCAGTTTATTGATTATACCGTGTTAGATCAACTACAGAATTACCACTTTAATTTTAAAGCTACTGGGGGCGATTTGGAGATCATCGGCATGGATCATCTTTCTTCCACGTCTAGTCATCCACTGTCTACTAAAGTGCCTACGGCTCGCCAGCTTAAGGCCCCTAAATATCCCGGGCAGCCCTCACGGAGGCAGCGCACCATGCGGCTTTTTGCCAAGAAAATGGATTGGCAGTTTAATGAAGCCTCTGACTTTAAAAGCGAGCATTTTGGGCGTTTTCAGTATTTCGGCATTCGTAAAATTGAGTACATCCGCAATAAAATGCAGGGCTGGAACGGCCAGGTAAGCGTGGCTTTAGCCGATGTATATTTTGCAGAAGGTGCCTACACCGCTGAACAGCATTTGCAGAGTACTATGGTAGAATTATTCCTGCCGCAAGGCCTACCCACTTTTGTGCTCAACAAAGAGAATCTACTAGACCGGGTGGCTAATCTTACCGGCTTTCAAGACATTAGGTTTGAAATGCATCCAGACTTTTCCCATCGGTTTAACCTAAGAGGGGATGAACCCGAGGCGATACGGCAATTTTTTAGTGCTGAGCTGATTGCCTTTTTTGAAGCCAACAAAGAGTACCACTTAGAGAGCAACGGAAAAGGCCTTCTCATTTTTGAAAAGGAAAGGCTCAGTACCATTAGTGAAATAAAGCAATTGGTTAGTTTTGCCAACCGCTTAGCACAAATTTTAAACTCCAAACTGTAAAAGATGCTTCGTTTAAAATTACCAACAGACCCCCGCTGGGTAAACATTGCCGAAAAAAATATTGAGGAAATCTTGATTGATCATGCTTTTTGCGAGCAAAAGGCAGCCAGCACGGCCATCTCATTTTTGGTAACCTACCCAGAGCACAGCGATTTGGTGACCGCTATGGCCGCATTGGCTCGGGAAGAAATGAGCCATTTTGAAATGGTGCACAAACGTCTTTTGGAGCGAGGCTATACTTTAGGTCGGGAGCGTAAAGATGAATACGTGGCGCGCATTAATCAGTTTTTTCCTAAAACCGGTGATCGCAATGAGCGTTTGGTAAACCGCTTGCTCATTGCCGCTTTAATTGAAGCACGAAGCTGCGAGCGCTTTAAAGTGTTATCAGAAAACATTGCCGATAAAGAGTTGGCCTCTTTTTATGAAAAACTGATGGTTAGCGAGGCCAACCACTACACCATGTTTCTCAAGTTTGCCCGCCAGTATGGCAACCGGGAAGAGGTTGACCAAAAATGGGACGAGCTGCTCAGCTTTGAGGCGGAAGTGATGAAAGACTTCAATAAAAAAGAACATATACACGGCTAAAATTTAGTTATGAAAAGCATTCAACTGGAAAGTATCCACCAAGATTTAGGCGCTAAAATGACCCCTTTTGCCGGGTTTAACATGCCTTTGCAATATGAAGGTTTAAATGTAGAGCACAAGCACGTGCGGGCTAAAGTGGGCGTTTTTGACGTGAGCCACATGGGGCAGATTTTCGTGCAAGGCCCAAAGGCAGTTGAATTCTTGCAAAAAGTTACCAGTAATGACGTGAGCAAGCTCTATCCCGGTAAGGTGCAATACAGCTGCCTGCCTAATGAGCAGGGCGGCATTGTAGATGACCTGCTGGTGTATTGCCTGGCCGAGGAGCAATTTCTTTTGGTAGTGAACGCTTCAAATATTGAGAAGGACTTTAACTGGTTGCGCGGTTATGAAATGGAGGGAGCGTTGTTGCTCAATGAAAGTGACGACTGGAGCTTACTGGCTGTGCAGGGGCCCATGGCCTCAGAGGCTATGCAAGAGCTTACAGAGGTGCCATTGGGCGAAATGAAATACTACACTTTTGAACAGGCCCGTTTTGCGGGAGTTGACAATGTAATTATTTCGGCTACGGGTTACACGGGTGCAGGCGGTTTTGAGCTGTATGTGCGCAACAAAGATGCGGCCCACGTTTGGCATGAAGTTATGCGCGCGGGGGCTAAAGCCGATATAAAACCCATTGGTTTGGCCGCACGCGATACCCTGCGTCTAGAAATGGGCTTCTGCCTGTACGGAAACGATATTGACGATAAGACTTCGCCTATTGAGGCAGGCCTGGGTTGGATTACCAAGTTTTCCAAAGACTTTATAAACAGCGAGGCTTTAAAGGCCCAGAAAGAAAACGGTCCCAGCCAGCGTTTAATAGGTTTTGTGATGGAAGACCGCGGTATTCCTCGTAAAGACTATCGGATTAAAGACGCAGGAGGTGAAGAAATTGGCCGGGTTACTTCGGGTACGCAAAGCCCCTCTTTGGGCAAGGCTATTGGCTTGGGCTATGTGCAAAGTGACTATAAAGCCCCGGATACGGAGATCTTTATTGAAATCAGAAATAAGGCGCTTAAGGCCAAGGTAAGCAAGCCTCCATTTTACAAGGGCTAAAAATAATAGGCTGCGGTGAGCAATAAGGTACGGTTGTACCGATTGGTTTGGGTATCATCAATAATATTCAGGAGAATAGCGGGGTCTGTATCTACCAGGCCCATTTTAAAGGCCGCGCTTAGTTCGGCTTTGCGGTAGCGGTACTTGAGGCCAAAGTGAAAACCCAGGTCAATAAGGTTGAGGTAGTAACTATTGGAGAAAATATACTCTGGGGCATTATCCTCGTCAATGCCGGTGCTGTAGGTAACTGCGCCTTGCACTTGGCGGTCTTCAATGCCGCTGGCTTCACCGGTGTAACTTTCTACGTTCACTTCAGCGGTGTAGTCACCACCCAGGCCAATAGCCAGGTAGGCGCCCAGGTTAGGACTCAGGCTCTGGTGCTCCCCTAATTCAAATCGGTAACCCAAACTTAGGGGTATGCGAAGTAGGTAGGTACTCATATCAAGCTCAATACTTTCTTCAAGTTCTGGGCTGTTTCGGTTGATGCTGGAACGTATATTTTTTTGACTTAGAAAAAGGCCGCTGTGCAAGGCTACGGGCTCCAGAATTGCAATTTTTACCGGAAAACCTAAGTCCAGGCCCCAATTGTATTGGTAGGTGGCTGTTTCATTGGCAGCCACCCCGCTGATCCCTATGGAGTTTCGGTTTATTTCTGGGTAGGCAAAGGTGTTGCTTACATACCAGCTATTGGCGGTAGCCCCTAAACTTACGCCAATCTCAAAATTCTGCGCTTCCGCGGAAAGCGCACCTACTGCGAGGCTCAAGATTAAAAGGAGCCGGTTTTTGTTCATAGGGGTGAAAGTAAAAAAAACCAAAAGAATAAATTGTTAAGCCCATTTCTAGCCCTCCACAAAGAGCCAAAAAAGCCCGATGTCACTTAGGAAGCATCGGGCTTTATTATCTATCAAAAATGCCGTGATTAGTAGTAGCGCTTTCTGCGCACTTCGGCTATGTATTTACTTAAACGAATCACTTGGCGGGTGTAGCCATATTCGTTGTCGTACCAAACGTACAACACCATGTTCTTACCATTCTCATCTACAATGGTGGCTGGCGCGTCAAATACAGAGGGGCAAGAGTTTCCTACAATGTCGCTGGAAACCAACTCATTACTCATAGAGAATTTGATTTGCTCTACTAAATCACCTTTTAGGGCTGCCTTCCGTAAGGTTTCAATTACTTCTTCACGAGAAGTCTGTTTTTTCACCTCTAAATTCAAAATGGCCAAAGACCCATTAGGCACTGGCACCCGAATGGCGTTAGAAGTAAGTTTTCCTTCCAACTGAGGCAAGGCCTTGGCCACGGCTTTTCCGGCACCGGTTTCCGTAATTACCATGTTTAAGCCCGCGGCCCGTCCTCTACGGTATTTCTTGTGCATATTATCTACCAGGTTTTGGTCATTGGTGTAGGCGTGCACCGTTTCAATGTGGCCGCGTTCTACGCCAAAGGCATCTTCAATAACCTTTAACACGGGGGTAATGGCGTTGGTGGTGCATGAGGCGGCCGAAAAAACATCCACTTCTTTGGGGCTGTATTCGGTTTGGTTTACGCCATGCACAATATTGGGGACCCCTTTACCGGGAGCGGTTAGCAGCACTTTGGCGGCTCCTTTAGCCTTCAGGTGACGGCTCAGAGATTCATGGTCTCTAAAGGCTCCGGTATTGTCAATAATTAAGGCATCGTTAATGCCGTAAGCCGTGTAGTCAATATCTTCTGGATTGTTGGCGGTAATGATTTTGATGGACCGGCCATTCACAATTAAAGACCTATTATCAGTATCGGCTTCTACGTTACCCGGAAATGGTCCGTGTACCGAGTCAACACGCAGGAGTGAGGCTCTCTTCTCCAGGCTTTCAGCTGTTTCTCCACGGGTAACAATGGCTCGCAGGCGCAATTGCTCGCCCTTGCCTTCCTGGGCAATAAGCTCGCGTGCCACCAATCGGCCAATTCGGCCAAAGCCATAAAGCACCACGTCTTTGGGCGTGGTTTTTTGCATGTTAGAAGCGCCCATAAAATTGGCAAGCTTGGCCTCTAAAAAGGCTCTTACAGAGTGGTAGTTCTCGCCTTCTGTTAGCCACTCGCTGTTTAATAGTCCAATGTCCATGCGAGCTGGGGCCAGCTCCATTTGCACCAGTTCTTCGCTTAGGGCGCGGGTGGTTTCAACGGTAATGTTTTGCCCAACAAATTGACGGGCATAATCATGAAGGCTTAAAACTTCGCTAGGGCGTTGGTCAATCAGCTGGTTTCTAAAAAGCACGGCTTCAATGCCTTTATCTAAATAAAGGTCATTAATGTTTTTGATGAGCTGTACGGCATCTTTTTCCATGCCAATACGCTCAGACACCAACTCTTGGTAATTGTTTGCTTCGGCCATAATTGTTGTAAAAAAGTATTGAGAGGATTTAATAAATTTCGGGCAAAGTTATACTTTTTACTGGGTTGGCAGCCCGATCTTTAGCCAATAAAAAGCAGGCTAAATCCCTCGGTATATCCGCAGAAAAAAGCCTCTTTGTGCCCATTCACAAAGAGGCTTTTTAAAGCTGATTTTTTGGCCTTTATTTGAGCGAAAAGGCGAAGTATTTTTCACGGCCGTTGGGCAAAACTCCAAGAATGATTATTGGGTTTCCAGCGGGTTTACGCTCCATAGCCAAATTAATATCGTCTATTTCTTTAATGGGCATTTGATTAATCTGGGTGATGATATAACCCTTGGGTATGCCTTGGTCAGCCAAAATCCCATTTTTCACATCGGTTATACGCACCCCATTTCGCAAACCAAACACCCCTTTTTCCTTCTCGGTAATGGCGCGGAAAGATCCGCCCAGGAGCGTTACAAACTCCAAGTCTTCTTTTTTGAAGCGTTTGGTGGTGCCATTGGCGTTGCGCAGGGTCAACTCATAATCAAAAGCGGCCTCATCTCTAAGTACCCGTATCTTTACTTTTTCACCCGGGCGCTTAGAACCAATGATTTCCTGTAATTCACTGCTCTTGCTAACCTCCCTGTTATTCACGGCAATGATGATATCGCCTTTTTCAATTCCGGCTTCTTGGGCTGCCCCGTTTTCCGTTACGCCCGCTACATACACCCCATTGGTACGATCAATTTCCAGTTCATTGGCCACGCGGGGGGTAAGATCGGCAATGTTTACACCTATAAATGCTCTTTGCACGGTACCGTATTCTCTAATGTCTTCTACCACTTTCTTAGCAAGGTTGCTAGGTACGGCAAAAGAGTAGCCTTCAAAGGAGCCAGTATGCGTACTAATGGCAGAGTTGATGCCTACCAATTCACCTCGCGTATTTACCAAGGCACCGCCACTGTTGCCCGGGTTTACAGCCGCATCCGTTTGTATAAAGGATTCAATGGCGGCACGCTCATTTATCACCCCAATGGCGCGGCCTTTGGCACTAACAATGCCTGCTGTAACAGTAGAAGTTAAATTAAAGGGATTCCCCACGGCCAACACCCATTCACCTACTTGTAATACGTCTGAGTCTGAAAATTCCAGATATGGCAGTGCCTCGGCTTCAATTTTGAGCAGGGCAATATCGGTGGTGGGGTCAGCGCCTACTACTTCTGCGGTAAATTCTTCGCCATCATTGAGGGCAACCAAAATTTCTTCGGCCGATTCGATCACATGGTTATTGGTTACAATGTAACCGTCTTCTGAGATAATTACTCCGCTACCGGTACCCATGCGCAAGGGTTCTCTGCGGTTTTGGGGCGAGGGACTGCCAAAGAAAAAGTCCAGCGGACTTTGCGGACTGTAGCGTGCCCTTACGGCCGTCTTCACGTGTACTACGCTGTTTAAGGTTTTGTCAGCCGCCTCTACAAAGCTATTTTCAGCGTTGGGAGTGTACGTGGTAGGTACCGTCCTTTGCGCAGGAGCTGATTCAATGTAGGTACGAACTTCGGGCTTTTCAAAAAAGGCCTTGTAGCCGCCCAGGGTAATGATCCCACCCAGGGCTGAAACCAAAACAATCTTGACTATATTTTTCATGTGCTTCTTAATTTTTACTTTCACCAAACTTTTTCAATAACTATTCCACCGCAGGTCTTAGTGTCTTGCTGTCACTCACTTTAACAGCGTTTTAACAAGTTTTGAATACCCTTAGTTTTTACAAATATCAAGGTACGGGAAATGATTTTGTTTTGGTAGATGACCGCCAAAATCAATTGCATTTAACCCAAGAGCAAATTGCTCAAATCTGCCATAGACGCTTCGGCATAGGAGCCGATGGTTTTATTCTATTACGAAGCCATGAGGCCTATGATTTTGAGATGGTCTACTACAATTCTGATGGCCGTACCAGCAGTATGTGTGGCAATGGCGGGCGCTGTATTGCTCGCTTTGCCGCTGATTTAGGTGTACCAGGAAACCGCTATCGCTTTTTAGCCATTGACGGAGCACATGAAGCGGAAGTGGGGCCGGCCACGGTCAGCCTGAAAATGCAAGACGTAGCTCAGGTTAGTCCGGTTAAAGGCGATTGGTATCTAGATACCGGCTCACCGCATTACGTGGCTTTTGCCGATGCCCCTGAGGAACTGGAGATTCTATCGGCCGCTAGAGCCATACGAAACAGCCCACCTTACCAGCAGGAAGGGGTAAATGTAAACTTCATAGCCCTTCGTGAAAACGGCCTTTATATGCGCACCTATGAGCGTGGGGTAGAAGATGAAACCTACAGTTGCGGCACAGGGGTAACAGCGGCTGCTTTGGTGGCCCACACTGCACAATCAGGTTTAACCCAACCAATACAGGTAAGCACCAAAGGCGGTCAACTTTCAGTGAGTTTTGAAGAAGGGCCAAAGGGTTTTAGCAATATTTGGCTTAGGGGACCGGCTGAGTTTGTGTTTAAAGGTACCTACCGCCATGACTAGTTTACACGGAGAAAGAGTGCAACTGCGGCATTTGGCAGCCGGTGATTTAGACACCCTTTGGCGCTGGGAGAACCGTTCTGAAAATTGGCAATACAGTTCGGTTCCTAATTACCACTCTAAAGACGATTTAGCCCAAATGGTACAGGAAGCACCTAAAGATATTCTGGAAACCGGGCAAGTACGCTTTATCATTGAAATTGATAGTGGAGTAGCCATAGGCACCTTGGACTTTTTTGATTTTGACCCCGTGCACCAGCGCGTAGGAGTAGGCGTTTTAGTAGCGGAAAGCCAATATCGCCAACAAGGATACGCTTTTGAAGCCATGCAATTAGGGCTTACCTTTGCTTTTGAGCAGTGGGCCCTGCATCAAGTGTATGCCCAAGTGCTGGAGAACAATCTAAGCAGCAAGCGACTCTTTGAAAAGCTAGGTTTCGTAAAAGCCGGAGTGCTTAAAGATTGGGTGAATTTAGAGGGAAACTTTGTAGATCAGGGACTCTACCAAAAAATGAAGGACGGATAATGAAGCGCAAGGTTTGGGTAGTTTTAGGAGCAATGCTCTTGCTGGTTGGGGCTATGAGCCAGTGCACCCGCAGTGCCCAGCCAGAAAATACCTCCAAAACCCCGGTAGCCTACTTGAATCACCACGACAGCGTAGGCTACGTAGGGATTGAAACCTGCCGTAGTTGTCATAGTCAAGTACACGCCACTTTTACCCAAACCGGTATGGGCCAAAGTTTTGGTGCAGCCACTCCTCAAAAAAGTATCGCCAGCCTGCACGATACCCTCCAACTTTACGACCCTCACCTTGATTTGTATTACCAACCTTTTTGGCAACAAGACTCGCTCTACCTCAAAGAGTATAGGCTTACGCCCGATAGGGATACCAGCCACCTACTTCTGCAAAAGATTGACTATGTGGTGGGAAGCGGGCAGCATACCAACTCACACATTTTTAGCGTGAATGATTTTTTGTATCAAGCTCCTTTTACCTGGTATGCGCAAAAAGGAAAACTGGATTTACCGCCCGGTTATGAGAATGGCGGTAACGTGCGCTTTGCGCGGAAAATTGGCCTGGAATGCATGAGTTGCCACAACGCCATGCCTACTAAGTTTCAAACCGGCAGCGTCAACAAATTCGCCAAGGTAAACCAGGGGATAGATTGCGAGCGCTGCCACGGCCCTGGTGAAGCCCATGTGCAAAAAATTATGCGGGGCCAGCTTACCGATACCGCTAAGGAAATTGACCCCAGTATTGTTAACCCTAAAAAATTACCTACTCAACTGCAGTTTGAGATTTGCCAAAGGTGTCACCTTCAAGGCAATACCGTTTTGCAGCCTGGTAAAAATTATTTTGATTTTAAGCCCGGCCAAACGCTTAATGAGGTGATGGAAATTTACCTGCCGCGCTACACCAATGCCGATGACCAGTTCATCATGGCCTCACATGTGGATCGCTTTAAGCAAAGTGAATGCTTTAAAAGTAGCGACCTTACCTTTAACTGCACTTCTTGTCATAACCCACACATCAGCGTAAAAGAGACCAACCTTACCCGTTTTAACAATACTTGTAAAAACTGCCACCAGGGCGGACAACATTTTGAATGCACGGCCTTGCCCACAGAGCTCAAAGCCAAAGATTACAACTGCGTGGCCTGCCACATGCCCTCTTCTGGCAGCATTGACATTCCGCACGTAACCGTGCATGACCATTTTATTCGTAAGCCTCAAAAAACCAAAGCACAGGCTTTAGCCGAAAGCGAGTTTATTGGACTGTTTGCCGTCAACAATCCTAAGCCCAGTGCTCGCTCAAAAGCTTTGGCTTATCTGCAGCAATTTGAAAAATTTGAGGCCAAACGCTTTTACCTGGATAGTGCGCAACGTTTCATAGCGCAATTAGATAACCAACACCCTGAAAAACTGCGCTTGCAGACTTATCTGAATCACCTCCGCCAGGATTTCAAGGCTACCACAGCCTTGGTGAAGCAGCAGGGGGCAGCGTCTGTTTTACAGAGCTTGACTCAAAAGGAGCCCACCAACCAGCATGCCTGGACGGCCTACCGGGTGGGGCAAGCGCTTAAAAAAGCCAAGGAAACTTCATTGGCCTTGCAGTTTTACGATAGAGCAGTGAGTCTGGCTCCGGCTGTAGCCGACTTTAAAAATAAGCAGGCCGCCACGCTCATGACCTTGGGGCAGTTTACCTTAGCCCAAACCATTTTTAGGGAAATTCTGGAAGAACATCCCCGCCACAAAGAGGCCCTTAACAATGCCGGTTTTATAGCCTTACAGCAAAGAAGTTTGGAACAAGCACAGGAGCTGCTGAGCAAGGCCGTTCACTTTTACCCTGATTATGAGCTGGCTTACCTGAATTTGGTAAGCTTGGCCTACCAGCAAGAAGATTATGCCAAAGTTGAGCAATATTTGCAGCAAGTGATTCGTATTAATCCTCAGAATAACCAGGCGCAGGAAGCCTTGAGAAAAATCAAATTAGAGCCTTGAAAAAACTAATTGTTGCAGTCTTCTTGCTGCTGCTGGCGGCAGGCGCCTTTTTCGCTTACCGCGCCTATCAAAAAGTGTATGGTCCAAATCTTACCTGGCCAGAGGGGCAGTACCTCTTTGTTAAAACCGGCAGCACCTTTCAAACAGTAACCGATTCGTTACGGCCCTATTTAAAGAATGAGGCTGCTTTTGAGTGGGTGGCCCAAAAAAAGAATTACCCCAAGCAGGTAAAGCCCGGGCGCTACGCGCTGGAAGATGGCATGAGTAATAATGCGCTGCTTAACAAGTTGCGCAGTGGCGATCAAGAGCCTTTAAACCTGGTGATTTTTGGCCTTAAAAACCTGGCCGATCTGGCGGGGTTTCTCGGTGAAAACCTGGAGTATGATTCGCTGGAATATTTTCAGGCCTATACCTCAGAAGATTTTTTAAGACCCTATGACTTGCAGGAAGAAGAAGTACTGGGGCAATTTTTACCCAATACCTACGAGTTTTACTGGAATGCCTCGCCCAAGTATACTTTGGAGCGCATGCAAAAAGAGTCGGGCCGGTATTGGCAAAACCGCCAGAAGGAGCTAGACCAGTTAGAGCTGACCCCGCATGAGGTGGTTACCCTGGCCAGTATTGTAGAAAGTGAAACGGTACAACCCGATGAAATGCCTACCGTAGCAGGGCTCTACCTCAATCGGCTGGAGCGCGGCATAAAATTGCAGAGTGACCCCACGGTTATTTACGGCATACGTAAAGACAAACCCAACAGCCCAGTGATAAAGCGGGTGTTGTTCAAGCACCTACGCTATCAGTCGGAATACAACACCTATTTGCACGCAGGCCTACCACCCGGGCCCATAAAACTGCCCTCTCTCACCGCTATTGAGGCGGTGTTAAATGCAGAAGATCATAACTTTATTTTTATGGTTGCCGATCCTAAAAGGCCTGGATATCATAGTTTTGCCACCAATTTACGCCAACACAACATCAACCGGGCAAAATACATTCAATGGGTGCGTACGCAGTAAAATTTCAGCTTTTGGCCTTGGGGGCCAGTCTTTTTTTAGGCTTAAGCCCGATGGCGGCCCAAACCGATACACTCAGTTTTTGGCAATCGGCCCCTGAGCCCAACCGGCAACGCATTAAGCTCTTGGGCTATGGCGAAGGCATGGCCTTAACTGCAACCTATGCAGGCTTAAATGAGCTTTGGTACAGCCAGGAAACCCAGCGCGATTTTCATTTTTTTAATGATAACAGCCGCTGGTTACAGATGGATAAGGTAGGCCACGCCATGACGGGTTATTACGTAGGCTACCTTAATGCGAAATTGTTTGAATGGGCGGGCCTATCGCAACGAAAAGCCACCTGGATAGGGGCGGGGAGTAGTTTTCTATTTCTGGCCGGTATTGAGATTTTGGACGGTTTTTCAGATACCTACGGTTTTTCCTATGGCGATGTGGTGGCCAATTTTGCCGGTTCTGCGCTGCTGATTGGGCAGGAGTATTTGTGGCAAGAGCAACACATTGTGATGAAATTCTCCTTTAGCCGTTCACCTTATACCAACACCAATCCTGACCAAGGTGGCTGGGGACCCCGTGAAAACAATTTAGGTAATGTTTGGTATGAAGAGCTTTTTAAAGATTACAATGGGCAAACCTATTGGCTTTCCGCCAACGTAAACGGTTTAACCGGCTGGGAAAAGTGGCCAGCCTGGTTAAACTTGTCGGTTGGGTACAGCGGTGACGGAATGCTTTACACTTCATATATTAATCCTAAAGACGGGGCTCCCTACCAGGCCTATTTACCACCCAACCCGCCCATAACCTACCAGCGTCAATTCTACATTGCTCCAGACATTGATTTACGGAAAATACCGGTAAAAAATAAGGCCCTGAAAACCGTGTTCAAGGCCTTAAACTTTATCAAATTCCCCATGCCTACCTACGAAATTAATGCGCGGGGGGCCAACCAGTTTTATTGGCTATTCTTCTAAACCAGGGATTTCTTGGGGTTCATTCCTGAAGATGAGGGAACCTTCCTCATCGGTATCAATTAAAATCATGCTGTCTTTTTCAACCTTATTGGCTAAGATGTCTTTAGACAATTGGTTCATGATCCGCTTTTGAATGACCCGCTTAATAGGTCTGGCGCCAAACTGTGGGTCAAAGCCAACTTCTCCCAGGTAATTCACCGCTTCCTCGGTAGCTTCAATAGTAATGTCTTGGGCAGCCAGCATTTTCTTGAGAATATCAATTTGCAAACGCACAATTTGCTTTACATCGTCTTTGTCTAAAGGCAAGAACATGATGGTTTCATCAATACGGTTTAGAAACTCCGGACGGATGGTTTTTCGCATCAGCTGCATGACTTCCTCGCGTGTGTTTTCGTACACTTCATACTTATTGTCTGCGGTAAGGTGCTCAAAACGCTCTTGAATGAGGTTAGAACCCATGTTGGAGGTCATGATGATGATGCTGTTTTTAAAGTCAGCAACCCGGCCTTTATTATCGGTTAGGCGGCCTTCGTCTAATACTTGTAAGAGTATGTTGAACGTATCAGGGTGGGCTTTTTCAATCTCATCCAGCAGCACCACCGAATAGGGCTTTCTGCGCACCGCCTCGGTTAGCTGTCCACCTTCATCATACCCTACGTATCCGGGAGGTGCGCCTATCAATCGGCTTACGGAGTGGCGCTCTTGGTACTCGCTCATGTCAATGCGCGTGATGGCATTGTCATCATTAAAGAGGTACTGCGCCAGTGCCTTGGCCAGTTCCGTTTTTCCCACCCCAGTGGTACCAAAAAATATAAAGGAACCTATGGGGCGATTCGCGTCTTTTAGCCCGGCCCGGCTGCGTCTTACAGCATCTGATACAGCCATGATTGCTTCTTCCTGGCCTACCACACGCTTATGCAGTTCATCTTCCAGTTTTAGCAATTTAGCCTTTTCACTTTCCAGCATTTTGGTTACTGGTATGCCAGTCCAGCGGCTCACTACTTCGGCAATGTCTTCGGCATCTACCTCTTCTTTTATGAGCGCGTTGCTGTTTTGTAAATTGGCTACGGTGGCTTCATTTTGTTTAAGTCTTTCCTCGGCCTCTTTTAGCTTGCCATAGCGTATTTCCGCCACGCGTCCGTAATCACCACTCCGTTCGGCTTGTTCGGCTTCCAGCCTAAGTTTTTCAATATCCTCCTTAGCCTGCTGTATACTTTCAACAATACCTTTTTCCTTTTCCCATTTAGCATTCAGGGTGTTTCGTTGGTCATTGAGCTCCGCCAATTCTTCCTTAATTACATTTTGCTTGGTGGTGTCACCTTCCCGTTTTATGGCTTCCAGCTCTATTTCCAGTTGCATAATTTTTCGGTCTAGCACGTCAATCTCTTCGGGTTTGGAATTGATTTCCAGGCGCAGCTTACTGGCAGCCTCGTCCACCAAGTCAATGGCCTTATCGGGTAAAAACCGATCGGTAATGTAGCGTTGTGAAAGTTCTACTGCAGAGATTACCGCGGCATCTTGAATACGCACCTTATGGTGGGTTTCGTATTTTTCTTTAATTCCGCGTAGAATGGAGATGGCAGACTCCGTATCGGGCTCTTCTACCATCACTTTTTGAAAGCGCCTTTCTAAGGCCTTGTCTTTTTCAAAAAACTTTTGGAATTCAGCCAGTGTGGTGGCACCAATGGCTCTAAGCTCACCCCTTGCCAAGGCCGGTTTTAGAATATTGGCGGCATCCATGGCACCTTCGCCACCTCCCGCACCTACTAAGGTGTGAATTTCATCAATGAATAGTAAAATAGAACCATCACTTTCGGTTACCTCTTTTACCACCGCTTTCAGGCGTTCCTCAAACTCTCCTTTGTATTTGGCGCCAGCCACTAAAGCCCCCATATCCAGGTTAAAGAGCTTTTTATCCTTAAGGTTTTCGGGTACATCTCCTTTGATAATGCGGTGAGCCATACCTTCGGCAATGGCCGTTTTACCCACTCCGGGTTCACCAATCAGAACCGGGTTATTTTTGGTGCGTCTGGAGAGGATCTGCAGCACTCTGCGTATTTCTTCGTCCCGGCCAATAACCGGATCTAGCTTACCCTCACTGGCCAACTGGTTTAGGTTTTTGGCGTATTTTTCCAAGGCGTTGTACTGCTCTTCGGCAGAAGCAGAGGTGGCCCGGTTGCCTTTACGAAGCTCAGTGATGGCCTCCTTAAGGTTTTTGGCGGTGATGCCGTTGTCTTTAAGCAACTTGGCAGCGGTATCGCTACCCGCCTGAATACCAGCCACCAAGTGCTCCAAAGAAATGTACTCATCCTTCATTTCTTTGGCTACAGCCTGGGCTTTTACGATAGCTTTATTGGCTGGCTGATCTAAGTAAACCTGTGCGCCCTCTACCTTAGGAGAAGACTTCACAATTTGATCCAGCGCTTTTAGAAATACCTCTTGGTTCACTGAAAGCTTGGACAAAATAAAACTAAGTACGTTTTCGTCTACTTCGGCAATACCTTTTAAAAGATGGGCACTGGTAATAGCTTGATGCGATGCTTCCAGAGCAATTTCCTGAGCCCTTTGCACCGCTTTTTGAGATTTTATAGTGAATTTAGAAAAGTCCATTTGTAAGTTTTTACACTCTCTTAGCAAATTCATCACCCTTTTTAATTTCCATTGATTTGTCTGTCAAGGTGGCTGTAAATAACACTAATTTAGGTCATTAAGGCAGGTTTCGCGTTTTTCGGCTGCCTATTCGGGTTTTCCCCGAAGGCTTCATTGTCACAAAAAAAACCGCCTCATTACATTAATGAGACGGCTTCTCTTTAACTATTACCTCCTAATGAGGTTCTGAATTTATTGCACCACCAACTTACGGGTAAGACGTTTACCAGCTACGTTGATGTTCACAAAATACACACCTGACTTCCAATCAAAGGTTTCAAAAACCAATCGGTTGGTGCCTCGGTCCAGATTATAATCATTGGCATAGACTTTTTGCCCGAGGACGTTGTAAATCTCAACACTTACATCTTGTGCCTGGCCTACAAAAATAGGTAGGTGGGTAACATCTGCCGTAGGGTTAGGACTTAACTCTCCTATGTAGGTGCTAGGCGCTGGATTGTATTCCTCATCTCCAATTACAATGCGGGGTCTTTCATTGGTGGTCTGCAAACAGAAATCATCAATGGCCCAACCCGGACGCTGCACGGCATAGTCACTTTCAAAACGGAAGCGGAATACAACCTGGCGTGATGCCGTGTCAAAAGCCACCACGTATTTGGCCGTATCATAACCACCGCTAATGTCCGTCCAACCTGGTTTAATGATATCCAATGAGGTTACAAATTCCGTGTTGTACCAATTATCTTCATTGGCAAAACCAATTACTTGCCAATTTACACCGCCATCTAAGCTGTATTCCAGGTTACCGCCATCGTGGAAACGCTCTGTATCAAAGGCATGCAAGAATGAAATCTCATAGGCAGAACCTGTATCCACAACAAATACGGGGGAATACAATCCTGAACGCTCAAGCGTATCATAGTTAGTTCCAATTTTAGTTACCCAGGCATTGGCACCGCTAGGAGGTGAGGGTAAAATGGTTGGGGTACCTCTTTGCCAGTTGGAAGGCCCTCTTGAGAAGGTCTCGGTATTCAAAGGCACAAAAGGGAAATTGTTGGTGGTACTCTCAAAGTCATTACAGTAAGAAGTGTCTCCTTGCGGGATGTTAAAGAAGTACTCAGGTAGCACTGTTGCGGTTACTTCAAGCGTATCATCGGTGGGACGGTTGTCGTCCTTAACATTGGGCCTGCGGGTAATTATGCGCATGGTGTGATCACCTGAAGTTACAAAATTAGCCGGCCAGGCCTCTTGATATGAAAAGCGCGTTCTACTACCGCGGATGAAGAAACGAGGTAACACTACCGTTTCCCAGTTGCCAACCCAGCCGGAGCCAGGGGCACCACCAACGGCATCAATTTCAATTTTCACTTGACAACTATCCAAAACTTTGGCACCTGTATTTTGAATGAATACATCAATATTTTGCGGGTTATCTGGAATTTGCAGCGGGTTGATGAAACGGAAATCAACCGGTGCAGCACTGTTTTGTGGAGGAATGAATACTTCAAAGTCATCCAAGGCCCATCCTTCCAAGTTTCTACCTGAGTTGGCTCCCGTATTAGAAGCAAACACAAAACGCATTTGAATGGCGTTGGGCTGGAAGTTTAGTTCTGCCATGCCATACTGGCTCAACACCCAATTACCATTAGTGGTGTTTACAAAGCCTTCTGTAATACGACTAACGGGACTACCCAATGTACCAATATTGGGATCGGTGTACCAACGGGTAAGGTTAATAGTATCTCGGGCAACCGTACCAAATTGCTCACCCAGGGTATTCCAGCCTGCTAGATTGTATTCAATGCCACCAGCTGCGTTGTTTCCCATGTCAATGTTATGGAAGAAACTAATGGTTGGGGAAACTATGGTATCAAAATTGTCCAGCACTGGAACTCTGAGGTATTCGGTTAGGCCATCGTAGAAGAAGCCATCCGATAGGTTGGTAGCCCAGATCTTATCATTGTTTTGGAAAGAAGAAAAATTACTCCCTGAGGGCGCCTCACCAAGCTCCCACTGCAAGAAATTAAAGTTAGCGCCATTGAAGTTACTCCAGGAGAAGAAACCTCTGCGGTCGTAATCACAAGAGTCAAAATTTTCAAAAAAGTCAATGTCATAGTTCCCTTGACCCGTGAAAATCTTACAAACCGTATCATTAAAATTATTAACATCTCCGGCCACGGTGGTGTACGCGCACACCTCACAAGCCCCTTCAGGCAAGGTGAAATTACCGAGGGTAGACAAAGTGATTTCATTCCCTTGATTTACCCCCATGGTTTGGTTGGTGGCTGTGTAAAGAGTAGGCGTACCTACATTAGGTCCACATAAAGGCGTAACCGAAAGCACCACAGATTGCCCAGAAATAGTTGACGTTCCGTAATTTCTAAGAATCACCTTGGGCCTTAAGCTACCTGCGCCTATGCTGGAGAGCGGGGTGTTGGCCGGCAGAGCAATGGTGGGGAAAGTAATGGATTGAATACCTCCGTCATTGGTAATGCGGTCGTAGAGCATAACCTGGTCAATGGCAATGTCG
The DNA here is from genome assembly GCA_913057235.1 of uncultured Bacteroidota bacterium. Classification (GTDB taxonomy): domain Bacteria; phylum Bacteroidota; class Bacteroidia; order Flavobacteriales; family Schleiferiaceae; genus CAJXNI01. The sequence goes on from CAJXNI010000007.1 coordinate 74,489, forward strand.
GCCAGATTCCCCGTACCGGTACGGCCAGCTACAATTCGCATTTTAATTTGCTTATTAGCATAAGGATTAAGATTAGCTCTTAAGAACTGGTAATCTTCCATTTCATCATTTTGCCCCACTGAACCCGGTACAGTAGATAAAGGAACAGTATTCCAAACGCCAACGGGGTCCACTCCTGGTTCGGTCACCTGAATTTTCAACTCATCAATGTTAGAACCATACATGTGATAGTATAAGTCTAGCGTAGGGTTGCTCAAACCGGTAAAGTCTAGACATCTTTCTGTTTCCAGGTAGGTGTCTACGTCTCCTGTGCTATTATCAGCTTCGGTGTACATGTATTGTCCACCTTGAAAATGGCCCCAGCGCGGTCCCGTGTTGCGGGTGCTGGTTAAGCGGTTACCTACCTTCCATTCGTAATTGGGATCTAAACCAGTTTTAGGCACAAATAGGTTGTTTCCAGTTTGGCTGGAACCTACCGGAAGACCTTCAAAGTCCATTACTAGCGGAAAGGAGTTGAAGGAAGCTCTGTGCACAATGGAGTCAGAACGCGCGGAGTCATTGGCAGGAACAGTATCCATGGGGATATTGGCCCATACATCCACCGTGTAAGAACCCAGGGCTGTCATATTCACACCAGGGGTAATGGTTACCGTGGTGGAGTCACCAGTACCTAAAGAAACCGGGAAGCTCACGTTTTGAACCGCCCCCGGAGTACCGTTGGTGTTTAAACGGTATTGGAGAGCAAAATTAGTGATGGTATCACAACCGTTATTGCGCACTTGCACATCTACGGGCTCCACTCCGTAGCTGCAAAAACCACGTTCAGGAGTGCTTACTCTAATCACTTCTCCGTCTACAGGAATAGGCTCGTAAATTCTAAGGTCATCAATGCCCATATCACCACGAGCAGCAGAAGCTACATCTGTAGTACGTTTCACCGTAAGCATTCTTATGCGAATAAACTTGCCATTGAACTCTCGTAAAGGCACTACCGCGCGCTTCCAGGGGTCATTAGCAGAGGTTTGTTGCTCGCCCCTAATTACGGTCACGCCATTGTACCAATTCGGGAAATTGCTCCCAGTATCAATATCTACCCGTAGGTTCCCCATGTCATTACCAAACATGTGATAGTAGAATTCAAAATTCAAACAACCAGTATTGTTAGTCAAATCTATACAGGGAGTAATTAGCTGCGAGTTATTGTTGATGTTGCCTTGAGATGCTTCTGCATAAACATATTTTGCACCAAAGGGCGTATGATTTCCGTTAGGGCCTGTAAAGGGTGTGCCAGTGGTTCCTGTGCGAATGGACCAGCCGTAATTACTGCCTGAAGCGGTGGGCAATGGTACGATATTCCAGTAGCGGCTGCCTTGCTGGTCACTGGGGAATACACCGCGGTGCGTGTTGCCCATGTCACCCACACCGGTGCCGGCTTGCCAGTTGGCACTTTCAAAATCTTCTACCCAAGGGAATGTGTTAATGGTTCCTGGTAATGCACCACAGAAAGGCGTTCCGCACTTAAAGGGTAAGCCGGGCTGCACCCAAAAACGTAAATAGGGATTTTGGGGGTTAGCGATAGAGTCTGGAACGCGAGTGGAGTTGGGACAAGCCAAGTCTACCGCACGGTAATAATACTCCACCGTATCTCCCAGTAGTACGTTGGGAATATCTCCTTCATACTCAGAGGTAGGAGGATTCACCAATTGCAGATTAATGTTTTGCCAGGGGCCTACGCCAGCAGCGTTTCTTATGCGATAAAAAACGGTAACACTGTCAATACCGGAGCGCGCATTGGGGTTGGGATTACCAGGTACAGAGTCTGTTACCTGGGCACCAATTTTATAACTGTTGGTTGATAGTTGGGTTACCCCTCCGGTGGGTTGTGGTATGTAACAGGTGGTAGAAACTGGGTTGTAGTTAAAACGAAAACGCGGGGGAAATAGCTCGCATGTTGAAGCGGTGACCATTAGGTTATCAATCCACCAACCAGCACCAAAGGGTCGCCCTGTGATTTGGGTAGGATTTAAGACCCAGTTTGCCGCAAACTCAATGCGTACGTCTGTGAATCCGTTACCATTAGGTCCTAAAGCCAAGCTGGAAATATCAAAGCTCTCCTGTTTCCACCAGCTTTGTTGAGGGGTGGGGTCAGTGCCACTAAACCAATCGTTAATTCCTAAGTTAGGAACGTTGTAAGAAGCTTCTTGGAAACTGCTGGAAGAGGTCCAGTTGCTATTACCCAGATAAATGGTGTTTGACCCTTGCAGTAGTGTCCAGGTGCTACCGCCATCTGTAGAAATACGGATAAGTCCCTGATTAATCTGATTGATCTTACAAATATGGTAGAAGTCTAAGAATACGAAGGAATAACCCAAAGTGCTGAAACTGTCTGTTACAAAGGCTGCTTCTGAAATAGGGGCCGCAGTAGGGTTGGGTTGTACAAAGCCGTGGTACGACTCATTGCCTGAAATGCTCAGGTTGGTGGTGTCATTCCAGGGAACGTTGGCACTACCTTTTAAATTATTGGTTACGGAATCTACGGGGTCATCCCATGTTTCACGAAACAGGGTGTCAATTTGGGCAGTAAGACTTAGGGTAGTAATACACGTAAGAGCTAACAGTAGAAGCTTCTTCATAAACTTAGGGTGTTTATTTGCAAATTTGAAACTCTACAAATATATAAAGAGCAGGCAATCTGAGGCCACCAATTTAGCAGAGGCGGTTTAGAATTATTTAACGGAGAGTTCACCCAGGGTTTCTTTTGCGGCTTTAAGCTCCAAGGTATCGCCCATGCTTACAGCTCCCACTCCGGCTGGGGTGCCAGTATAAATTAAATCGCCTACTTGTAGCGTAAAGAATCTACTAATTTGACAGACAAGCTGTTGGAAGGAGAAAATGAGATCCTGCGTGTTTCCCTGCTGTACCATTTCACCGTTTTTTAGCAAGCTAAAGGAAAGGTTTTCCACAGGGTATTTCTCCTTGGAGCGCCATTCTCCTACAAATGCGGATTGGTCAAAAGCTTTGGCTTTTTCCCAGGGCAGGCCTTTTTCTTTAAGCTTACGCTGAAGGTCTCGGGCGGTAAAATCAAGCCCTAGGGTGAATTCCTGAAAGTATTTATGTGCAAATTCCGGGGCAATGTGCTTGCCCATTTTGCAAACCTTCAATACTACTTCGCATTCGTAGTGAATTTCCTGGCTAAAATTGGGCAGGTAAAAATCTTGCCCTGGTTTCAATAGAGCCGTGGCGGGCTTCATAAAAATAACCGGCTCGGTAGGAAGGGGGTTGTTGAGCTCTCGGGCATGATCCGCGTAATTGCGACCTACACAAAAAATTTTCATGATTGTAGCTTCCGCAATTTTATGGCGGTCAATACTTTCTTGGTGTACAGGGGAAAATCAGCATTTTGGATCCAGCCAAAGTAGCCAGGGTCTTTTTCCAGCACCGCTTCAACCGCTTGGTTTTTGTATTTGCCAAAGCTAAAGCACTCCACCCCCTCTTTGTTAAAAACAATAAAGCCGGCAAAATCGGCTGCGTTAAAGCGATTGCTGAAATCAGCCAACTTTTCTACATCATTCTCCAGTTCGGGGTAGCGGTCTAGCTGACTCTTCAGCACCTCGTAAGTAGCCAGGGTATCGGCTTCTGCCGAGTGGGCATTTTTCAGGTCCTTATCGCAGTAAAATTTATAGGCGGCCTCCAGAGTGCGCTTTTCCATTTTATGAAAAATATTCTGCACGTCTACCGCTCTGCGCTTGTTCAAATCAAAGTCAATTTCCGCTCGCAGAAACTCCTCCGCCAAAAGCGGGATATCGTATTTATTGGAGTTATAGCCGGCCAGGTCTGCGTCTTTAATCATCTCTAAAACGCGGTGCGCCAATTCTTTAAAGGTAGGTTCATTGGCTACCTTGGCATCGTCAATACCGTGTATGGCCTCTACCTCGGGGGGGATGGGCACGCCCGGGTTCACTAGCCAGGTTTTACTCTCTTTGTTGCCGTTAGGCCAAATTTTGAGTATGCTGATTTCAACAATACGATCTTTGGTAACGCTGGTGCCGGTTGCTTCAAGATCAAAAAAGCAAATGGGGCGCTTCAGTTGAAGTTCCATCTTGCGGGGTTTAAAATGGTTATCGCCTAAATTTCGCGATTGATGTCAAATTGTTCCAGGTAATCTGCTAATCTGCGTACAAACATTCCGCCTAAAGCGCCATCTACCACTCGGTGGTCATAGCTGTGGCTTAAGAACATTTTGTAGCGGATGCCAATCATATCGCCCTCAGGAGTCTCAATTACCGCAGGCTTTTTGTTAATACTGCCGGTGGCCATGATGGCTACTTGCGGCTGATTGATAATGGGGGTGCCCATTACATTGCCAAAGGTGCCCACGTTGGTAATGGTGTAGGTGCCGCCTTGAATTTCATCGGCACTCAGTTTGTTTTCACGCGCTCTCTTGGCCAGGTCGTTCACCTGCTTGGTGAGGCCCACTAAATTCAGCTGATCGGCATTTTTAATAACCGGCACAATTAAGTTGCCAGAAGGCAGAGCCGCGGCCATGCCAATATTGATGTTCTTGCGCTTAACAATGCTGTTGCCATCTACGGCAATATTAATGTTGGGGAAATCTTTGATGGTTTTTACCAGCGCTTCAATGAAAATAGGGGTGAAGGTAATTTTTTCGCCTTCGCGCTTTTGGAAGTCGTTTTTCACCTTTTCGCGCCACTTGAACATATTGGTCACATCGGCCTCTACAAAAGAAGTAACGTGCGGAGAGGTGCGCTTGGAATTCACCATGTGCTCGGCAATCATCTTACGCATGCGGTCCATCTCCACAATTTCATCGCCAGCCATGCTGGGCACGGGCGTGGCCTTAGGGGCCGGCTCTTGCTTGGGAGCTCTGGAAGATGGAGCCGGTTGAGCCGGAGCTCCGGTCTTAGCCTGGGGAGCAGAATCAGCACCTTGAGCAGTGGCTGCGGCCGGTGCAGGCGCAGAGCCACGGTTTTCCAGGTAATTTAGAATATCCGATTTAGTTACGCGGCCTTCGGCTCCGCTACCGTCAATATTTTCCAATTCATTCAGGCTAATATTTTCTTCCTGCGCAATGCTGCGCACCAAAGGCGAATAAAATCTGCCGTTGGCACTACGCGGAATATCGCTTTGCGCAGTGGCTTCTCCGGCACTTACCATGCTGCTGGCTTCGGCCACTGCTGCGGGTTCAGCTTGATCTTCTTCTTGCTGTGTTTCACTGCCGTTTAGAGAAGCGGTGTCATCAGCGACATCGCTTTCTCCACCTCCTTCGGTTTCAATCAGCGCTACCGCTTCACCAACTTTTACCACTTCATCTTCCCCAAAAAGCTTCTTTTTTAAAACGCCATCTTCCTGGGCGGGCACTTCGCTGTCTACCTTGTCAGTGGCTATCTCCAGAATAGGCTCTTCGGCCTCAATGGTATCGCCTTCTTCTTTTAACCACTTAATAATGGTAGCTTCTGCTACGCTTTCGCCCATTTTAGGCATAATTAATTCAATTTGTGCCATATATTTTGGTGGTAAATTTTGGTGTTTAAAATTTTTGCAAAGGTAAGCAAATTTGCGGGCGCACTCTCTATTTTAGCAAGGCCTTGTTCAGCAAGCTCCTACAGGAAAGTTAGCTTTGTGCCGGCCGCTGACCCAGTTGCCTAAAGTGGCTAAAGATCAAATTGAAATCTTCTTGGGGTTGGTAGTTTTTAGCGTAAAGCATATTAAGTTTTTCCAGTGAGCTTTTTTTCATGTGCTGGTAATTAAGCCCTTGCGCTACACTTAGCACTCCCGGTTTTAGGGGGGGTAAACCCGATGGCCTGGCCAGCGGGAAATAGCCTACCCAACTTTTTTGCCCAATTAATACTTCCAGGCAATTGGCAAAGTAACCAGACGGGTTTTGTTGAAACCCAATTAAAACAGGCGAAAGCAGCAAAAGAAAAAAGGCCAAACCAAAGTCCAACAGGCGTTTGGCCCTGCGATTGGCCGCTGTGCTAATAGCATTAAACTGCACTGCGTACCAACTGCCCTGGCCATGAATGCTGTTGCTGCCAATGATAAACTGACTTTCAGGCGGGGCAATTTTAAGCTCCAAGTCGAGGTGTTTAAGCTGGCCCATACGCTCAAAAATTTGGGCACTGCTCAAGTTGGCTGAGCAGAAAACCACCTCGGTAATCGCGAATACCCGGCACAGCTCTGGTAAATCCTCAAGGCTGCCCAAGCTGTCTGCCTCTTCAAGGTCTGTGGCGGTGTTTACAAAACCCGTGAAGCTGGGGTTTTGACCACTTTCGGTAATGAGGGCTTTTACCCGTTGCAATTCAGAGCCTTGCCCTACCAACAGTAAGCGCTTCTGACCGGTTTCCCGCGCGAAAACGGGCAGTTTGAAGAGTCGCTGGAAAGCAATCCGCCACAGCGGTAAACTTAGGGCGGCCCAAAGCGCCCCTAAAACAATGATGGCCCGTGAAAACCGAAATTCTTCGGGCAACAAACTGTAGGCTACCAAAATGGCTACGGTGCCTGCAAAAAGGCCCTTGAAAATACGAATGGCTTTGCTGGATTTGTCGTAACCGCCATTCAAGAAAATGCCCAAAAGCCAAAGGGCAATGTAGGCCGGGAACGCCCAGCGCACCAGTTCAGGCGGGTATTCACCGCCTTGAATAAAGCGGTGGTTGTGTTCCCAATATTCTTTGATGTATAGTAGCCCAGCCGCTAAAATACCGGCATCTAGCAAGGGAACCCAAACTTGTTGCACCACCCGGTTGAGTACCGAAAGCGAGGCACGCAGGTAAATGGCCAGATTGATGAAAAGCGAAAAAAACCAGGCATAGCGGGCGCTAAAATGCTTTTGGGCAAAAATGACCATGGCCCGGTAAAAGATAAAAACGTAGTTAAGGCTTCCTTTTTTTGTGCTTTCACCTTTGTAGTGGATAATGCGGCTATCAGCCAGGTAGTAATTTTGGTAGCCGGCTTTTAAAAAACGGTAGCTCAGGTCAATATCTTCTCCGTACATGAAGTAGTCTTCATCCAGCAGGCCAATTTTATCCAGGGCTGATTTGCGCATCCACATGTAGGCGCCCGCCAAAATTTCTATTTCCTGATTTTCATCTTTGCTAAGGTGCCCTAGGTAGTAGCGGGCAAAGCGCTTGCTTTTTGGGAAAATTTTGGTGAGGCCAAATATCTTGTAAAATGCCACCCAAGGGGTGGGTAGGCCTCGTTTACTTTCTGGCAGGTAGTTACCGTTGCCGTCAATCATGGTAATGCCTAAGGCCCCGGCCTGAGGGTGCTTTTCCATAAATTCATACGAAGCCGTAAAGGTATTTTCCTGTACTACGGTATCGGGGTTTAAGAGCAAAACATACTTTCCCCGCGCCAATTTGATGGCCTGGTTATTCGCTTTGGCAAAACCGGGATTGTGCTCGTTAGCTATAAGCTGTACCTGCGGAAATTTTTCCCGCACCATTTCCACACTGCCGTCTACGCTGTGATTGTCTACCACAAAAACCTCGGCCTCTAAATCTTTAAGGGCACTAAACACACTCTTGAGGCATTGCTCTAAAAAGTAGCGTACATTATAATTTACGATTACAATGCTGAGCGTCATGGAGTTAAAAGCGGTTTAGCCAAAGAGTCTGAAAGAAAAACGCCTTCCATTATTTCGTTTTGAACATTTATTTCGGGCAGGTAGTACAAGCTGTACCCTTCCTGTTTTGCGCGGGCAATTTCGGCTTTTGTGGCGTAATGTTCAAAATGGTGCCGGCCGTCTTCATTTTTAAACACCAGATGCGGCCAATACCAGCCCGCCACCACATAGCATTTTTGCTCTTTAGCTTTCAGTTTTTCCAGAGCCTTTTTAACGGTAGCGGCTTTTTGCGCACGCTTGCTCTGGTCTAAAAATAAGGGCCCTTGCAAGGGGTCTAAAAAAAGGTTTTTACCGCCCGCTTCAAAAGTAATGGCTGCAGCCGATGCTTCACCACCCCGCCAGGATTGGTAGTAATCAAAACCACCCAGGAGCAGACTCAGGGCTGCGGCCAGCGTTAGCCACTTTGCCTCCTTGGGCTTTAAGCCGATGAATACCGCCATAAGCACAAAGGGAATAGCCGGAATAAAAAACTCCGATTTAAAAGGCAGCCTTAAGAACACCGCCAGCTGCATAAGAATGATTAGCGTTAAAGCCATGGAGAACCACTTAGGCAGCTGAATCCCATCGGGCAGCGACCCTTTAAAATAACGCTTTACCCCCAAAAACACTGCTAGTGCCAAGGCTACCTGCAAAACTAAGCCCCAAATGCCAAAGCTTAATTTGTACAGCACATTGGCCAGGGTGGGGAAAGGCGGTTTATGGAAATCTAAGAAAGACGGCCCGTAAGTGAGAAGGGGCGGCAAAAAAGCTAATGCACTGCCCAGCCCGGCCGCTAAGGCAAACTTGAAAAAATCGCGCTGGGTGAAGTAGGGGGCAAAAAGCAAAAAATAGGGGAGCACAAAGCCCAAAGAAGAAATGCGCCAGCCGGTGGCCAGGGCCAGGAATAATCCGGCTAGCCAGGGTTTTTTTTGCAAGCCCCACCACCAGCTGCCCAGTAAAAAACACAGCGCAAAATTATAGTCTATGGTGTAGGTAGCGGCAATGAAAAATACGGGTGTGAAGCCCAAGGTGAGGCTAAGCCAAAGGGCATTTTTGAGCTGGTAGAAGCGCGCCACTTTGTAGAAGAAATAGATGGCAGCGGCACTGGCCAGGGCCGTAAGTAAATTGTAAAAAAAGTACGAGTGATTGAGCGGATACAAAGCGCTGAGGAGCAGTTCGTACAAGGGGTGGCCCGGTAAACGCGAAACTTCATACACGCCCGTTTCTGCAATAGTGCGGGCGTTGAGCGCATTGCTCCAGGCATCAAACTCTTTTCCGTAGCCTTCGCTTAAAAAGGGTAGATACCCCAAAAGGAAGCCCCCAAAAAGAAGCGAAGGGGTATACGATTTAGGAATTTTGTTCAATGGACTTTTCGTAAGGCACGCGGTTGACAATACTACGGGCCAAAGTTACTTCATCTGCGTATTCTAATTGGTCGCCTACGGCAATTCCGCGCGCTATAGCCGAAAGCTTGCCTTTAAAATCAGCCAGGCGTTTAAAAAGATAAAAGGCCGTGGTCTCGCCTTCCATGGTGGTGCTCAAACCAAAAATCAGTTCATGAATTTGGCCTTCGGCAACCTTGTTCACCAGCATTTCTATGTTTAGGTCGTTGGGGCCAATGCCATCCATCGGGCTAATAAGCCCACCCAAAACATGGTAAATACCTTTGTACTGGCCAGTATTTTCAATGGCCATTACGTCTCGGATGTCTTCTACAATGCACACCAAATCTTTTTGGCGGCCGGGGTGGGCGCAGATATCGCAAAGCTGGCTATCACTAATGTTGCCGCAGCTTTTACAGTGCTTCACTTTTTCCTTTAAGTCTAGCAGACTTTGCGCCAAGTGCTGCGTGGCAGATTCTTCTTCTCGCAAAAGATGCAAGGCCAAACGCAGGGCTGTTTTTTTTCCGATACCCGGTAGACCGGAAATTTCCTCTACCGCTTTTTCTAAATATTTAGAAGAATACTCCATTAAACCGATTTGCGCGTCAAAGATAGAATTGACTAGGTAGGGAATTGTTTTATTTGCAAAAAAAAGAAGATGAGTGCAGGTTTAATCCTGGCCATTGTGGTCGCCTATTTTTTATTGCTTATTGGGGTTTCCTACCTCACCGGCCGCAAAGATGATAATGAGGCATTTTTCCTGGGCAATCGCCAGAGCCCCTGGTACGTGGTAGCCTTCGGCATGGTGGGTGCTTCACTCAGCGGGGTTACTTTTATTTCGGTACCCGGTTGGGTGCAAAGCGGGCAGTTTGCCTACATGCAGGTAGTTTTGGGCTATGTTTTGGGCTATGTGGTTATCATCAAGGTCTTGCTGCCCTTGTACTATCGCTTGCAGCTTACCAGCATCTACACGTATTTGGGTCAGCGTTTTGGCAATGTTTCCTACAAAACGGGTTCTGCTTTCTTTTTGCTTTCGCGGATTATTGGGGCTTCTTTTCGTTTGTACCTGGTGGCCATTGTCTTGCAGCTGAGCATTTTTGATGCTTTTGGCATACCCTTTTGGCTCACCGTGGCCATTACCATTTTACTCATTTGGGTGTACACCTTTAGAAGCGGTATTAAAACCATTATTTGGACGGACACGCTGCAAACCACCTTTATGCTGGCGGCAGCCTTTTTAACCATTTACTTTATTAAAAAGCAGATGCTGCCTGATGCCAGTTTGATGGAGTACGTGGCCCATTCCAACTACTCGCAAATTTTCTTTTTTGATGACTGGCGCAATGAGCATTTCTTTTGGAAGCAGTTTTTAAGTGGGGCCTTTATCACCATTGTAATGACGGGCCTGGATCAAGACATGATGCAAAAAAACCTCAGTTGCCGCAGCCTGGCCGATGCCCAGAAAAATATGTTTTGGCTCAGCCTGATTCTAGTTGTGGTAAACTTGGTTTTTCTTTCTCTGGGCGTGCTTTTATACGGCTACGGGGAGGCCAACAACATTTTTGAGTATAACTTTAAAGGCGATGAGGTTTTTGCGGCCGTGGCTTTAAATGGAGAACTGGGTTTTGCTGTGGCCCTATTTTTTATTGTGGGCTTAATTGCCGCAGCCTACAGCAGTGCTGATTCGGCTTTAACCGCTCTCACCACTTCCTTTAGTGTTGATATTTTAGGCATTGAAAAAATGAAAGGCGCTAAAGGCAAGAAGCTGCGTAAGCGTGTACACCTGATGTTTAGTTTCATCTTGTTTTTGGTCATCTTAGTCTTTAAGCAACTCAATGACGAGAGCGTGATTAAAGAACTGTTTATTGCCGCTGGTTACACCTATGGTCCGCTTTTGGGCCTCTATGCTTTTGGTCTTTTCACTAAATGGCGAGTGCGTGATAAACTGGTGCCGCTGGTGGCCATTATCGCTCCGCTGCTTTCGTTCTTAATTAAGAGCAACTCCGTGCAGTGGTTCAATTATGAAATGAGCTTTGAACACCTCATTCTTAATGGGCTGCTCACGTTTTTGGGCCTCTGGCTGCTGCGCCTTAAAAATAAAAACTGAGGCCAAGGCTCACTTGATCTCCTTCCAGGTTGCTCCGAATTCTTTTGCCGGCCAAAAAATTCACCAGGTGGTAATTAAATTGCAGTCCTAATTGATTTTGGTGGTGATAACGCCAGCGCCATTCCAGTCCGCTTGCTATATTGTAGCTGTCTACATTAATGCTGGTTTCGGTCTCAGTACCGTCAATAATTTCGGTGCGCCTGAGCCCGGTATTAATAGAAGTGTAGGCTAATTGAGATTGTAGGTGCAAGGCCCAGCGGTTGCTTTTCCAAAGCGCACGGCTGTAGGTAAGGCCAAAATCCATAGCAAAATCACCGCGCGATTCAGTAACCACATTAAAGGCGTAAACTCTAAAATCTTTCTTGTACTGAAGCGCACTGTATCGGAAAATAAAGCCCAGGTAATCGTTTGGTGAAAGCTGTGCACTTACACCCACTGAAAAGGCCGGTGACGGTCTGATGAAGCTGGCCAGGTTTCCCTGAAAAAATAAGGTACTCATGCCTAACTCCAGAAAAAAGGCGTGATCGGTCCAACTGATCTTCTGCCGCAGTTCTTCAGTAGTAGCCAGGTCGTCATGCTCTTTTTTATAGAGCACCTCTTTCACTTGCTTTTTGCTTTGGGCCTGTAAGAGGTCAAGCAGAAATTTTTGATGATCGGTTAAATTTGGCTTGTCCGCCAGGTCTTGCGCCCACGCGCTGCTGTAGGCCAAAAGCGAGTCTGTTTTTGGAAACCTAAAATGATTGAAAATGGTCAAGTAAGACTTGTAAAAGGCCTCCAATTCTTGCGGTTCAGGAGTGGGCTCATTTTGCGCTACGTCACTTAAGAGCTGTAAGCGTATCATCAACTCGCTTGCATCACAATAGCTAAACCAAAAGTCTAGGAGAGCGGGTATTTTCTGCTTTCGCTCGGGGGCGGATATTTTCAAAACCTCGCTACGTAAAGAGTCGTAAATACTGGGGCAGTTTATTTGCTGGGCCCCTAAGAGCTCGCGTAAGGTATTGTCCTGAGCTTGGCCAGCGCTTAACATGGCCAGGGTAAAGATCAAAGCCAATACGTAAGAGTACCTCATAGATCCTTTTTAACAGATACTGCAAATTTACTGCCACTCAAAGGTAGCCGTTACGGGAAAATGGTCACTGTATTCTTTAGCCAATACCTGGTAATTGAAAACGCTGAATTTCGGGTCGCAAAAAATGTGATCGATCCGCAAGGGAATGGGGCTTTTAGCGTAGGTTCTGCTAAAGCCACTGCCGGCTTCCAGGTAACTGTCAGTTAATGGTTGGTTTATCAAATGATAGGCAAAGCTGTGCGGGGTATCGTTAAAATCGCCAGCGCAAATAACGGGGTACGGACTGTTGGCTATGGCCTGAGCTAAAACCTTAGCCTGATGGGAGCGCTTGACAAATGCGTGATTGATTTGCCGGGCAATTCTCAAAAAATCATTTTTAATTTCCTCAGGCCGGCCAGCATTGGGGTTTTCCAAACGGTTGTATTCCTCTTCTTGAAAACCTACCGAAGCCAGATGGGTGTTCATTAAACGGATCCGCTGCCGGTCAAATTCTATATCGGCATAAATGGCGCGTCCTCCATCTGTGCCATCGGGGCCTATGCCGTAGCGGATGGAGCCCGTTTCTAAGAGCGGGTATTTGGAGAAAATCACCAAACCCGAACCTTGATTTTGGAGCTTGAAGATTTGGTAGCGATGCGGGTAGTTAAAATCAGGAGCCTGATCTCTAAAAAAATATTCCTGTAGAAAAAGTATGTCCGGGTCTTGCTCGGCAATCAGTTCCGCTATGCGGCTCTCCGTATCGGGTGGTAACCAACCGTATTTATTAAAAAGCCGCACGTTGTAGGTCATTACTTTAAGCGTTTCTCCGGGGTTTACCGCCTTATGACTTCCACTGGCCTGGTAGAAACGCATGAGGTGCAGGTAGCCAATGGCAATGCACACAATTGAGAGCAGCACTTTAGAGCGCAGGCGTAAAATCCAGTAGAGTATAAAAAATAAGTTAAGGAGTAAAATAAGGGGATAGCCTAAGCCAAAAAAAGCGAGGTACGAGAAGGTAGAAGGATCTACGTAGTAAGCCAGATAGGATAGCAGTAGCGCCAGCGCGGCCAAAATATTGAGGAAAAATAAAAAGCCGTGAAGGAATGACTTTCTCTGCTGCGCCATTATTCACGCCCAATTTTAAACAGGTGGTCTTTTTCTTCTTTGGTTAAACTATCGTAGCCACTGCGGCTGATTTTATCCAAAATTTCGTCCATTCTTTTTTGGTCACTGGCTTGGTTGGCCCGCTTGGCTCTTTGTGCAGGGGTATTTGCTTTTTTGCGGCTGTATACTTTGCGCACCTTAGGTTTGGGTTTAACCCAATTGGCAATTGTGTCTACCAGTTGCGAGAAGCCTTCGGTAAGGTCTTTCCCATCGCGGTAAGCACGGGCCATAAAAAAGCCAAAAGCGGCCCCGCCCAGGTGAGCAATACGGCCTCCGGCATTTTCGCCATCGCCCAAGCCAATTAGATCTAAGAGTAGAAAGCCCGCTGCAATCCCCCAGAGGGGTACGTTTAGTACAAAAAACAAACGCACTGGAAATTTTGGGTTGTAGGTAGCAATGGCAACAACCACCGCCATTACTCCTGCCGAAGCTCCCCGGTTATTAGAGATAGTTACGGCCTCGTAAAAGGCGGGAAAAATATTGTAAAACAATACGTACAAGGCTCCGCCAATGATGCCCCCAATAAGAAAGGTACTCAGGAGTCTACGTCCGCCAAAGTATTCCATGAACAAGCGGCCGGCAAAATAGAGCCACAGCATATTGAAAAAGATGTGGAAAAAGCCCTGGTGAAAAAACATGTAGGTGATGAGGGTCCAGGGCCTGGTGGCTAAGGTGAGCAAATCACTGGGCAAGGCAATAAAAATGGAAAAACCTCCGGCAATATCTACTTGGGTGAAAAAACTGAGTACCCGCAAGAGCAGGTACATCACGTAGAACCCCAAGTTTACTATAATGAGCCGGGTTAGGGCATCACCTTGCCTAAAGCTATCTTTTATCTCGTCACTTATGCTTGCCATCAGTAATAGCCTCCTGTGTTTTTAGAGCGCCAAAATTTAATGAGTAAATATCCAAATAGCATTCCACCCAAGTGGGCAAAATGGGCCACATTACTACCGGGGTCATTGGCTATGCCATTGTAAAGCTCTAAAGCCCCGTAAGCGGCCACAAAGTATTTAGCCTTTATGGGTATGGCAAAATAAAGGTAAATACGCTGATTGGGAAACATCATTCCAAAAGCCAGGAGAATACCAAATACGGCCCCTGATGCCCCTACCGTGGTGGTATTGAGCAATAGGTTGGCACGTGCCATGGTTTCATCCATGTAGTTTTGATTGTTTTGCAAAATAGACAAGCCCTCTGATTGAATAAGCGCCACTTGCTGGGGATCTAGTTGGGCCAGCAAAGATTGCAGTTCCCAGTAGGTTACACCCATGTGCAAAGCGGCTGCGCCAAAGCCCGTGATGAGGTAATACGTTAAAAAGCGTTTGCTCCCCCAAATATTTTCCAGGGCATAGCCAAACATCCACAAAGCGAACATATTGAAAAAGATATGCCCCAAATTGGCATGCATAAACATGTGGGTAACAAATTGGTAAGGCCTAAACTGTTCAGACATGAGAAGGTACAAACCTAATTCACGGCCTAAGTCAATGCCAAAAGTGCTGCCTAAGACCAAAGTGGCCAAGAACATGAGGCCATTTATAATCAAAAGGTTTTTAATTACCTCGGGGAGAAGATTGAGCCGCGGTGGTCTTTGGTACATCTAATGAAAAGATTTATCAATGTCATTTAATTTCAAGTTCACCACAACAGCTTTACCATTGAGGCTTACATAAGGGCTTTTGCAGGCAAATAGTTCATCTACTAATTTAGCCAGAGCTGAGGGCTCAAGAACCGTACCTGTTCTAATGGCCGCCACTTTGGCCATTATTTGTGCCATTTTTTCGCTCTGCTCTTTACGATCCTGACTCTTATGGTTTTTTTCATCTTCTATGAGTTCCTCAAAAACAGCCTGTAAAGAAGCATTTTCTAAATAGAGTGGCACCCCCTGCACAATAAGCTCTTGCTTGCCAAACTCATCCAGGTCAAATCCTAATTCGGTTAATTTTGGGAGCAGGCCTTGTAGCAGGGCAAAATCGCCTGGGGTAAATTTTAAATTCTGTGGAAAAAGCAGTTGTTGGCTGGGTATGTTTTGGCTGGCTATGGCGTTGGAAATCCGTTCAAAGAGTATACGTTCATGCGCCCGGTTTTGATGAATGAGAATCATGCCCTCCCCGTGATTGGTAAGGATGTATTTCTTGCCAATTTGTAAATACTGCTTAGCTGGGGCCGATGGGGCATCGTCAAATTTCGCTTGCACCTGTTCAGTTTTTTCTACTTCCGGTAAGTTACTCAGCAGGCTTTCCCATTGCTGGCTTTGCCGGCTTACCGGTGCTCCGCCCTGATAGCTGCCCCTCCCAAAACCAGCGTTGGTTCCGGAACCGCCATCGCCTGAAGGCTTCTTTTTTGGGGAAGCTGTTTCAAACGGGTTGAAGGTGGGGTCTACCGTAATTTGAGGCGGTTTAACCGGCCCGCTGGGTTGCGGAGAATTCCGGAACTGCGCTTCAGTTTCAAAGTCAAGCGTGGGGGCAATATTGTATTGACCTAGCGCGTGCTTTACCGCGGTGCGGATAATGCTGTACACCGCTTTTTCATCCTCAAACTTAATCTCTGTTTTGGTGGGGTGTATATTCACGTCAATCTTTTCGGGCGGAAGCTCCAAAAAGAGAAAATAAGTGGGGTGGCTGTTATCTTGGAGTAAGCCTTCAAAAGCGTTAAGCACCGCTTTGTGCAAGTACCCGTTTTTAATAAAACGGTGGTTGGTAAAAAAGAATTGTTCTCCCCGGGTTTTCTTAGCAAACTCTGGCTTACCAATAAAACCACTCAATTTTAAAATGGGCGTGTCTTCCTCAACCGGCACTAATTTTTCATTGAACTTTTTGCCAAACACGTTTACAATGCGCTGCCGCAATTTGGTGGCGGGTAAATTAAAGAGGCTGGTTTGGTTGTGTTTAAATTCAAAGCCTACCTGCGGGTGAGCCAAAGCCACGCGTTCAAACTCATCAATAATGTGGCGCAGTTCAACGTTGTTAGATTTTAAAAAATTACGCCTGGCGGGTATGTTGTAAAAAAGGTTCTTTACCTCAATACGGGTGCCCTGGGGCGTATTGCAGAAATCCTGACTTTTAAAGTGCCCACCTTCTATTTTAAGTTGGGTGCCCAGTTCCTGGTCTGAGGTTTTGGTTTTTAACTCTACCTGTGCTACCGCGGCAATAGAGGCCAGGGCTTCACCTCTAAAACCTTTGGTGCTGATGGTGAAGATATCTTCGGCCTTTTGAATTTTGGAAGTGGCGTGGCGCTCAAAGGCCAGGCGGGCATCATTCTCAGTCATGCCCTGGCCGTTATCAATAACCTGAATGTTGGTTTTTCCGGCTTCTTGCACCAGCAGTTTCACTTTGCTAGCGCCCGCGTCAACGCTGTTTTCTAAAAGCTCTTTAACCACAGAAGCGGGTCTTTGTACCACTTCACCGGCCGCTATTTGGTTGGCCACATTATCGGGCAAAAGCCTAATAACATCGGGCATTAATACATGATTATGTAGTAGGTTAAAAATAGCAAGCCGGTAATAATTAAAAGCAGCACCCGGTTAGAACTTTTTACACTGCTTTGCCTGCGCGATTGCCATTCACTTCTGAATCGGTCTTCAATTTCTGCACGTTTTACTTTCTTTTCGGCTGACTGTGAAGCTTCTTTTTGATACTTGGCGCGTAATTTTTCAAGCCGTTCTTTTCGCTCATCGTAATGCCGGGGTTTAAAGCTAAAATGCTTGGCGCGATGTTGCTTAAAAATGCTGGGTAATTTAGGCGCTTCCATATTATTTACTTTTTGTTAGCCATTTTTAGCCGTGTCTACAGCCCTATTTTCAGGCGCAGAGATGGAGTCAACCTTTAGCGGTAACTCTAGGGTATCATCGGGTTCCGCTTCTAAAAGTTCATAATGACCCGCCTGCGGAATGGCAATTTTATAGGTTTTACCTGCGTGCTGTGGCAGGTATTCATAACGCAGCCAGGGGTTATGATATTTTAGAATACGGTAATTAATGCCGTAAGACTGGGCAAACTCCCCTAGGTTGTCAATGGCAGTATCCACCGCAACCTCATAAGTAGGTATAAGCGGGTAACGATCTTTCTTGCGCACGCGGAAGCCATAATCTCTTGGGTTTTCCAGGATATGGCGCACTGCCATTAAGCGGTAAAGGTAACGGCCCGTCTCTGGGTTAAGGGTAAGATCATAGAAATTACGGGCATGTTGGCGTTCTAACTGCCGCTTAACACCTGCAATGCCCATGTTATAAGAGGCCGCAGCCAAGGTCCAACTGCCCAGTTGATCATAGGCGTATTGCAGATATTGACAGGCTACATGGGTGGCTTTCTCCACGTGGTAACGTTCATCAACCTCTTTAGTCACCTCCAGACCGTATTGTTGGGCTGTACTTTCCATAATTTGCCAGAAACCCACTGCCCCGGCCGGAGAAACCACGTTCATAAAACCACTTTCAATTAGGGGCAAGTACTTAAAGTCTTCGGGTATGCCGTATGATTCTAAAATAGGTTCTATTATGGGAAAGTATCGCCCGCTGCGCTTTAAAAATAATACGGTTTGAGATTGCCAATAGGTATTTACCAACAATTCATGGTCATAGCGCTCCTTCACTTCAGGGTCCTTAAAAGGCACCGGTTCTCCTGCAAAGGTGATTTCCTGAGGATGGGGGGCGCTGTAAATGGCATAATTCTCATTAAATTCTTTATAAAAAGCCTTATCATCTGTTTCTGGATAGCTGTAATAACTCAGAAAGCGTAAGGCCGAAATGAGGGCCAAGGCAATGCCTAGTATTTTTAAGATGCGATTCATCCGTAGTAAAATTCACTTTGTAAAGCGGTGAAGTTGGGCGCTTTAAGGTCCTTTTCAGAAAGCTTCGGGTCTTCAATCTCCCAGTCTATTTTTAAGTCTGGATCGTTCCAAAGCACCGCACCTTCACTTTCTTTATTGTACAGATTGGTGCATTTGTAACTAAAGATGGTGTTATCTTCCAGAGTTAAAAAGCCATGCGCAAAACCAGGCGGCAGCCAAAACATTTTTTTGTTTTCACTGCTCAAAAGCACCTTGTGATGTTGGCCATAAGTGGGGGAACCCTTGCGAATATCCAGCGCAATGTCTAACACCGCACCGGTAATTACCCGTACAAGTTTGCCCTGAGCATAGGGGGGATTCTGAAAATGCAGCCCTCTTAAAACTCCCCGGCTACTTAGAGACTGATTGTCTTGAACAAACTGGGCCTTAATGCCTGCCTCATGAAAGGTGGCCTGATTGTAAGATTCAAAAAAATAACCGCGGTGGTCGCCAAATACGGTAGGTTCAATCTCTACCAAATCCCGTATTCCGGTTTCAATTATCTTCATACGGCAAAGGTACTTTAAGGCTTTAAAAATGGAATGAATTCTAAAGAATTGATTTTAGTTGGCCACCTCACTCATGAATTTTATCCGCATCAGCCTAAGCTCCTCTTCATCGTATTCACCTTCAAACTCCTCTACAGCCTCTTGCAAATCTTCGCTTTCGGCTTCCATAAAATAATCATGCACCTCTTCCATTTGATCTTCGTCAAAAAGATCTTCTAAATAGTAATCTATGTTTACTTTGGTGCCTGAGTTTACAATGTGTTCTATTTCGGTAACTATTTGCTCCATGCTCAGGCCTTTGGCCGATGCAATATCTTCCAGCGGCAGTTTGCGATCTGTGCTTTGAATGATGTACACCTTCAGACCTGATTTGTTAACCACAGATTTTATAACGAAATCATCGGGTTTTTCAATGTCATGATCCTCAATGTACTGGTTGATAAGCTCCAGAAAAGGTTTACCAAATTTGCGCGCTTTACCTTCACCTACCCCGCTTATTTTAATAAGCTGCTCATTATTGGTGGGGTAGTGTAGGGCCATCTCATTAAGAGATGTTTCCTGAAAAACGGCAAAGGGGGGAACTCCTTTCTTTTTGGCTTCTTTTTTAGTGAGGTCTTTGAGCATTTTAAATAGCTTTTCATCAAAGGCTCCACCGCTTGATTTTTGCTGGGCCAGCACAACTTCTTCATCGCCCTCCTGCTCATAATTGTGATCTTCAGACATTTTAAAGCTTTGGGGTTTCTGCATGAAGCCCTGGCCTTTCTCCGTGAGCAAAAGCACCCCGTATTTTTCAATGTCTTTACGCAGCAGGCCTTGCACCACCGCTTGCCTAATTACACTTAGCCAGTATTTGTCGTCACGGTCAGCTCCCTGGCTAAACTGGTCCAGCTCACTGGTTTTATATTGCTTTAGCATGGAGTTTAACTGCCCCGTTAAAATTTTTACAATAGGTTCAGCCTTAAATTTTTGATGCGTGGCCTCAATAGTTTCCAGCACCAGCTTTACATCTTCCTTAGCTTCAAATTGCTTGCGCGGATTCTGCGAGTTGTCATCCATATTGGCTCCATCGCCATTCACCTCATCAAACTCCTCCCCAAAATAGTGCAGGATAAATTTCCGCCTGTTCATGCTGGTTTCGGCATAAGCCACCACTTCTTGAAGTAGTTGCATACCCACTTCCTGTTCTGATACGGGTTTTCCATGCAGAAACTTCTCCAGTTTTTCAATGTCTTTGTAAGCGTAAAAAGCCAGGCAAATGCCCTCGCCACCATCGCGACCTGCCCGTCCGGTTTCCTGGTAGTAACTTTCCAGACTCTTGGGCATGTCATAGTGAATGACAAAACGTACATCGGGTTTGTCAATACCCATTCCAAAGGCTATGGTGGCTACAATCACATCGGTATCTTCCATAAGAAAAGCATCTTGGTGGCGCACCCGTGCCTTGGCGTCTAAACCTGCGTGGTAGGGTAGGGCCTTAATGCCGTTTACTTGTAGGGTTTCGGCCAATTCTTCTACTTTTTTACGACTCAGGCAATAAATGATACCGCTTTTGCCTTGGTGTTTTTTTATGAATCGCACAATATCACTATCAACATTTTTAGTTTTAGGACGGACCTCATAAAAAAGATTAGGGCGGTTAAAGGAGGCTTTGAACACCTGCGCATCATCCATTCCCAGGTTTTTCTGAATATCGTTCTGCACCTTTGGCGTTGCCGTGGCAGTAAGGCCAATAATGGGCTTTCGCCCGATTTTGGTGATGATATTTTTGAGGTTGCGGTATTCTGGCCGGAAGTCGTGACCCCACTCTGAAATACAGTGGGCCTCATCAATAGCATAAAAAGAAACCGTAACCGATTGCAAGAACTCCACGTTGCTTTCTTTGGTCAAAGATTCTGGCGCTACATACAATAATTTGGTGACACCACTACGTACATCTTCTTTTACCTGCTCAGTTTCACGTTTGGTTAAAGATGAATTCAGCACGTGTGCCACTCCATTACTTTCAGAGAATCCCCGCAGGCTGTCTACTTGATTTTTCATAAGGGCAATAAGGGGTGAAACCACAACGGCCGTACCTTCTTGCATAATGGCCGGCAATTGGTAGCAAAGAGACTTACCGCCACCGGTGGGCATTATAACAAAGGTGTCTTCGCCTGCTAAAACACTATCTACAACTTTTTCTTGTAATCCTCTAAATTCTCTAAAGCCAAAGAATTTCTCTAGCTCTTCTCTGGCTTTCAGCGTGTTTGACTCCAAAGTCATTCGTTTTAATTAATACAATGGGAAAGATACTACAAACGATGCAGAACTATTCAATTGTTTGCTATAAAATTTTTAAGGTGATAAATGAAATTCACCACCTTTGCTGCTCAAAAAAAGTGCTTTGTCTATGGCTGATAGCAACAGCTCCAACATGTCTTTTCTGCAGCATTTAGAAGTTTTACGCTGGCACTTGGTACGCTCTACCGTGGCCATTGTAGCTTTGGCTATTTTCTGCTTCCTGGCCAAAAGTGTGGTATTTGACGTAATCATTTTCGGGCCGAAGGACCCAAAATTCATTACCTACCAACTTTTTTGCGAAGCTACACAAGCTTTAGGAACTACCGAACTTTTTTGCTTGGAAGAAATGCCTTTTGATATTTTAAATACCAAAATGGCGGGTCAGTTTAGCACGCATATTTGGGTTTCATTAATTGGCGGCTTTATTTTGGCCTTTCCCTACGTGCTTTTTGAAGTTTGGCGTTTTGTAAAACCGGGCCTACATCCTAAGGAAAGAACCTACAGCCGCTGGGTACTTTTTTTTGGAGGGTTCCTATTCGCCCTGGGGGTTGGTTTTGGCTATTTCTTAATTGTGCCGCTCAGTATTCAATTTCTTGGCGGCTACACCATTAGCCAGGAGATTACCAATCTTATAGATTTAATCTCCTACATTTCTACCGTGAGTACGGTAACTTTAGCTACTGGTCTGATATTTGAACTGCCGGTGGTGGTATATTTTTTAGCGCGCGGTGGTTTAATTACCCCCCAGTGGATGCGCACCTACCGCAGGCATGCCATAGTGGTGATCTTAGTACTTTCTGCTATTATTACGCCACCCGATATTGCCAGCCAAATTTTGGTGTCGTTCCCTATTTTGCTCTTGTATGAGTTGAGTATTAAAATTTGCAAAAGGGTAGTAGAAAAGCAGGAAAAAGCTTCCCACGCGCTCACAAAATCTTAGAAAACATGAAGCTTAGAGCCGATAAAATTGTAAAGCGTTACCGCAGCCGAACCGTGGTAAAAGGGGTAAGTTTTGAAGTAAGTCAGGGTGAAATTGTGGGGCTACTTGGCCCCAACGGAGCCGGTAAAACCACCAGCTTTTACATGGTGGTGGGCCTAATTAAACCCAATGAGGGTCACGTTTTTTTAGACGATACGGAGCTTACCAAATTACCCATGTACAAACGAGCCCAGAAGGGGGTGGGGTACCTAGCTCAAGAAGCTTCCGTTTTTAGAAAGCTCTCTGTTGAGCAAAATATTATGGGGGTTTTACAGATGTCTAAATTTTCCAAAACTGAGCAGAAACAACGACTGGAGAACCTGCTGAATGAGTTTGGTCTGCAGCACATCCGTAAAACGCGCGGTGACTTACTTTCAGGTGGGGAGCGCAGACGAACTGAAATTGCCCGTGCCCTGGCGGTAGACCCTAAATTTATTTTGTTAGATGAGCCTTTTGCAGGCGTAGACCCCATTGCCGTTGAAGATATACAAGAGATTGTAGCTTCCCTAAAAAAACGAAATATTGGCATTTTAATCACCGACCACAACGTGCAGGAAACCTTGGCCATTACGGACAGAACCTACCTCATGTTTGAAGGCCGTATCCTAAAATCGGGCTCTGCCGAGGAGCTGGCGGCTGACGAGCAGGTGCGTAAAGTCTATTTGGGCCAAAACTTTGAATTGCGCAAAAAGCGTGAGCAGATAATTAGAGATTAGTGGCTTGGGTTTTAGTCAGCTAAAAAAAACCAACCGCTGCCAAGTATAAATAGCAGATTACAGCATTTACCTGCAAGGGTTAACCAGCTTTATGATGGCACAATCATGAAACAGACGCCCTTTTCAAACGGTCGTTTATCGCCCTGCCCAAACCTTCATCTGGGAAAAGTTCTGCTAAAATAACATCTGTATTTTGGGGGTTAAAACTGTGCAGCGCTTTAAATAGCTCGGCTGCCGCTTCGGTTAAAATACCAGCAGAGGAAAGAATACGCTGGTTTTTAACGGGTATGCCCGGTACCCTAGCCTTGAAGGTTATGGTGCCGGTGCGGGCAGGATTGACCAGTTTTAGGTTTTGAGAAAGCTGGCCGTGCAGCAGTTTAATGCCGGGCGAGTAATGGGCGCTAAGCATACCTGGGGCCTTTGGGTTACTGCTAGAGGTTTTGACCTGAGTGATGCGTTGGCCCAACACACTTTCAATTTCTTCCAAACTAGATCCGCCCAAGCGCAGTACTACGGGAGAGGCCTGGGTAAGGTCAATAATGGTAGACTCTACACCCACTGGGCAGGGGCCGCCATCTAAAATATAATTTACCCGGTCTCCTAATTGGGCACTTACGTGCGATGCCAAAGTAGGGCTTACCGCCCCAAAGGGATTGGCGCTGGGCGCGGCCAATGGATAATTACATTTCTTGAGCAACTTTTGAGCCAAGGGATGCTTGGGAAACCGAATAGCTACGGTAGCATGTCCGGCCGTTACAATATCCGGTACCTTTTTGGTTTTTTTAACAATAAAAGTAAGCGGCCCCGGACAAAGCGCGTGGTAGAGCCTTGGTAACAATTCGGGCAATTCAGCTAAGTAGGGTTGCGCGTGTTCAAGCTCGGCAAAATGAAGAATTAAGGGGTCAAAACTGGGTCTGCCTTTGGCTTCAAAAATTTGCGCTACGGCCTTGGCGTTTCGGCCATCGGCTGCCAAGCCATACACGGTTTCAGTGGGCATGGCTACCAAACCACCTGCATTTAAAAGGGAGGTTGCTTTTTCTAGGTCTACTCCAACAGCGCTTGCCATGATTTAAAAAATAAGGTAGGTAACAATTATGGAAGAAAGAATAAACACCGCAAAGGAAAAGATAACGAGTACGTTTAGCGCTAAAAACTTAAAAAGCGTCTTCAAATACCTTTGTTGGTAAAACACGCGCATGGCCCAAAAAAGATAAACCGCGTACAGCATTAAAATCACAGCAAAGCCCTGGTCATTAAGTTGAAATACGAAACCCAAGCTAAAAAGCAGAAACAAAACCGATTGATTAAAGAAAGCAAAGAATAAATGCTCTGGATAGTAGAAAGACTGTCGCCAGTAAAAGACTTTGAGCCACAACCCTAAAACCGGCACAAAAAGAAACAGTATCCAAAAGACATTCTTGTAAAAGAAGTTATTGAATTCTTCCTGCTGCATATTATTGGACTTGGCCGCCTGATGGTACAGAAAGCTATTCCAAAAGCTCACTTCGTATCCTAATGATTTAAGGGCCAGGCTATCAGGCGTGCGCTTGTTTTGCAGGTGGAAGTTGCGAAACTCCCAGATTTTCTCAAAAAAGTTGCCTGCCTTTTCATCATTAGTTTGAGCTAAAGAATCTAGAGATAAAGGAGTTTCTTCAGAGCCAGTGCTGTCTACAGTTAGGTTAAAAAATCCTTTTTGGTTTGTTTCAGGCTCGGTTTCAACAGGCGCCTCTTTTTGAGAGGTATTTATGTTTACCATGGCCACATCTTTTGAATCATCACTCAGGTTCATGAGAAAAGCATGATTACTGAGCACATAAAGTAGAGACGAACCGGAGGCATATAGCGCATGCGTTTACCTTGCTGATATTCCAAGGGTACTTTTCCTGGCCGGAGCACTAGCCTGCGTAAAGTGAGGGAAAATCGGCCGTCAAAAGCTAAAAAATTACTGAGGCTCTCAGTCACTAACTGCCAAAAAGTAATTCTGCGCCCATCGTTTTTTTGGCCGCAATGGGGGCAGTAGTTTTGGCCTTCTAGCGCTTGTTGGCAATTAAGGCACTGTCTGGTTTTTAGCTCTTTACCAGTCATTTTTCTTAGTAGAGTTCTTCAGAACTAAAAGAGTCAAAACCAATTAGGCGGTCATAACGACTGCCTATTTCACGGTTGTAAATGAGTATTTGGTAAATATTTTCAGCCTCCCAGTGTGAACCCTCAATGGCCTCAGGAATCACCTTTTGCTCTGAGCTATTATACATGGCGTAGTAATAGTTGTAGTAGCCTTGTTTTAAAAGCGCTTGGGCGCGATAAGCCTTGCGCGTTTCGTCATATTTCATTTTAAACTCAGGCCTTAGTTTCCAGTCGCTGAGTTGACCAAAAATGTATACATCGCCTTGTGCGTAGGGGGCTGGGGCCTCTAATATAAAATCAACCACGGCATAGTCTGCTTCAGTTTCAGAGTTACCCGCATCAAGCCGTCTTACCTGAAATCTGCCGTTGATGTCAAACCACACTGCATACTCACTAATGGCCCGGGATTCATCTAGCTTGAGGTAGACGGTAAAAAGGCTATCGCGTGTTATGTTTCGCACGTTTTGGGTGAGGGTCTGTAAATTCTTGATGTCAAAAAAGCGGAATTCATTGAGCCCATGAAAAGTGTTTTCATCATCATACTGATACACCAATTGACTGTTCTGCAGGAAACGCGGCTTGAGCGTAGTAATGGCATTATCCCAGCGAAGGTTTTGCATCAGGTGTACCTTGAGATCTCTAAAGGGGTTTTGAATCACATAATTGGGGTGACTAATGGTGAAGTCTATCTCTTGATGCGTATTCATTTTGTCTACATTGGTGGCTCTGCGTATGGTGGCCCCCACATTCACTAGCTCTTCATACACCATGAATCTTCTACTCAAGACTACATCATTGACATCATCATTTCTGAAAACTACCAACAGGTAATTTCCTGACTTTTTCAATTGCATTTGTTGGTTTGGGAGGGTTAAACTGTAATGCGTGTAAGGGATAAGGGCATTAAGGGAGTACTCAAAATCCTGAATGTAATCCTCACTAAAATTCCCCAGGTAATCAGTGTTCATAAGGCCGCTTTGCTTCCAGTCTGCATCACAGTGGTACACTGTGTATGAATAATTCACAAAGTCTTCATAAAGGTCGTCAAAAGAAAGAATGAGCCTTTGTCCAGAATTTAAAGCAATTATGGGTGGCCCCAGCGGATTTCCTAGTGGATGTAATTTCACAGTTTTAATGCCTGCTTGGTATACGTGGTCTTCAAAAACCAAATCCCTATTCTGATAATAGGTATCAATGGCATATTGCGCAGATAAAATTGAGCTGTTTAAAACGAGAAGAAGAAGAAAAATAAAGTTTTTCACAAAGAAAAAATCAGTAGTTTATAAATTTGTTATAGAGTTAATTACCAATTACTTAATTGCTAAAAATACCTCTATTTAGAAAGGTTCTAAATATATCAAAATAGAGCGCTAACCATAGGTACTTGTTAATTTTGCGGCCAATTTAAGATAGAATTTCTGATTCTACCCACATGGTAAAACAAGTTAAAATAAAAAAGGGTGTAGACATAAAGCTGCGCGGTATCGCTGAGCAGATTTATGAGAACGCTGAGCCGTCAAAAAGTTATGCAATTAGGCCGAGTGATTTTCCGGGCATACGTTTAAAGCTTAAGGCTCGCGAGGGTGACGAGGTGCTGGCCGGAGACGCTATCATGTTTGATAAAGATCGTCCGGAGGTTGTGATACCCTCGCCCGTGAGCGGTGAAGTGGTGGAAGTAGTGCGCGGTGCTAAGCGTAAAATTTTGGAAGTGCGCATTCTGCCTGATGCCGAAACCAGATATAAAGAAGTGGGTAGCGCCAAGCCTGAGGATTTAGACCCAGAAACCATCAAGAATAAAATTATTGAAGCCGGGGCATGGGCTCATATACGTCAACGTCCCTATAATATTATAGCCAGTCCGGCCGATAAGCCTAGAGATATTTTCATCGCTTGTTTTGACTCGGCTCCATTGGCGCCCGATAGCGATTTTGTGGTGCACGGCCAGGAGGCTGAGTTTAAGGCTGGAGTGGAAGCCTTGAAAAAGCTCACTAGTGGTAAGGTGTATTTGGGAGTAGACGGAAAGATCAATCCCTCTAAGGCGTTCACGGGAATTAAAGATGTTGAATTAATCGGTTTTAATGGCCCTCACCCTGCTGGTAATGTAGGGGTTCAAATTCACCACCTAAAGCCAATTAATAAGGGTGAAAGAGTGTGGGGCCTAAATTACCAGGATGTAATTATATTAGGAAGAGTCTTTACCGAAGGCCGTTACAACGCTGCCAGACATATTGTACTCGCGGGCTCTCAGGTTGAAAAGCCCCGTTACCATAAGGTGTTAATTGGAACTTGTATTAAAAATTTCATTGAGGGTAACATCAAATCGGGCGAAAGCCGCTACATAAGCGGAAACGTTTTAACGGGTACACGCATATCACCAGAAGGCTATCTTGGTTTTTACGATACCATGTTTACCGTTATACCTGAAGGTGGTGATGAACAATTTTTTGGGTGGTTAACTCCCAACTTCAACAAGTTTAGCATCTCAAGAGCTTTGTTTTCATGGTTAAGCCCAGGCAAGCGTTATGAACTAGATGCTAGTATGAACGGAGAAGAAAGAGCTTTTGTTGTTACCGGGGAATATGAAAAGGTTTTTCCTTTTGAAATATACCCGGTTCAACTACTTAAGTCAATTATGATAAAAGATATAGAGGCCATGGAAAATCTTGGAATTTATGAAGTGGCTGAAGAGGATTTTGCCCTTTGCGAGGTGGTTTGTACCTCTAAAATTCCCGTTCAAACAACGGTGCGTGAGGGCTTGGATTTAATGGTGAATGAATTAGGAGCATAAAAAGAAGGAATATGAAGTTGTTTAAAAATCTCTTAGACTCAGTTAAACCCCACTTTGAAGAAGGGGGAAAGTTTGAGAAGCTGTACCCCGTGTATGATGGCTTTGCCACTTTCTTGTTTGTACCGGGCCACACCAGTCACTCTGGTGCACACGTGAGAGATGGTATTGATTTAAAGCGTACCATGGTGACCGTAATTCTGGCCTTAGTGCCTGCATTATTATTTGGCATGTGGAATGCCGGAGACTTGCATTATGCCGCACTAGGTGAAACCGTGGGCTTTTGGGATAAATTTTTCTTTGGCGCTATCAAAATAGTGCCTATGATAGTAGTGTCTTACGCAGTAGGCTTAGGAATTGAATTTGCCTTTTGTGTAATTAAGAAGCACCAAATTAATGAGGGATATTTGGTAACCGGGATGCTTATTCCCCTAATTATGCCCATTGATATCCCTTTGTGGATGGTAGCCCTTTCAGTGGTATTTGCTGTGGTAATTGGTAAAGAAGTTTTTGGGGGTACGGGCATGAATATTCTAAATCCTGCTTTAACAGCCAGAGCTTTTGCCTTTTTTGCCTACCCAACCTACATGAGTGGAGACCAAGTATGGATTAACACTTCTACTGATGCCGGACAAAGCGTGGTTGACGGTTATTCCGGAGCTACTGTTCTAGGAAGCTACGCCACGGGCGGAGAGGTGCAGTATAGCGTGATGGACATGTTCTTAGGAACCATTCCCGGTAGCATTGGTGAAACTTCTACGGTAGCCATTATCATTGGGGCTATTATGCTTATTTTCACAGGAATAGGAAGTTGGAGAATAATGCTCAGTGGGGTTGTTGGCGCCATTGTAATGGGATTAATCTTTAACGCAGTAGCTCCTTATGCAATATCTCCAGAGCAACAAACCTTTATGGCGGTTCCTTTTTGGCAACAGCTTATTATGGGTGGCTTTGCTTTCGGTATTGTTTTTATGGCTACTGACCCAGTGTCAGCTGCTCAAACCACACGGGGTAAATGGATATACGGTTTTTTGGTAGGTCTTTTTGCTATCATGATTAGAGTATTTAACCCAGCTTATCCAGAAGGAATAATGTTGGCTATTCTATTTATGAATGTAATGGCACCTTTAATTGACCACTACGTGGTTCAGGCCAATGTTAGTAAACGTAAAAAACGACTTAAAGTAGCGTAAACTATGGCATTAGATACAAATAAAAACGGCTACACTTTTCTGTTTGCCTTTATTATGGTAGTGGTGGTAGCGGCTCTTTTATCAGCAGCTGCAACTTCCTTAAAGCCCGCTCAAGACGAAAATATTCGTCTGGAAAAAATGCAGAGCATCCTGGCTTCGATAAACATCGAAGTAGATCGTGATGAGGCGGGTGAGGCATACAAAAAGTACATTAAAGACGAGGTAGTTTTAAAAAACAACCAAAGAGTAGAAGGCATCAATGCCTTTCAAATTCAGCTTGCAAAGCAAATGGATAAAAGTCCTGAGGAACGCGAAGCGCCTCTTTACATTGCCGAGAAAGAAGGCTCTACTTATTACATAATCCCGCTGCGTGGTAAGGGCCTTTGGGGTCCTATCTGGGGTTATATTTCTCTTAAAGAGGATGTAAACACTGTGTACGGAGCCACTTTTGATCACAAGAGTGAAACTCCGGGCTTGGGAGCGGAAATAAACACTCCGGTTTTTATGGAGCAGTTCCAAAGCAAAAAAATTCTCAAAGACGGAAATTTTAGCGGAATACAGGTTACTAAAAAAGAAGCGGTTGGTGATTACCAAGTAGATGGCATTAGTGGAGGTACTATTACCTCTGTGGGCGTAGAGGACATGATTAAGGATTGCATGGTATCTTATGTAGACTACCTAAAGCAACAAAATACTAGCAAGACCGCTACCAATTCGAGCTCAAACAAAACTAACCTAGCAACTATTCAATAGATAGATATGGCTGAAGTAACAGAAGCTGTTGAAAAACAGAAAAAGCAAAGAGAGCCGCTCTTTGGCAAAAAGAATAGAAAGTTAATCAGTGACCCTTTAGACGACAGTAACCCTATTACTGTGCAAGTACTGGGAATCTGCTCGGCTTTGGCAATTACCGTTAAGCTTTATCCGGCCTTGATTATGTCCATTTCAGTTTTGTTTGTGATGGGTGTGGGTAACGTAGTTATTTCGCTTATGCGGAATGTTATACCCAACCGTATTCGAATTATTGTGCAGTTGGTGGTGGTAGCATCTTTGGTTATTCTGGTAGACCAAGTGCTAAAGGCCTACGTGTATGATGTAAGCAAAGAGCTTTCGGTATTTGTGGGACTAATTATTACCAACTGTATTATTATGGGGCGCTTTGAAGCCTTTGCCCTTGCCAACAAGCCTTGGAAATCATTTTTAGATGGTGTGGGCAATGCCTTTGGTTATGCATGGATTCTGTTGGCCGTAGCCTTCTTCAGAGAGCTTTTAGGTTCGGGTGCATTATTCGGGTACCAGGTTATTCCAGACAGCTGGTACCTTAGTAACGGTGGATTTTACTCCAACAATGGTTTGATGCTTTTACCTCCTATGGCCCTTATTACCGTAGGCATCATTATTTGGGTGCAGCGTGCCAAGAACACTAAACTTATTGAAGAAGACTAGTAGCTATGCAAGATTTAGTAAACATTTTTGTTAAGTCCATTTTTGTTGAGAACATGATTTTTGCCTACTTCCTGGGCATGTGTTCGTACTTGGCGGTGTCTAAGAAAGTTAGCACGGGTGTGGGCTTAGGCGCAGCGGTAATCTTTGTATTGGGCATTACGGTTCCTGTGAACTACCTCTTAGAGAATTACGTCCTTAAAGAGGGCGCTTTAAGTTGGCTAGGGCCACAGTTTGCTGAGGTTGACTTGAGCTTTTTATCGTTCATTATGTTCATAGCAGTGATTGCCTCTATGGTGCAATTGGTTGAAATGATTGTAGAGAAATTTGCTCCCGCTCTTTATGGCGCATTAGGTATTTTCTTACCTCTTATTGCGGTGAACTGTTCTATTTTGGGCGGTTCATTGTTTATGCAGGAGCGCAATTACAACTCCATTACAGAAGCATCGGTTTTTGGTTTAGGTAGTGGTGTGGGTTGGTTTTTAGCTATTGTAGCTATTGCCGCCATTCGTGAGAAAATCCGATATTCAAACATTCCTGCTCCTTTGCGGGGTTTGGGGATCACATTTATTGTTACCGGGCTAATGGGTATAGCCTTTATGGCGTTTATGGGAATTAAGTTGTAATTATTTTAAAAAGGACTTAAAAGATGGTGTTTTTAGCAACAAGTACAGTAATTATATCAAGTGTAGTAGTATTTGCGCTACTGGTATTTTTACTAGTATCAATATTATTAGGGGCCAAGGCCAAATTAACGCCAAGTGGTCCGGTTACACTGAATATTAATGGAGAAGAAAAGCAAGTTGATTCGGGTAACACTTTGTTAACCACCTTATCGGAGCAAAAAATATTCTTACCCTCGGCTTGCGGTGGTGGCGGTACCTGTGCCATGTGCAAATGCCAGGTGCTTGATGGCGGTGGTGAAATTCTTCCTACGGAAGTAGGCTACTTTACCCGCAAAGAAGTACAAGAAAACTGGCGTTTGGGTTGTCAGGTGAAGGTTAAGAACGACATGAAAATTAAGGTGCCGGAAGAAATTTTTGGTATCAAAAAATGGGAGTGTGAGGTGGTTTCAAACTACAACGTAGCCTCCTTTATTAAAGAATTTGTGGTGCGGTTGCCCGAAGGTGAAAATCTGGATTTTCAAGCTGGTGGCTACATTCAAATTGACGTTCCTGAATGCGAGGTGGACTTTAAAGATATTGATATTACCTCACACCCTAAGTTAAATCGTGACCCGATGGATTTTAAATCGGAGTGGGATAAATTTGGCTTGTGGGACTTAAAGATGAAGAATGATGAGCCTATTTTTCGGGCTTATTCCATGGCCAACCACCCGGCTGAGGGTAACATCATCATGCTGAATATTAGAATTGCCACCCCACCATGGGATCGTGCCAAAAATCAGTGGATGGATGTAAATCCCGGTATTTGCTCATCCTACGTTTTCGGCTCTAAGCCTGGTGACAAAGTAACCATTAGCGGCCCTTACGGAGAGTTCTTTATCAAAGAAACCGAAGCTGAAATGCTCTACATTGGTGGAGGAGCGGGCATGGCGCCCATGCGTTCGCATTTGTTCCATTTATTCCATACCCTAAAGACTAACCGAAAGGTTTCGTACTGGTATGGTGGTAGATCTAAGCGTGAGCTTTTCTACCTAGACGATTTCCGTCAGATTGAAGAGCAGTTTCCTAATTTCTCTTTCCATGTAGTGCTTTCAGAGCCTACTGAAGAAGATAATTGGAAGGAAAAGAAAGATATGGAAGATCAAGGAGATGGTTTTACCGGATTTGTGCACCAAGCGGTTATTGACCAGTATCTATCTAAACACAATGAACCAGAAGAAATTGAATTCTACTTTTGCGGACCGCCACTTATGAATGCGGCTGTGCTTAAGATGGTAGATGATTGGGGAGTACCCCCCGAAAATGTTTCCTTTGATGATTTTGGAGGATAAAAAAAAGCGGCCATCAGGCCGCTTTTTTTTGCTCTTAAATAAACCGTGCGATTCGGATGTACAGGCGGCTGATTAGAAAACCAATGAAGCCATAAAGGGTAGAAATCATAGAGACCTTAAGTCCACCTACAAGCATGGCTGTTGAGACCTGTCCCATGGCTTGAATAGCTTCAAAGGCCCGAAACAAACCCAAGAGTTGCCCCAATATACCCACCGCCAAGACCAAGAGTCCGCATTCTTTTACCAAGTTTAAACTTCCTTTACCACTTACATGCAATAGAATGAACACGAATATACCCACTAAGCAAATACTTATCAGGGTCATGAAAAGCGGTCCTCCCGCTTTGAATAAATCAATCATAATACAACTTGTTTTTGTTTGCTGTAAAGCAATTCCAAAGACCTTTATTTTGCTAAGTCAAAAACCTTATTTGCGCGGTTAAATCCCGTTGATCATTGTGAGAATGCGAATATGAGCGCATATTTACTGCGAGAAAGTAATCAAATACCTCTTATTCTGGAGCGGGGCTATATTAATAATGGGCCTGATTTACCGAAGCTTTTTAGGGAGCTTTTGGGGCGCCTTAACCTTGGCAGCTTTGTTACTGCCAGGTGCTGCTTTGCTAAGCATAGGATATCACAAATGGCGCAGGGAATCCAAAGGTTTATGGCGTTGGCTGCATTTAATCTACCTACTTATTTTTTCGCTCTACGTAGAGTGGTTAGGTTTAATCGCTGCCTATTGGTTAATATTTGAAATGGAGGTGCAGGCAGTTCCTCCTGTATTGGTCCGGCATTTCTTTGGCTCTACATGCTCTTTTTTGTGGTTATAGAAGAAAGATTATTATCCGACAAGCCACAACAGGAAGCTCCAAAAAATTTGGAGCCTAGATGGTTAGAAATCACTTCTGAAAGAAAACGGGTAAAGGTAGACCTGAATAAACTTTGCTTTGTGGAGAGCAAGAATGAGCAGATAATTTTGCACTTTGAAGATAAGCAGTTGGTGAGCAGAGAGCGCATAGGGCAAATTTCGCAAAGATTACCAGAAGACTTCAGGCGTATTCATCGGTCTTTCGTAGTAAATTCAGCCAGGCTAACAAGCATAGAACCTACACAGGTTACGGTTCTTGGTCTCAGCCTACCTATCTCCAGAGCCTATCGCGATG
The DNA here is from genome assembly GCA_913057235.1 of uncultured Bacteroidota bacterium. Classification (GTDB taxonomy): domain Bacteria; phylum Bacteroidota; class Bacteroidia; order Flavobacteriales; family Schleiferiaceae; genus CAJXNI01. The sequence goes on from CAJXNI010000007.1 coordinate 107,793, forward strand.
CATTGAATATAGCCGCAAACGACTCAAAGATTTAATTCTCGATTTAGCGGAATGGATCACTATATTTAGGATCAGTGTACACCTGTTTACTGGTCAGCGTTTTTAAGAAAGCGATGAGAGCCTTTTTCTCCTGTTCTTCCAGAAAAAGCTTTTGCGTGCCATTAGGGCCTCTTAAATGAAAGTCTAAATTGGTGTTGCGGTCGTCATTAGGGATGTTATTGTAATGCTCAATTACTGATCTGAGGGTTGGAAATTGTCCATTGTGCATTAACGGCCCATTGAGTTGTCCCTGAGGGTTAACTAAATCTCTAATGGTAGGGGCGCGGGTATTGCTGAGATCAACTTCACCAGGCTGGTTGGCTACTCCAATTACGCCATTGTTTCCACTGGTTTGAGCAATGTCAAACTCCGGAGCATTATGACAGCCAGAACAAGCGGTAGAATTGTTAATGCCCATTGGAGTTCTAAAAAGCCGCTTTCCCTCATTTTCTAAGGCGCTAAAATTGGGAAAGGGATCTCTGTCATTTCCTACTACAGCCCTTCCTTCATCATATTTAGAGTCAAAAGACTGAATGCTACGTACAAACTGAGCGAGCGCCATCTTTAACCGTGTTTCATTGAGATTTTTGTCCCCAAAGGCCAATAGTGCTAATTCTTTGTAGTACTCCTCTTTTGCCAGCTTAAGCAATAAATCGTCTAAATCTGGACCACCATTTTTACCGCTGTAGCCCATTTCAATGTGATCTTTAATAGGCTCCGTTACCTGATGTTCTAAAGTGGTGGCGCGTTCATCCCAAAAAAAATGCGTTTCACGGGCAAAGCGGGCATTTACCAGGCGCATAGAGTGGCGCTTGGTGCGTCCATTTATACCCAAGCTCAATTGGGCGGTATCGCCAAAAGCAAACTGTTGTTGGTGGCAACTGGCGCAAGAAATTTGGTTATTCACCGAAAGCTTTTTATCGTAAAAAAGCACTCGACCTAAAGTGGCTATTTTGTTATCTATAGCGTTAGCTCCAGTATTGTCTTTAGTAATGTAGGCGGGAATCTTTTGATTTTGATAGTTTGCCACCTGATTGGGATTGATGGCATTACCGAAGGTTTCAGCCAAAGCCGGGTAGTGTTTAGCGGAGCTGACAGGTTTAGGATCTTCCTGGCAAGCCATTACGCCAAAAGAAATAAAGAGGAGACAGATTAACTTCTTCCATAAATTCATGGAATAAAGGTAAAGAATTGAATTTCAAAGGCAGAAAAAATATGGGATTTTGTTAAGTTTGCAGCCCCTTAGAAATAGCTGCCGAACGTTATCAATTTAGGTGATTAATGCCATGGGTTAAAATGAATGTATAGTGGCTGAAGAAGTAAAATAGGGTCGCGTAGCTCAGCTGGATAGAGCATCTGCCTTCTAAGCAGACGGTCGCAGGTTCGAATCCTGCCGCGATCACATTGAAAATCAAAGCCTTAGAGACTTAAAAAGCTCTGAGGCTTTTTTAGTTGAGGGTGATTTGCACACAAATGTCACCCAAAAACCCATGGCTAAAATTGCCTCCCTTCTTGCGCCTTAGCCCATGCTTCATAATCATCTGTGTACATTTGGCGCACCATTTTTTCTAAGTGGGGAGCATGAAAGCTTGCAACGCTTGGCAGCACCTTGGTTGTAGCAAAGTCACTCAAGCTTAGGCTGTAGGCGGGCAGGGATTTTGCAGACTTTTTACCAGTGGTTTGACTTTTATTTAAGTGCAATTGCGGTTCTTCAGGCCTTGTCAGTTTAAATCGATTGCGGAGATATTCCAGGAAGGCGTTAAGCTGGGGTAAAGGAACTAAATGTACTTGGTCCAAAGCCACCCGCTTAAAGTCAGCGGTTATTTGCCGGCTCAAATGTTCATCGGGTAATTTTTCACCGTTTTGAAAAGCCTCGAATAAACGCCTCACAAAGTATTCGAAGCTCACTTGGTTCAAATTAAGCGGTTCCTGATTGCGTTTCAGCAAGGGTATCAAATTAGCAACAGCGTCTGATTTTAAATAGTGAAAGTCACGCGCACCCTGATTGCGGATAAATTTTTCGGTAAAAAAGCTCACCAGCCGCTCATAAGGCTCCCGTATTATTAAGTATTTAGGGTAATGCTTAAAGTGATTCCAATAGAGCACCTTCCCGTGCAGGTCGGCATTCTCTCGGCCCACTTGATTGATGATCAGCGGCAGCTTGGTAAAGTGCGGGTTTGCCGTTACCGCTGCATCAGGGCCAAGAACGTTTAATTCATCAAAAAGAAAGCGCTTGAGGGTGGTGCTACCTGCTTTTAAGGAGGAAAAAATAATAAGCTTTCGGTGTTCATCTACTGCACCGTAGCCCAGCCGGGAAAAGGCCGAAAGTTTATGAATTTTGCGGTCATTGGCGCCATAGCGCACTTGCAGGTTGTAATTGGAAATAGAGTTTGGGCCAGAAAAAAAATAATCAGTGGGTAGTTCCTCAACTTCTACACGCTTGAGAACAGCATTCTTGATTTGATCATATAGTCTGTAAATTGATTTCATTTAAGGGGAAAAGAATGCTGGTAGTTTTTGACCTGGTTCCAGTAAATGTAATCAATAGCGTAAATGTCTTTGACCATTTCCTCCAATTCTGGGTGGTAAAAACTTGCACTGGTCATGCGGTCTTTCTTTAGAATCAGCTCTTCCAGTGGCCTTTCGTAGGCCTTTTCTAAGGGCTTATTGGGTTTAATTGATGTTGAACGATTGAGTGACTCAAAGCTAAACTTCGTTAGTGTACCGAAGCTTTTTAAATACCAGAATTTTAACAGATCATCAATTTGACGACTATTGATAAATTGAATATCTGGCGCACTCATAAAGTGTACATCTGGTGTTACCTGCAACCCCAAGTGATGCTCCCACACCCGGTCTTTTTTAGAGCAGTAACTTTTATGCAGGGCAACGATTAAATCTTGGAGTGTGAGATCTTCAAGCCTTATTGGTTTTTTACGATTGTACTTTTGTACTTCAGCCAATACTGGTAGTACTAAAGGTGCCTTAAACACTTTTTTACTAAGAATATCTGGGGTAATGTTAGCCACAAATTTATTGGTGAAAAAAGAAACCAGTCGATCATAGGGATTCCTGATCGGAAAGTAAATTTCGTACTCTTTCCTAAAGGTATGCCAATCAATAGTCTTAGTTTCTTTAGTGTAAAAATTATTGGCTCCACCCAAAATAGTAGGTAGGTCAACCCGATGCGCTTTGCCCTGAAAATTCGGAGGCTTTTGTGCCAGCTTTAGCTTGTTAACCGCAAACTCCTTTATGGTGGTGGATCCTGCCTTGGGGCTGGAAAAAACAAGCATTTTTGTTCGGGAATCCACCATTGCGTGATAGTAGCGGCTCATAGGTGAAATTTTGGACATTTTACCCAGAATGCCACAATTTTTATCGTAAACCCCTAAACTATCGTCCCAATAAATATGAGGACTTGAAAAAAAAAATGGGCCAGGTGGAATGTAATTATGAATAAACCTGGCAAGAGTTTTACGTGAAATCCTAGGGCGCATTACTTTTTATTTTGGGCGGTTAGCTTTAGATATTCTTGCGCCAAGGCCTTTGTATACAATTGGGCGCCTTGGTAATTGTAGTGCCCAAAATTATAATACAGTTTGTAACTAAAAAGCTGGGGCAATTCATTTGGGTCAAATAGGTTAATAACCTGATGGTTTTGGTGCACTAAAAAACCAGCTATTTCAAGCTCACTCTGATTTATGCCATGAGTAGAAGGAATAAGGAAGCTTAGCTTAATATTTCTTTGGCAACACCATTGGCTAATCCTTTCATAGGGCATGTAATAGTAAATTCGCAATGAGTCTTGCGTCATAAGTTTTGTACCTCTCTTTACATATTTCCGCAATTCAGCATAGAGCGTTGTGGTGTCATTTACCAAATTAGCTTTGCGCGAATTGCAATAAGGGGAGAAGCCCCTGTGCTGGTATGCTTTGGGGTATTGACAAGCACTTTTGACCTTCCTTGATTGATTTTGTTCCTTCCAAATATTTTCAATGGCATGGTGGTATTTGCAACGTGAGTTTAAGTAAAAACAAAATAACTCCCAAAAGGCCTGGGTTTTTGCTTGCCAGTCTAGCGGACTGTGGGCCACTACCCCCCAATCATCCTGGAAATTAGTACCAGTATAGAAATATCGGTAAAAATTATTGTTGAATTTTTTATTCAATTCAAAGTCCTCAAAAGGCATGCTTAAGCCAATTTCAAGGATCACTTCATCCCCCCGTTTAATAAAACCTTCCGCGAAGAGTGACTTTAGCACCGTTATTTTTGGGGAATAAGCTAAACCATTTACCCCCAGATTAAAAGAATGCGTGCCCGCAATGGAGTCAAAAAGTAGGGGATTAATATGTCGATTGGTAACACTTGAGCCCAGGAAAAAAGTGAAAGGTATTTCTTCAGGTACCCGATCCATTTTTAGTGCTCTGTATTTTCTAGCTAGTTTTCCACTGGGCTCGTGATGCCATTTCAGTACCCAATCAGAGCCAATCAGTAAAAGGCTAAAAGCAATAAGAACGGCCGATATTTTCAACAGAAATGGCTTCATTTAGAAATCAAAATAAATGAATGGCTGCATAGCATCAATATTGGCTACAATGGCGTAAAACATTACAAAATAGAATACATAGCGTACCGGGCCTATTTTTTGAATTTGTTCCAAAGGATAATTGAACCTCTTATGGCTAAAAAACTCTATGAGCACAAGACCTACCAATAAAAGTAAAGGTAGCAGAATGAGAGGGTAGGAGCCAAGCTTCAATGGTGTTAAGTTATTAGGATCCAAAATACTTTTAAAATAGTCGAGCGCGTGACCTATGTTTTTAGAGCGGAAGAACACCATATGAGCCGCGATGAATAGTTGAAAAGTTAGAATGCTCACTACAGTGCCCCCCAGTTTTTTAAATGGCCTACGGCTTTCATGGTCTCCGCATTTGATAAGGTAGTAAATAGAAATCAAGCCGAAACAGGCAATAAAGGTCCAGTTAGCACCGTGCCAAACCCCAATGAGAAGTAAGTTTAACTGTATTATCAGAAGAGAGGCCCCTTGGCTCCTGTATTTAAGCATTAAGGGTACCACCAAATAATCTCTAAACCATTGGTTAAGAGTAATATGCCAGCTACTCCAGAATTTTTGAAGATTATTGCTTAACAATGGATACTTAAAATTATAGCTAAGCTGAAAGCCCATAAATTTACCCAGCCCCAGGGCTATGTAACTGTACCCTGCAAAATCGCAGTATAGCTGGGCATAAAAGAAGAATTGCACTAATATTAATAAAGGGCCGCCTGCCTCGTCTAAATTTCCGTAAACCAAGTCTACCGGTTTGGCTAGTTTTAAGGAAATAAACACCTTTAGAAAGAGTCCCCATAGTATAAGACGAGCACCTTGCACAGCATCGGCATAATTAAAGACACGAGACCGATTAAATTGGGGCAACATGGTTTTCGCTTTCTCAATAGGACCTGCCACCAGTTGAGGGAAGAAGCTCACAAAACACAGAAAGCTTAACAGGCTCTTTTCGGGCGCCAGCCGGTTTTTGTAAATATCTAAAGTGTAACTGAAAGTTTGAAAGGTGTAAAAAGAAATACCCAAGGGCAGAATTATAGAGAGATTCGGCAGGGCATGGGCAAAACCGAGTTTCTGCAGTACGATCTCCAAATTATCAAGAAAAAAACCGAAATACTTAAAATAAATCAGTACCCCAATATTGCCGCTAAAGGACAGAGCCAGAAGCAACTTTCTTTTCCAGGCAACACTGGTTTTACCCAGCTCACGGCCTATAGAGTAGTCTAAAAAGGAGCTAAAAAGTAAAAGACCCAAAAAACGCCAATCCCAATAACCGTAGAAGTACCAGCTGGAAAGCACCAAAATCCAGTTTTGCACCACTCTATTTTTCGCCATCCAGTACAAGGCAAAAACTAGGGGCAAAAAAAGAATGAGAAACTCCCAGGAGTTGAAAAGCAATTGTTTGGTTTTTAAATAAGTCCGCAATTTTAGCAAAAAAACGCATGGTATATTCAAACAGTCTCAATTGAAATAGCCTTAATATTTGAGATTTTGATAGAGACCTTTTTAAAAAAAAAACCACCAATTTTGGGTTGCTCTACATGAGCCGCTAAAAACATGCTGAAATAAATGAAAGTACTTTTTGTAACTACCAATGTGGTAAAATGGGGTGGCAGTGAAGAACTTTGGTATCAGGTGGCTCAAGAGGCGCTAAAAGCTGGTCATGAGGTGATGGTTTCTGTTTTTATGCACAAACCACTGGCTCAGAAAGTACTAGCCTTAGAACAAACCGGGGCTATTCTGCACCAGCGACCTTTTCCTTCTTATTTTGTAGGACAACGTTTTACCGGCAGAGTACTGGCAGAGTTGAAAATGCGTACTGGTTTAGATCAAACAGATTTAGACTGGAAAAAGGTGAAAGCCTGGCAACCCCAAGTGGTGTTAATTTCCAGCGGTGAAACCTTTGATTACAATATATCCATAAGCTCCTACTTAATTAAGTATTGCCAAAAAAGGCAGGTTCCTTTTTACCTGATGTCTCAATTTAATTGGGAGCATGACATGGACATCACCCAAAGCTTTAGAGCCTCCAGGGCCCTGCTAACAGAGGCGGCTGATGGTCATTTTTTCGTTTCGTATCGCAATTTTAAGAATGCCCAAATGCAATTGGCCCAGGAAATCCCCAAGGCCCGTATCATTAATAATCCTTTGAAATTGTCAGAGCCTGCGGCAATTCCCTTTCCAGAATCTACGGTGCCACGCTTAGCCAGTGTAGCCCGTTTTCAAACCTTTATAAAAGGGCAAGATTTGCTCTTGCAGGCCTTAGCACATCCTATATTCAAGAATCAGCCTTTTGAGTTAAATCTTTACGGGCAAGGCGAAGATCAAGACCATCTGGAAAACCTTATAGCTTTTTACAATTTAAAGGATAAAGTCTTTATCCGCGGTTATCAGTCTGACGTGACTAAAATCTGGGAGCATAACCAGTTATTAGTATTGACCAGCCGAGCAGAAGGGATCCCGCTGTCTTTGCTGGAGGCAATGTACTGCGGTCGCTCTGCCCTGGTAAGTGCGGTGGGTGATAATGCGCTTTGGGTAGAGAACCGAGGCTTTGTTAGTGCCAGCAACACTGTTGAAGCCCTTGTTCCCGCCTTAGAACAGGCTTTTGCCAACTTTTCCAATTGGTCTGCTCTTGGCACTTCTTGCCGCACTCACCTGGAAAAGAACTTGAATTTTAATATGCCGCAGGAAATTATGGAATGTTTAACCCAAAACCGGCCCTTGCCTAAAACCGGTAAAGATCCTGAGCAATTTAAGGCTGATGTTTTTTAGCCCCCACTTTTTTAAAGCCATTTCTTTGGGTGAT